>NZ_JAUOQQ010000028.1:0-65596 GCF_030547675.1 Photobacterium sp. 2_MG-2023
CGCGTCCGGGAGGATTCGAACCTCCGACCGCCTGGTTCGTAGCCAGGTACTCTATCCAGCTGAGCTACGGACGCGCAATTTGCAAATACCACTTCTTTCAAGCTGTTGAAAGGAATGGCGGTGAAGGAGGGATTCGAACCCTCGATACGGGATAAACCGTATACTCCCTTAGCAGGGGAGCGCCTTCAGCCTCTCGGCCACCTCACCGTCTTGCGGTCGCTCATATTACTGTCAGGCAAAAATAAGTCAAACACTTTATTGAGAAAAAGCGCCTTTCCATCGCTGGCTGAACACTTAATCACCAAACCGCTATCAAAAGCTTCCCGGGGGGTGACTTCGTCATAATTTTCACTGACCTGGCGCGTTGTCTGCGGCCAAAAACAAAAAAGGCCAGCTAATTAGCCGACCTCTTTATAAAACAGGAATTAGTAGTTACCTGAACCCTGTGTTCCGGTATCTTTTTCTGCCTGTATACGCATGTAGATCTCTTCACGGTGAACAGACACTTCTTTCGGCGCATTAACACCGATGCGAACCTGATTTCCCTTTACGCCAAGTACGGTCACGGTTACTTCGTCACCGATCATTAGCGTCTCACCTACGCGACGAGTCAAAATTAGCATTCGATTGCTCCTTGAGTAATCTTACTTGTAATTAGTGTTTATAAAGCTTTTTTACACAAAAAAGCCCATAGAGTTCATGGTCACTGCTCAAGAAACAGCGAGAAGTGGGCGATTATCCAGACTTTAACAATCAACCACAAACATTTTCTGCATCTGGCGTACCACTCAGATCAGACCCAAAAACTGTACTCGACCACTCGCCATTGCATCCTTTGTCAGGTTCAACGACTCAATTGACTGTAATTATAGCACTTTTTGAATGATTGATGTCGACTGTACCACAGTCAACACCAACACTTAAGTCGCCGTTCTGCAATCAAGGCGCTTCGTTACAGACGCTCGGTCAGCCAAGGCGACACACTTTCCAGCGCGGCGGGTAACGCCCCAGCATCTGTACCGCCTGCCTGAGCCATATCAGGACGACCACCGCCTTTGCCGCCAACCTGCTGAGCCACCATATTCACCAGATCGCCAGCTTTCACTTTCGCGATCACATCTTTGGTGACTCCAGCGATCAGGCCAACCTTGCCGTCACTGACGTTACCTAAGACAACAACGCCGCTTCCCAGCTTGTTTTTCAGCTCGTCTACCATACCACGCAGTGCTTTGTTATCTGCACCGTCCAGCTTAGCAATCAAGACCTTAGTACCATTAATTTCTTGCACCTGATTAATCAGATCAGCACTTTCCTGGGCAGCCAGCTTGTCTTTCAGTTGCTGGATTTCTTTCTCCAGTTGCTTACTGTGGGTAACCAAAGCATTCACTTTGATGGCAACAGACGCTGAATCCGATTTCACCAGACTGGCCGTTTCGGCCAACAGACTGTCTTGCTCATGCAGCACCTCGATGGCGCCTTCACCTGTCACAGCTTCGATACGACGGACACCCGCGGCAATTCCCCCTTCCGACACTATCTTGAACAGGCCAATATCACCGGTCTGGCGGGCATGAATACCACCGCACAGCTCAGTCGAGAAGTCACCCATGCTCAGTACGCGCACTTGGTCATCATACTTCTCTCCAAACAGCGCCATCGCCCCTTTGGATTTTGCGGATTCAATGTCCATGACATTGGTTTCAATCACATGGTTCAGGCGGATTTGTTCGTTAACAATGCGTTCAATCTTGCGCAATTGCTCAGGTTTGACTGATTCCAAGTGCGAGAAGTCAAAACGCAGGCTATCAGGTTTCACCAGTGAGCCTTTTTGAGCCACGTGCTCACCCAGCTCCTGACGCAGTGCCGCATGCAGCAGGTGCGTGGCAGAGTGGTTCAGACTGATAGCCGCACGGCGCTTAGCATCAACCTGGGCATTCACACGATCACCCACAGACAAAGATCCTTCGCTCAGGGTGCCCTGATGGCCAATAGCGTCGCCAAACTTCTGCGTGTCTTCAACGGTGAAAACCACACCCTTGGCGGAAAGCAGTCCTGTGTCGCCACACTGACCACCAGATTCAGCATAAAACGGTGTGTGATCCAGAATGATCAGCGCTTTGTCGCCGGCAGCCACAGTGTCCACCGCTTCAGCGTCACGGAAAAGCGCCACAATCTGACCTTCACCCTGAGTGCCGTCGTAGCCGCAAAACTCAGTTTCCGCATCCACTTTCACGCTGTCGTTATAATCAACGCCGAACTGACCGGCTTCACGGGCACGCTGACGCTGAGCTTCCATGGCATTGTTGAAGCCTTCTTCATCAATGCTGAAACCACGCTCACGAGCGACATCGTTGGTCAGATCAGCAGGGAAACCATAGGTATCGTACAGTTTAAAGACAGTTTCACCGTCCAGTACTTTGCCATCCAATGCGTCAATCGCTTCATTCAGGATCGACATACCGCGATCCAGCGTACGACCAAAGTTTTCTTCTTCGATCTTCAACACTTTCTCAACCATAGCCTGTTGCTGTTTCAGCGTCTCACCCGCGCTGCCCATGACCTCAGCCAGAGGACCAACAAGCTTGTGGAAGAAAGCACCGGTTGCACCCAGTTTGTTGCCGTGGCGTACCGCACGACGAATGATACGGCGCAGAACATAACCGCGGCCTTCGTTAGACGGCATCACACCATCCACAATCAGGAAAGCACAGGAACGAATATGGTCAGCAACAACCCGCAGAGACTGGTTAGTCAGATCGTCATAGCCAATCACAGAAGCCGCTTCTTTGATCAGCGCCTGAAAGATATCTATTTCATAGTTTGAGTGAACGCTTTGCATGATGGCCGCCAAACGCTCGATCCCCATCCCCGTGTCCACAGAAGGCTTAGGCAGCGAATCCATCTGGCCGTCGGCCTGGCGGTTAAACTGCATGAAAACGATATTCCAGATCTCAATAAAGCGATCGCCGTCTTCTTCCGGCGAACCCGGAGGACCACCCCAGATATGATCACCGTGATCGTAGAAAATTTCAGTGCAAGGTCCGCACGGGCCGGTGTCGCCCATCTGCCAGAAGTTATCAGACTCGTATGCCTTACCGCCGGTTTTGTCGCCAATTCGGATAATACGATCTTCCGGTAAGCCAATAACCTTGTGCCAGATATTAAAGGCCTCATCATCGGTCTGATACACAGTGACCAGCAAACGCTCTTTCGGCAGTTTCAGCACACCGGTCAGAAATTCCCAGCCATACTGAATTGCTTCTTCTTTGAAATAATCACCAAAGCTGAAATTACCCAGCATTTCAAAGAAGGTATGGTGACGGGCAGTAAAGCCGACATTCTCCAGGTCATTGTGTTTACCACCAGCACGTACACAGCGCTGCGCCGTGGTCGCTCGGGAGTAATTACGCTTTTCCAGACCCAGGAAAGTATCTTTAAACTGGTTCATACCTGCATTTGTAAACAGCAGGGTCGGGTCGTTGGCGGGAACCAGCGACGAACTTTCGACTATCTGGTGGCCTTTGCTTTCAAAAAACGTAAGAAACGCACGGCGAATCTCATCAGTGCTCATGTACATTTGACAATCCTGAATAATGCTGTGTTAATCCCCCTGCCTGCAACTGCGCCCCAGTTGCCTGCTGCCGAACAACAAAGTTCAGCTAACATGCAGGTTTAATCAATCTAAGATAAAAGGTTTACTGGCTATTGTAAAACAACGCGGGTTTGACGGGAAATGTTCTGTTAACACAATGGCAGAATCAGCCTCAGTATTCATCTTCAACCGCTAAGGCATACCGAATCTGGTCGAAATTAAAACCTCTTGATTGCATAAAACGTAACCGGCGTGCTTTTTCTTTCGGTGTGTCCATTTGAGTGTCACCAAACTTGCGCTGTGCCACCGCTCTGGCCTGTTCGAACCAATCCACTTCGGCATCTTCCAGTGCTTGCTTGATACACAAGTCATGCACCCCTTTCATTTTCATTTCCTGTTTGATACGCAACATGCCCCAGCCTTTTGATACCCCGTTACGCACTGCCATGGCCGCGTAACGGGCATCATCCAGCCAGTTGTAATCCTGGCAATAGGCAACAGCATCACTGACCTCCTGCTCGCTGTAGCCGCGCTGCTTGAGCTTCTGTTGTAACTCACGCTGGGCATGGTCACGTCGTGACAGATACCCCACAGCTGCTTCTTTGGCCGAGATTTTGGGCGCTTGCCTTCTCACCTTTACACCTCCCCGATTTACATTACCAAGCAAGATAGATTGCTGATTGATACCGAGCTCTCTGAATACTTCGGTAGCTCAACCGTCAATACAAAACGGGCACTGGCATGGGTGGTTTCACCTCTGCACAGCGCCCGTTAAAGAATAACTGCTTCGGCTATCCAGCCGTGACATCATTCGTCGTGATTAAAAAGCTTCATCCTGAGCATCGACTTTATCTGTCTCTGCACTGGCCAGCTCAGCATCGGCTTCTGAAACAGTGGCAGGGTTCAGCAGCAACTCACGCAGCTTCTTATCAAGCTCTTCAGCAATTTCTGGATGCTCACCAAGGTACTTACAAACATTCGCCTTACCCTGACCAATCTTGTCGCCTTTATAGCTATACCAGGCGCCTGCTTTGTCTACTAGTTTATTCTTCACACCAAGGTCAACCAGCTCGCCTAAACGGTTGAAGCCCTGACCATAAAGTATTTGGGTTTCCGCTTGCTTAAACGGTGCTGCAATCTTGTTCTTGACCACTTTAATGCGGGTTTCGTTACCCACCACTTCATCGCCTTCTTTGATAGCGCCGGTACGGCGGATATCCAGACGAACAGAAGCATAAAATTTCAGTGCGTTACCGCCGGTGGTGGTTTCCGGGTTACCGAACATCACACCGATCTTCATACGGATCTGGTTGATGAAGATACACATACAGTTAGACTGTTTCAGGTTACCCGTCAGCTTACGCATGGCCTGAGACAGCATACGTGCCTGCAAGCCCATGTGCGAATCACCCATTTCGCCTTCAATTTCGGCTTTTGGTGTCAGGGCAGCAACTGAGTCGACCACTATCATGTCTACTGCACCGGAACGGGCCAGTGCATCACAGATTTCCAGCGCCTGCTCGCCGGTATCCGGCTGTGACACCAGCAGCTGATCAATATCCACACCCAGCTTCTTGGCATAAATAGGATCCAGTGCGTGCTCAGCATCAATAAATGCACAGGTTTTACCCTTGCGCTGTGCGGCGGCAATAGTTTCCAGTGTCAGAGTCGTTTTACCTGATGACTCAGGACCATAAATTTCTACGATACGACCCATTGGCAGACCGCCGGCACCCAGTGCAATATCCAGAGACAGTGAACCGGTTGAGATGGTCTCAATGTCCATCGTACGGTTGTCACCCAGCTTCATAATGGAGCCTTTACCGAACTGCTTTTCGATCTGACCCAGGGCAGCGGCAAGAGCCTTCTGTTTGTTGTCGTCCATTCGACTCTCCAACGGATGCTAATTCAATATTCAAATTACTGGTTAGTATACTGTCTATTCATACAGTGTCTAGCACTGTATGGCATTTTTTTCCTGACCAGCTACCGGGCCGGGCAAGAGTGTGATCTTCACTGCAGAGTATTCAGGCGCTCCAGTAAGCCTTGCAATGCGCGCTCGACCGCCTGCGCACGTACCGCCTGCCGGTCTCCGCTAAAATGACAGGTTTCGGCAACAAGCCAGTCTGTGGTATCCGCCCAGGCAAAACAGACAGTGCCGACCGGTTTATCCGGCGTGCCGCCATCAGGCCCGGCAATACCGCTGATAGCCACGCTGATAGAGGCCAGAGAATGTGCCAGCGCACCTTTCGCCATCTCCTGCACCACAGGCTCACTCACCGCGCCGTACTGAGTCAGAGTTTCAGGTTTAACGCCAAGCATCTCCTGCTTAGCTTCATTGCTATAGGTAATAAATGCTCGGTCGAACCAGGCAGAACTGCCCGCAATATCCGTGATAGCAGCAGAGACACCGCCACCGGTACAGGATTCTGCGGTAGTGGCGAGCCATTGTTGGATTTTCAGTGCCTGACCAAGCTGCGCTGACAAAGATGTCGTCACCATCGGCTTTCCTCCGTACACAGTCAATGCCGACACCTTACTAGGATGGTATGGGCGCTTCAAGCATTAGTCGCGACATGAAATTGCGCTTCCCCCCTTTGCCACTATTACGCTTTCACGTATCCTAGACAGCCTGATTTTTCTCGGTTTGATGCGGGCAACAGCGTGACAATAAAAGGTTTAGAAACACACACCCCCATGATGCAGCAATATTTGAGGCTTAAAGCTGAAAACCCTGATGTGCTGATGTTTTACCGCATGGGGGATTTCTATGAACTCTTCTTTGATGATGCCAAGCAAGCTTCTCAACTGCTGGATATTTCGCTCACCAAGCGAGGTTCAAGCAACGGTCAGCCCATTCCTATGGCTGGCGTGCCTTATCATGCCGTTGAAGGTTATCTCGCCAAGCTGGTTCAGTTAGGTGTTTCCGTCGCGATATGCGAGCAGATTGGCGATCCTGCCACCAGCAAAGGACCGGTTGAACGCCAGGTTGTGCGTATTGTCACACCCGGTACCGTCAGCGATGAAGCGCTGCTTCAGGAGAGACGCGATAACCTGATTGCGGCGATTTTCTGTCAGAATGGCCGCTTCGGCTATGCAACATTGGATATCACCTCCGGCCGTTTCATGCTGATTGAGCCCGATACCGAAGAAGCCATGCAGGCCGAGTTGCAGCGTACCAGTCCGGTCGAGCTGCTGTATCCGGAAGATTTTCCTTTACCTGGCCTTTTCAGCCATATGAAAGGGGCACGCCGACGCCCGGTGTGGGAGTTTGATCTGGACACTGCTCGCCAGCAGCTGACGCTGCAATTCGGCACCCGGGATCTGGTGGGGTTTGGCGTTGAAAACGATGAGTTCGGCCTGTGTGCGGCCGGCTGCCTGCTGCAATATGTGAAAGATACTCAGCGCACCGCGCTACCTCACATTCGTGCCATCACCCGGGATACCCAGGAGCAATCGGTGATCCTGGACGCCGCTACCCGACGTAATCTGGAACTGACCCAGAACCTGGCCGGCGGGACAGAGAATACACTGGCTTCCGTGCTGGATCATACTGCCACTCCCATGGGCAGCCGTCTGCTCAAACGCTGGCTGCATCAGCCCGTCAGAAACCGTCAGCAGCTGAATCTGCGCCTGGATGCCATCGGCAACCTGAAAGACAGCGGCATGTTCGCCGAGCTGGCCGGCGTGCTGCGTCACATGGGCGATCTGGAAAGGATTCTGGCCCGACTGGCATTGCGCTCGGCCCGGCCACGGGATCTTGCCCGCATGCGTACGGCACTGCAGCACCTGCCCGCACTGGCTGAGCTGCTGGCCGAGTTAAACAGCGAATCACTGCGCCAGCTGGCTGAACAAAGCCAGCCAATGGACGAGATTTGCAGCCTGCTGGAACACGCTATCATTGAAAACCCGCCTGTCATTATCCGTGACGGGGGCGTGCTGGCACCTGGCTACAATGCCGAACTGGACGAATGGCGTGATCTGGCCGATGGTGCCACCAAATTTCTGGCTGAACTGGAAGAGCGCGAGCGTGAGCGCCATGACATCGACAGCCTGAAAGTCGGTTTTAATCAGGTGCATGGCTTTTATATTCAGATCAGTCGCGGTCAGAGCCACAAAGTACCGAGCCATTATGTTCGCCGTCAGACGCTGAAAAATGCAGAACGATACATTATCCCTGAGCTGAAAGAGCACGAAGATAAAGTGCTTAACTCCAAGTCCAAAGCGCTGGCACTGGAAAAACAACTCTGGGAAGCTCTTTTTGACAGCCTGTTGCCGCATCTGGCTCAGTTGCAGCAGACTGCAGCCGCGCTGTCGGAACTGGATGTACTGGCCAATCTGGCTGAGCGTGCAGATACCCTGAATTACTGCCGCCCGGCACTGAGCGATAAACCCGGCCTGGATATCAATGCCGGCCGGCACCCGGTGGTCGAGCAGGTGCTGGATGCGCCTTTCATTGCTAACCCGATCTCGTTACACCAAGATCGCCGCATGCTGATCATCACAGGTCCGAACATGGGCGGTAAATCCACCTATATGCGTCAGACTGCGCTGATCGCTCTGATGGCACATGTTGGTTCTTACGTACCGGCAGATTCCGCCACTATTGGGCCTTTGGATCGCATTTTCACCCGGATCGGTGCCTCTGACGATCTGGCCTCAGGCCGATCCACCTTCATGGTGGAAATGACGGAAACCGCCAATATTCTTCATAACGCCACGGAAAACAGCCTGGTACTGATGGATGAAATCGGCCGTGGCACCAGCACCTATGACGGACTTTCTCTCGCTTGGGCCAGTGCCGAATGGCTGGCTGAAAAAATCGCAGCCATGACGCTGTTTGCCACCCACTATTTCGAACTGACAGAATTACCGTCACTGATACCCGGGCTGGCCAATGTTCATCTGGATGCCATTGAGCACGGTGATGAAATTGCCTTTATGCACGCCGTGCAGGAAGGAGCTGCCAGCAAGTCTTTCGGACTGGCGGTTGCCAGCCTGGCGGGTGTCCCTAAATCAGTGATTAAGCGAGCCAAGCAGAAGCTGCAGCAACTGGAGACCACGGGCCACCAGCACGCCATGGACCAGCCACAGGCGCAGCGCGCAGACAACCAGCAACTCTCGCTGATCCCTGAGCCCAGCGAAGTAGAAGAAGCGCTGGCGCGCCTGAATCCGGATGAGCTGACACCACGGCAAGCCCTGGATGAGCTGTACCGTTTAAAAGCGTTGCTGTAACGGGTTACAGGTAACGGATCAGGCACGATCAAGAAAGGACGCCGAAGCGTCCTTTCTTTTACCTTTTTATCTTGTTTCTTATTTCTTATTTCTTGTTTGTGCTTGTTGCTTCTTTCGTTGTGTCAGCATGCACTTAAGAAGTGCACTTGCCTCAAATTTCCTGGTTGAACAGGGATTCAATATTCAGGCCCTGATGTGTCAGCATGTCACGCAGGCGGCGCAGGCCTTCGACCTGGATCTGACGCACACGCTCTCGGGTCAGACCAATCTCACGGCCGACATCTTCAAGGGTGGAGGCTTCATAGCCCAGCAGACCAAAACGTCGGGCCAGCACTTCACGCTGTTTAGGGTTCAGTTCCTGCAGCCAAGTGACAATAGAGGTTTTCATATCGTCATCTTGCGTGGAGGTTTCCGGGCCGCCACAACGTTCATCCGGAATGATATCCAGCAGGGCTTTTTCGGTATCACCGCCAATTGGGTTATCGACCGAGCCGACACGCTCATTCAGACGCAGCATGCGGTTCACATCATCCACCGACTTATCCAGCTGCAGGGCAATATCTTCCGCTGTGGGTTCATGATCCAGCTTCTGAGCCAGCTCACGAGCCGTACGCAGATAGACATTCAGCTCTTTCACCACATGAATTGGTAAGCGGATGGTCCGGGTCTGGTTCATGATAGCCCGTTCAATGGTCTGACGGATCCACCAGGTTGCATAGGTAGAGAAACGGAAACCGCGCTCAGGGTCGAATTTTTCCACTGCGCGAATCAGGCCCAGGTTGCCCTCTTCAACAAGATCCAGCAGGGCAAGACCACGGTTACTGTAACGACGGGAGATCTTCACCACTAAACGCAGGTTACTTTCGATCATGCGCTTACGGGCGACTTCATCACCCCGCAGCGCGCGGCGGGCATAGAGAACTTCTTCTTCGGCGGTTAAAAGTGGGGAAAAGCCGATTTCACCGAGATAAAGCTGAGTGGCATCCAGTGCTTTCTGAGTGACACTGTAGGACGAGATATCCAAATCTTCGTCGGCGTCATCAACCTCTGAGTCTGCTTTTGCTGAAACATCGGCTTCCTGTTCTTCAACATCGAGCTCCATCTCATCTTCAAACTCTTCATAGTTTTCGATATCAGTAGCTGCATTACTTCTGCTCATAGCGCCTCCCAGATAGCGTTTTGCAAATCCGGTTCACCACGCCCGAGCAGTCTGTCAGTTTGGCAGGTACTTGAGCGGATTCACTGACTTGCCTTTATAACGGATCTCAAAGTGCAGTCGGACATTGTTCGTTCCCGAGCTGCCCATCAAAGCAATTTTTTGCCCTGCGGTTACCGTATCTTGCTCTCTGACGAGTACTCTGTCGTTATGTGCATATGCACTTAAGTAGTCGTCATTGTGCTTTATAATGACAAGGTTGCCATAGCCCCGTAATGCATTGCCGGCATACACCACTTTCCCTGCAGCTGTTGCGTTGACGTCCTGGCCTCTCTGGCCTGCAATATCAATGCCTTTGTTACCATTATCACTGCTGGAAAAGCGGGAAACGACTCTTCCCTTCGCCGGCCATACCCAGGTATCAACCTTGTCAGCGACAGGTGCAGGCGACTTGCCTGCCTTGTCACTTGTGCCAACCTTACTTGTAACAACTTTGTTACTTTTTGAGTCTTGAGAGTACTCTTTTGTGGGAGCGCGATCAACATCTTTATTGACGCTTTTTTGCACGGTTTTTGCAGGTATTGTAGCCGGATTAGCTTTAGTCTGAGGCGGTGTTTTAGCCGGTTTACTCGGGGGTGTTGATTTTACTGGTGGTTTAGCAACCGCCACAGCAGTTGTAGCTGCCGCCGTACCTGAAGCGGCGGCAGCTGTCGCAACTGGACCGACCACAACTACAGGTTGGTAAGACACAGCTTCCCGCTTGGGTGACACTGGCGGTTTTTTATTGATAGATGGCGCAGGCTTAGCTGCCACTTTCTGGCCAAACTGAGGGGCTACGTATTTGGACTTCCACAGAAACAATTTCTGGCCGGGATATATCGTATAAGGGGGCGTCAGCTGATTAAGTGCAATCAAGTCGTTGACATCACGACCTGAAAGGTAAGAGATAAAATAAAGGGTGTCACCTTTTTGCACTTCATAGTAACTGCCCCGGTAGCTACCAGGCCGGGTGTTATCATAGTTCGCGCCATCAGGCGGATAAGTGGCACAGGCCGACAGCAACAAACAGGCTGCCAGTACCATCGGGAGTTTGTGCTTTTTTCCGCTAAAACCTTTCATGCGCTACGCCAGCTCCCCTGCCACCAGAGGCACAAATCGGACCGGCGCAATTTCATCTGTCACATAGTGACCATCCAGTAAGCGGATGCGTTTCAGCATCTGGTGCTGCTCACCGACAGGGATCACCAGGCGCCCCCCTTCAGACAGCTGCTCGAGCAACGCCGGCGGGACGACCTCCGCGGCAGCGGTCACTATGATGGCATCGAATGGCCCTTTACTTGACCATCCCTGCCAGCCATCACCATGCTTGGTCGAGATATTATGTAAGTCCAGCTGTTTGAAACGGCGCTTGGCCTGCCACTGCAAAGCCTTAATGCGTTCAACCGAGTAAACATGCTCCACCATACGAGACAGAATCGCGGTCTGATAGCCAGAGCCGGTACCAATCTCCAGCACTCGGGTGCCGGGTTGCAAGGCAAGCAACTCTGTCATTCTGGCCACAATATAAGGCTGTGAAATGGTCTGCCCACGCCCGATGGGCAGGGCATTATTCTCGTAAGCCTTGTGCGACAAGGCTTCATCAATAAAATGCTCACGGGGAACCGTATCCATTACCCGCAATACCCTACGGTCTGCTATCCCCTGCTGAGACAAATATTCCATCAGGCTATGGCGTTGTTCCGCATAGCGCATTATCAGTTGCTCTCCACTTGTTTCATCCACTGTGCCAAGTCGTCCAGCGCATCGTGTGCTGTCAGATCAACCTGAAGCGGTGTAATTGATACTTGCTTGTGTTCTATCGCATAAAAGTCTGTACCTGGCCCGGCATCCTGGCAACTCCCGGGGGGACCAAGCCAGTATATCGTTTTGCCGCGGGGATCAACGTCCCTGACCATTTTTTCCGCACGGTGACGGGCACCCAGGCGCGTCACCTGCCATTCGCCCAGTTCAGACAAAGGCACATCCGGCACATTGATATTGAGAATTTTATTTCTCGGCAGAGGCTGGGCCATCAAACGCCCCACCACTTCTTTGACAACCTGAGCGGCCGTAGCAAAATGTTCACGACCGACTAAAGACACAGCAATGGCCGGTACGCCGAGAAAATGCCCTTCCGTCGCGGCAGCCACTGTGCCTGAATACAACACATCATCACCCAGGTTGGCGCCGTGATTAATCCCGGCCACCACAATATCCGGTTTATCGGTCAGCCACTCGTTCAGCGCGAAGTGTACACAGTCTGTTGGTGTCCCTTCCACCGACATACGCCTGATACCTTCTTCACGAACACGCAAAGGAGTTTCCAGTGTCAGTGAATTAGAGGCGCCGCTGCGATTACGATCCGGCGCCACCACATACACCTCACCCAGCTCTTTGAGGGTATCGGCCAGTGTATTGATTCCTTCAGCAAAGATGCCGTCATCATTACTGATCAAAATTCGCATATCTGCCATCCTTCTGCTCAGGCTCATCAATCAGTTCTCTTAATACTGCCGTGGCGAAACATCCCGCAGGCAAGGAGAACTGCACTTCCAGCTGATCAGCATGCAGTTGCCAGTGCATGTCCGCCGGACGCAGCATCAGGGGACGACGTTCGTGTCGCATCCTGTTATCGCGGATCAGTTTCAGCAGCAATGGCTCCTGCTCAATCACCGCCATTTCAAAAGCCGCCACCTCACCCTGGCTGGGCAGCGCATTGTCGCCGGTCACAGGCGCAGTAATCAGCCATTCACCCGCCGCCACCTGTGCCTGCCATTCAGGCGTGATTTGCTCAACCAGCTGCCAGTCTTCTCTGCCCTGCTGCTGAACACAGTCGCCCGCTAACAAGGTACCTGCCTTGCCGTCGGCAATACGCTGGGACAACACCAGATTAAACAACCAGGAGCGGGCAGCTGACAGGTAGAAGCTGCGCTTACTCTTGTCGCGGACACGAAATTCATCGTTCCCCCAGGCTCTGGCTTTGACCACGTTATTACCGTCATGGCCAAAACGTTGCGCACCAAAGTAATTCGGCACGCCCTGCTGTTGAATCTTCTTCAGCCGCGCGTCGAGATCCTGAGGGTTATCCAGCTCGCTCAGACGCAACTCAAAATGGTTGCCGGCCAGATCGCCGGGACGCAGTTTTTTGTCGTGACGATCGGTCGCCAGCACTTCGACGCCTGGATGCTCGGCGACAAATGACGTCAAATCCGGGTCTGGTTTACCCGGCAGATGCACACTCAGCCACTGCTCGGTCACAGCGTGCCTGTCTTTCAGGCCAGCCCAGCTGACATCGCGGGATTTCACTCCGCACGCTTTCGCCAGCTCGTTGACAACATATTTGGTGTTCTCGCCGGTTTTACGGATCTTCACCATGAAATGCTCACCACTGCCGGTGAAGTCAAAACCCAGTTGCTCTTTGACGATAAAATCTTCCGGGCGAACTTTGCTTCGTCCCTGGCAGACAGGCTTACCATTCAGCCAGTTCAGGCTGTCCATATCAATTGTCATATTCTTTCCGTTATACAGGAAGGGGCGGCGTCAGAGCGAGCGCAGCAAAACGACCGCTTCGCAGGCTATGCCTTCTTTGCGGCCCGTAAAACCCAAACGTTCAGTCGTTGTGGCCTTTACATTAATATTATCGACCGTGGTGTCGAGATCGTCGGCAATGGTTTGGCACATTTGTTCAATATAAGGCGCCATTTTCGGTGCCTGCGCAATAATTGTGACATCCAGATTGCCCAGGCGGTAGCCTTTCGCTTTAACCTTGGCGTACACATCACGCAGCAGCACGCGGCTGTCTGCCCCCGCCCACTCCGCATCGGTATCAGGGAAATGACGGCCGATATCGCCGGCACCTATCGCGCCCAGCAGCGCATCACACACAGCATGCAGAGCGACATCACCATCGGAGTGAGCAATCAGACCCTGTTCATAAGGCACTGCAACCCCGCCGATGATCACCGGGCCATCACCGCCAAACTTGTGTACGTCAAAACCGTGTCCAATTCGCATTATGCCTGCTCCTTTTGTCGTTGCTGCAGGTAAAATTCAGCCAGTGCCAGATCTTCAGGCTGAGTGACTTTCAGGTTATCAGCCCGACCGGGCACCAGCCGCGGCGAAAAGCCGCAATATTCCAGCGCCGATGCTTCATCAGTGAGCACAGCCCCTTCCGCCAGCGATTTGACCATGGCATCTCTGAGCTGTCTGACCCGAAACATCTGGGGGGTCAATGCATGCCAAAGGTCGGTGCGATCCACTGTTGCCGCAATAGTTTGCCGGCCGTTACCACGTTTCATGGTATCGCGCACCGGTGCGGCCAGAATGGCGCCAAAGGCATGCTGCTGTGCCTGTTCAATCAGACGGGACAAATCATCCTGATGCAGGCAGGGACGGGCAGCATCGTGCACCAGTACCCAATCATTATCCGCCAGTGTGGCCAGGCCGGAAAACACTGAATCGGCACGTTCACTACCGCCTGATACCACGACGACATCCGGACGACGGGCCAGAGACAAATGATTAAAATAAGGATCGCCGTCACTGATCGCAATCACTACCCGGCTAATAGCGGGGTGTTGTAACAAGCTGTCCACCGTATGTTCCAGTATCGTTTTGCCTGCGATAACCAGATACTGCTTCGGCCTGTCGGCCTGCATACGACTGCCGACACCTGCAGCAGGCACTACCGCCGTTAAGGTTTGAGTCATGATGGGTTTACTGCCAAGTTAACGCTGAGTGGCCATCCTAGAGGGAATGGTCACCGACTATGCGGAAAAAAGTTTCTCCGGGCTTGATCATACCCAGCTCATGCCGTGCACGCTCTTCTACCGCTTCCAGGCCCTGATGCAAATCATTGATTTCTGCATACATCTGCTGGTTACGCTGAACCAGTTCGGCATTCGCTTTTTGCTGTAGCGCCACATTGTTTTTAAGCGCCATATAATCAGACATGCCATTCTTGCCGGACCAGAATTCGTACTGCAGCCAGGATAATACCAGCAGTAACACTGCACTGAATACACGCATGCAAGCCTCATTCTTGGGTGATTAACACAAGTCGACAGGCTATCTAATCAGCCTCTAAGCCGGTAATAATCCCATAAAGCGCCGTATGTGACCAGTTCCGGACCCGCCATTCGGACAGAAAAAAGCCGCTCTGTTGAGCGGCTTATCATCCGGGGTCACTCAAAGTGACAAAAGTGAAGCTTCAGACTTATGCCTGACCTTTCACTTCTTTCAGACCGTTATACGGTGCTTTCTCGCCCAGCGCTTCCTCGATACGGATCAGCTGGTTGTACTTAGCAACACGGTCAGAACGGCTCATAGAACCTGTCTTGATTTGACCTGCGGCAGTACCAACGGCCAGATCAGCAATCGTTGCATCTTCAGTTTCACCGGAACGGTGAGAGATAACGGCGGTGTAACCGGCATCTTTAGCCATCTTGATAGCAGCCAGCGTTTCAGTCAGAGAACCGATCTGGTTGAACTTGATCAGGATAGAGTTAGCGATACCTTTGTCGATACCTTCTTTCAGGATCTTGGTGTTAGTCACGAACAGGTCGTCACCCACCAGTTGCAGTTTATCGCCCAGCAGTTCTGTCTGGTGCTTGAAGCCATCCCAGTCAGACTCGTCCAGACCGTCTTCGATAGACACGATTGGGTACTGGTTCGCCAGATCCTGCAGGTAGAAGTTAAACTCTTCAGACGTGAAGATTTTGCCTTCGCCTTTCATGTTGTAGTTGCCTGCTTCTTTGTCGTAAAACTCAGAAGCCGCACAGTCCATCGCCAGCGTGACGTCTTTACCCAGTACATAGCCAGCCGCTTCAACAGCTTCTTTGATAGCAGCCAGTGCCGCAGCGTTAGATTCCAGGTTTGGTGCGAAACCACCTTCATCACCAACAGCTGTGCTCAGACCTTTGGCTTTCAGTACTTTTGCCAGGTTATGGAACACTTCAGCACCGATACGCAGACCTTCTTTCAGTGTTTTAGCACCTACTGGCTGGATCATGAATTCCTGGATGTCTACGTTGTTGTCAGCATGCTCACCACCGTTGATGATGTTCATCATTGGCAGAGGCATAGAGAACTTGCCCGGAGTGCCGTTCAGTTCAGCAATGTGCTCGTACAGAGGCATGCCTTTTGCTGCCGCGGCTGCTTTTGCGTTCGCCAGAGAGACAGCCAGGATAGCGTTAGCACCAAACTTAGATTTGTTTTCAGTACCGTCCAGGTCGATCATGATTTGGTCGATGTCCGCTTGGCTTTTCGCGTCTTTACCAACCAGCGCCTGAGCAATAGGACCGTTAACCGCTTCAACGGCTTTCAGTACACCTTTGCCAAGGAAACGAGATTTGTCGCCGTCACGCAGCTCCAGAGCTTCGCGGGAACCCGTTGATGCACCAGATGGTGCCGCAGCCATACCAACAAAACCACCTTCCAGGTGGACTTCAGCTTCCACTGTCGGGTTACCGCGTGAGTCGATGATTTCACGACCCAAAACTTTAACGATCTTAGACATAGTGTTTCCTCTTGCTTTATTTTGATTTAAAAAAGCGAAAAAAAAGCTGCCGCACTCCATGTGCAACAGCTGTTTGTAACTGATTACTCTTCGAACTCACCACGCTGGTGCTGACCAGCCGCTTTGACGAATCCTTCAAACAAAGGATGGCCATCGCGAGGTGTTGAGGTGAACTCAGGGTGGAACTGAGCCGCCACAAACCAAGGGTGATTCGGCACTTCGATAATCTCTACCAACTTCTTGTCAGCAGACAGGCCGGAGATTTTCAGGCCCGCTTCTTTCAGCTGAGGCAGCAGGTTGTTGTTCACTTCGTAACGGTGACGGTGGCGCTCGTGAATTGTTGCACTGCCGTACATTTCACGGGCTTTGCTGCTCTCTTCCAGATGGCACAGCTGAGAGCCCAGGCGCATAGTGCCGCCCAGATCCGACTCTTCTGTGCGCTCTTCAACGTTACCTTCGCTGTCGACCCATTCAGTGATCAGGCCCACCACAGGATACGGTGATTTGGCATCAAATTCCGTTGAGTGTGCACCGCTCAGACCTGCCACGTTCCGCGCAAATTCGATCAGTGCGACTTGCATGCCCAGACAGATGCCCAGATATGGAATTTTGTTTTCACGCGCATATTGCGCTGTCATGATCTTGCCTTCAACACCACGACCACCGAAACCGCCCGGTACCAGAATCGCATCCAGACCTGCAAGCATTTCTACGCCTTTGGATTCAACATCCTGTGAATCTACGTACTTGATGGTCACAGACAAGCGGTTTTTCAGGCCAGCGTGCTTCAGTGCTTCGTTGACTGACTTATATGCATCCGGCAGTTCGGTGTATTTACCGACCATACCGATAGTGACTTCACCGGTAGGATTGGCATCTTCATAGATAACGCGCTCCCACTCGCTCAGATCGGCTTCCGGGGCGGTAATACCAAAGCGCTGACAAACCAGTTCATCCAGACCCTGCGACTTGATCAGCTGAGGGATCTTGTAGATGGAGTCAACGTCTTTCATTGAGATAACAGCTTTTTCCGGCACGTTACAGAACAAGGCAATCTTGGCTCGCTCATTGGCCGGAATCATACGGTCAGAACGGCAGATCAGCACATCCGGCTGAATACCGATAGACAGCAGTTCTTTGACTGAGTGCTGAGTAGGCTTGGTTTTCACTTCGCCGGCCGCGGCCAGGTAAGGCACCAGAGTCAGGTGCATAAACATTGCACGCTCACGGCCCAGCTGCACGCCCAGTTGGCGAATTGCTTCCATAAATGGCAGGGACTCGATATCACCGACCGTACCGCCCACTTCAACGATAGCAACGTCGTGGCCTTCTGCACCGGCAATCACACGCTCTTTGATAGCGTTAGTAATATGAGGGATGACCTGAATGGTCGCACCCAGATAGTCACCGCGACGCTCTTTACGCAGCACGTCTTCATAGACACGGCCAGCAGTAAAGTTGTTGCGCTTGGTCATCTTGGTACGGATAAAACGCTCATAGTGACCAAGGTCAAGGTCGGTCTCTGCACCGTCTTCCGTAACGAATACTTCACCGTGTTGAATCGGGCTCATGGTGCCTGGATCAACGTTAATGTAAGGGTCTAGCTTCATCATGGTCACTTTCAGACCACGGGCCTCTAAGATGGCCGCCAGTGAGGCTGCAGCAATACCTTTACCTAGGGAGGATACAACACCGCCCGTCACAAAAATGTAATTCGTTGTCATGTTTAACCTGGAAGATTGGTGTAGAGGATAAAAAGTATCTGGACGGGAAATTAGTATACCAGACACATTTTATTGCCACAACGTGAAAACTATCACAGTAAACCCAGACGCTTTTTGTTCCAAATCAAGCCCGGTATCCTTGATGAAAAGTCTGCTTACGGGTTAGTGCTCACTTTGATGCTGAAACAGACTTTTCCTTGCGCTTAACATTTTCCCACTCGGCATCCAGCTCATCCAGTGAACATGCGTCAATCGACTTGCCCTGTTCCAGCACACAGCGTTCCACTTCGCGAAACCGGCGTTCGAACTTACGGTTGGCTTTGTGCAAGGCCATTTCCGGTTTCACTTTCAGGTGCCGGCTCAGGTTAACAACAGCAAACAGCAGATCCCCGATCTCCTCTTCGATGCGTTCCTGACTGGGTACCGCCTGATGGGCTTCTTCCATCACTTCATCGATTTCTTCCTGCACTTTGTCAACGACCGGCCCCAGCGTTGGCCAGTCGAAACCCAGCTGGGCGCAGCGTTTCTGGATTTTATCGGCCCGGTTCAGAGCAGGCATTGCCTTAGGGATATTAGCCAGAATACTGTCATCCTGCCCTTTTTCTGCACGCTCTTTGGCCTTTTCCGCTTCCCAGTTCGCATGTATTGCTGCTTCATCGGCGAAATCTTTATCTGCAAAAACATGAGGATGGCGACGAATCAGTTTGTGATTGATCGCGCCGACCACATCATCAAAATCAAACAAGCTTTTTTCTTTCGCCAACTGGCTGTAGAAGATTACCTGAAATAACAAATCGCCCAATTCTTCCTTCACATCATCCCAGCTCTCTTCAGCAATGGCATCTGCCACTTCATAGGCTTCCTCCAGCGTGTGGGGCACGATAGAGGCAAAATCCTGTTTGAGATCCCAGGGGCAACCCCGCTGCGGGTCGCGCAGCTGCGTCATGATGGAAAGTAAGGTGTTGATGGGCTTATCGCTCATGATGGTTATCCTGTGCTCTGTGTCAGGTTGTTATTGGGCACAAAACGGGCCGGAGCCCGTTTTGTCGATAGGATGAGATCAGTGCAGTCGTCTGGCTTCAAAGACATCTTTCACCTGCTCCAGGCGGAGGATCAGTCTGCCCAGACTGTCGAGATCAGTCAGCTCAATATCGAAATCCATGATCGCCATCTGCTTTTTGAAATCGATCCGGCTTTTCACGCCGGCCACTTTGACCTTTTCATTGTGCATGGTGTTGGTCAGATCTTTAATCAGGCCGTTACGCTCAGAAGCGGTTACCCTGACGGTCAGCGTGTAGCGCCCGGCAAAGCTTCCGCCCCAGACAGTATGAATGATCCGCTGCGGCGCCACATGACGCAGTTCTTCCAGCTGTTCACAGTCGCTGCGGTGAACCGAAATCCCCCGCCCCTGTGTCACAAAGCCGACTATGTCATCACCGGGAATGGGCTGGCAGCAACGCGCCAGGTGGGTCATCAGGTTATCCACCCCTTCCACCACCACAGCATCGCGCTGCGGCTTTTTCTGGCTGGCTTTGCTGCCCGCCTCGGTTAAACGCTCCAACAACTGCTGATCTTCTTCTTCAGCCGTGGGCTTGTTCACCAGCGCATTGATGTGGTTAATCACCTGATTGATACGCAGATCACCGCTACCGATACCGGCAAACAGCTCATCGGTCGAGTTCACGTTAAAGCGCTTCAGGGCATAGGACTCGGCATCTTTCATGGTGGCGCCGATTTTATGCAGCTCCTGCTCCAGAATTTCCCGGCCAGCCGTGATGTTTTTATCTCTGTCTTGCTTACGGAACCAGGCATGCACCTTGGCTCGTGCCCGGCTTGAATTGACAAAGCCCAGGTTCGGATTCAGCCAGTCACGCGACGGATTCGGCTCTTTCTGGGTGATGATTTCAACCTGATCGCCCATTTGCAGGTGATAGGTGAAAGGCACAATTCGCCCTTCCACTTTGGCCCCGATACAGCGGTGACCAACTTCAGAGTGAATGTGATAGGCAAAATCGAGCGGAGTAGCATTCAAGGGCAGATCGACCACATCCCCTTTCGGGGTGAAGGCATAGACTCTGTCATCGAAGACCTGACTGCGCAACTCTTCGAGCATTTCGCCAGAGTCGGACATTTCTTCCTGCCAGGCCAGCAGCTTACGCAGCCAATTGATTTTCTCATCATAGGCAGAGTGAGCGCCGGCAGAGGTGCCGGATTCTTTGTATTTCCAGTGCGCGGCCACCCCCAGCTCGGATTCTTCGTGCATCTGCTTGGTGCGGATCTGGATCTCAATAGCTTTGCCTTCCGGGCCGATCACCACAGTGTGGATCGACTGATAACCGTTGGGTTTGGGGTTGGCCACATAATCATCGAACTCTTTGGGCAGATGGCGGTATTTGGTATGCACCACCCCCAGTGCCGCATAGCAGTCCTGAAGCTGATCCGCGATAATACGCACCGCTCGCACATCAAACAGCTCATCAAAGGCGAGATTCTTTTTCTGCATTTTGCGCCAGATGCTGTAGATATGCTTAGGCCGCCCATGCACCTCCGCCTTGATATTCGACGCTTTCATCGACTCATCCAGATCCTTAACGAAATGGTCGATGTAGTGCTCCCGGTCGATACGGCGCTCAGACAGCTGTCTGGCGATCTGCTTATAGGTATCCGGGTGTTTGTAGCGAAACGCGTAATCTTCGATTTCCCACTTAAGCTGACCGATACCCAAACGGTTTGCCAGCGGGGCATAGATATTGGAACACTCCCGCGCCGCGGCACGACGAACATTATCCGGCTCGTCCTTCACCTCGCGCAGATTACAGATGCGCTCGGCCAGTTTGATCACCACGCAGCGGAAGTCATCCACCATAGAAAGCAGCATGCGGCGAATATTATCGACCTGTGCCGATTGTGCCGCGCCTTCTTTGATGGCATTCAACTGGCTGATTGCCGCCATCTGCTTAACGCCCTTGACCATTTGCAGAATGGTCTGGCCGTATTCCTCTTTGATGTCATCACTCTTGTAGAAGCCACCTTCAACAAGCGGGAACAGCAGGGCCGCCACCAGGGTGTCGGTATCCATACTGAGCATCACCAGGATTTCAACCATTTCCCGGCCACGCCACAGTAACTGACCGGCCGCTTCCTTGTTGTCCAGATGCGCTTCACAGCGCTGATAGGTTTGGAGCAGACGGTCCGAGGTTTTAGCATCCTGCAGCAGACTCTCTACCCAGGGTACCAACTCAAATTTTGCGTTTTCCTTCAAATGCGCACCGCGAACTGCGACCATGATTCTGTCCTGTATAGCGTTATTACGGATGGCTTTCTGTTACTCCCTGCGGCCTTTGCCGGCTCAGCCTGGCATCAGGTTCGGATAAACAGTGCCATAGATTCTAAGTGCCCCGTATGGGGAAACATATCCAGCATTCCCAGCCGTTGCAACTGATAGCCCTGTTGCAACAATACCTGACTGTCCCGCGCCAGTGTGGACGGATTGCAGGAGACATATAAAATCCGGCTGGGTGATAGCGCTGCCACTTCTTTCATTACCCCGGCAGCACCCGCGCGTGCCGGATCCAGCAATACTTTGTCGAAACCTTTGCTGGCCCAGCTGAACGTCTCAATACCCTGTTCAAGATTGCCCTGATAAAAAGCCGTATTCGCCAGCTTATTCAGCGCCGCATTGGTACTGGCTCGGCGCACCATCTCATCCACCCCTTCGACACCGACGACTTGCTGTGCTTTCTGAGCCAGCGGTAAACTGAAGTTACCCAGGCCACAGAAAAGATCCAGCACTCTGTCCTGCGGCTGAATATCCAGCCAGTCCAGCGCCTGTTCTATCATTCGGGTATTCACCGTCCGGTTCACCTGAATGAAATCTTTAGGCGAGAACTGCAGTGTCAAACCATTCACGGCATAGCAGGGCGTATCACCGGCCAGCTGGATCACTTCATCAGGTTCCGGCGCCAGAAAAAGCATAACATGATGACTGTCAGCAAATTGCTGAATGCTCGTCATATCCTGGTCAGAAAAAGGCTTGAGATGCCGGATAAGGACTACAGGGCCATTATCGGCTTCGACCAGCTCGACGTGCCCCAGGTTCCGGCGGCCCTGCAATTGCGCCAGTAATTCACGCAAAGGCGGCAGCAGAGCATTCAGCGAAGCCGCTAGTACCGGGCAATGCTCAATATCAACAATCTCTTTGCTCTGCTCTTGGCGAAAACCGAAACACAGCCCTTTGCCGGATTCAAACCTAAGGCTGAAACGCGCGCTCCGCCTGTACTGCCACTCTTCACCTGTAACAGGTTCGTCCTGCACTAATGCCGTTGCAGTCTCATTGTCACCACCCAAGGCAAACTTCGCCATCAACTCCCCCAGAGACTGGCGCTTGGCCGATACCTGGGCAGAATGAGAGAGATGTTGCAAGTTACACCCACCACACTGGTCATAGACAGGACACTGAGGTGTAATGCGCTCAGGGCTGTCAGTCAGTCGTTTGATGACTTTAGCCCGGGCATAGTGTTTTTTATTGTCAGTGAGCTGCACCAGCGCACGTTCGCCAGGCAGCAATCCCGGAATAAAAACCGGTTTGCGATCGAGATGGGCGATACCTGATCCCAGATGGTCCAGACGTGAAACCGTCACTTCTTTGTGTTTGGTGTCGCTGACAATTCGTTTAGTCGGCTTAAAAAAGCGTGCCATAATGTTGTAACTCACGGTGTTCTGTCGCCTTTTCAAGGCAACGCCGGATCGACTTCAATTGTCGCTACGGTAAAGATTCATTAAGCTAAGGGCTGGAACATGCTTGCGTGACCAGCATAGACAGCAATTCTCCCACAGAATCGAATTCTTGTAACCATGACCAAATACGGACTTCGCGCCCGGGTTTTCACCCTGACATTAGCACCAACCCTGATCATTGGCCTGCTATTGAGCGCATTTTTCACATTGAGCCGCTACCGTGATCTGGAGCATCAGCTGATTGCAACCGGCACCAGCATCATAGAGCCGCTGGCGATTGCCACCGAATACGGCATGGCAGATCATAACCGTGAAGCGGTCAGACGCATCATCAGTTATGCCCATCGCAAGCATTCCGATATTGTACGCAGTATCGCGGTATTTGACGGCAATAATGAGCTGTTTGTGACCTCAAATTTCCATCGGAATTTTGAGGCGCTGATGTTTCCCGATGATCAGCCGATCCCCTTCCTTCCTGACATCATCATCAATGACAGTACCATGATCATGCGGGCCCCTATACTGACAGAAGCACAGCAAAGTAACCTGTCCGCACCCGGGTTTCAGGCCAGGGCGTTGGGTTACATCGCCATTGAAATGGACATGAGCCCCCTGCGGCTGCAGCAGTATCAGGAAGTCTTTACTGCGCTGATGGTCTTGCTGCTGGGCCTGATCCTGTCGGGATTGTTTGCCTATCGCCTGATGCGGGATGTCACCCGCCCGATTTCGCACATGATCAGCGTCGTAGACAGAATTCGCCGCGGGCATCTCGATATCCGGATTGAAGGTGAATTGCTGGGTGAGCTGGATAACCTGAAAAACGGTATCAATGCCATGGCCATTTCGCTGTCTGACTACCATATCGAAATGCAGCAAAGCATCGATCAGGCCACGTCCGATCTGCGTGAAACCCTTGAGCAGCTAGAAATACAGAATGTAGAGCTGGATATTGCCAAGAAACGCGCTCAGGAAGCTGCCCGGGTCAAATCCGAATTTCTGGCCAATATGTCCCACGAACTGCGCACACCGCTGAACGGCGTCATCGGCTTTACCCGCCAGATGCTCAAAACCCGGCTCAGTGCCAGCCAGCACGATTACCTGCTGACGATCGAAAAATCTGCCAACAATCTGCTGACCATCATCAATGACATCCTGGACTTTTCCAAACTGGAAGCCGGTAAGCTGCTGCTGGAAAACATTCCGTTCGACTTCACCGACTCGCTGGATGAAGTCATGCGTTTGCTGGCACCCAGTGCCCACGAGAAAGGCCTGGAGCTGACACTGCGGGTTGATCAGCGTATTCCTACCGGTCTGATTGGCGATCCGCTGCGTATTCAGCAAGTGCTGACTAATCTGATCGGTAACTCAGTGAAATTTACCGAGCGCGGTAACATAGACATAGCCGTGGAGCTCAAAGCCGATCGCGATGAGAGCCTCGAATTGCAATTCATGGTCCGTGATACCGGGATAGGGATTTCGGAGCGCCAGCAAGCACAATTATTCCAGGCCTTCAGCCAGGCTGATGCCAGCATTTCACGCCGCTATGGCGGAACCGGGCTGGGGCTGGTGATCACCCAGAAACTGGTTACTCAGATGGGCGGCGAGATCAGCCTGACCAGTCGCCTGCACCAGGGTTCCACCTTCTGGTTCACCCTCAAACTGACCAAAACTGACCTGCCGGTATCTCAGCCTATCGATACCAGCGAGCTGAAAAACCGCCACCTGCTGCTGATCGAACCCAACCTGCAGGCGGCCAACGTGCTGCAGCAACGCCTGCTGCAAGCCGGACTGGATGTGACCTACCGGGCCGACATGCCGGAGGACGATGTCGAACATCACGACTTTGCCCTGCTCTGCCTGTCACCGGGCGAACAGCCACCGCTGGCAACGATTCTGGATAAAGTCTTTAAAGCCGAGCAACTGGCCGACAAAGTTTTAGTGTGCCTGCCCACCACAGAGCTGGCCTTGTCGGAACGCTTACTCAGTGCCGGTGTGACGGCTTGTCTGGGTAAACCGCTGGCCCGGCGTAAACTGTTTGATGCCTTGATTGGCCAGACAGATCATCAGGAAGAGCCCGAACCACTGCCACTGGCTGCCACGAACGATGCCCTGCTGCCGCTCACCGTTATGGCGGTTGATGACAACCCGGCCAACCTGAAACTGATCGCCGCCCTGCTCAGTGAACGGGTAGAAACCGTGATTACCGCCACCGGCGGCCGTAAAGCCGTGGATTACGCGCAGCAGAAAGCCTTTGATTTAGTCTTCATGGATATTCAGATGCCTGAGATGGACGGCGTCAGAGCCTGTGAGGCGATTCATGAAACCACGCTGAACAGCCATACGCCCGTCATCGCGGTCACAGCCCATGCGATGGCTGGCGAACGTGAACGCTTGCTTCGTGCTGGTATGGACGATTACCTGACCAAGCCCATTGAAGAACAGATTTTGCAGCAGATGCTGGCCAAATGGATTCCGCAGCCACAGAGCAACAGTTCAGCACCTGCCGTGGCTTCCGCAGCGCCATCCGTTAAGCCTGATACAGTGAATAATAACGTCAGCTGGGACTGGGATCTGGCGCTGAAACAAGCTGCAGGCAAAGAAGACCTGGCCCGTGACATGTTGCAGATGCTGCTCGATTTTATGCCCGAAGTGGAAATGCTGGTCAATGAAGTGCTGGACGGCAAAGACATTGACCTGTGGCCGTCCATCCACAAACTGCATGGCAGTTGCGCCTACAGTGGCGTGCCAAGGCTGAAAAACCTCTGCTATACCCTGGAAACCCAGCTCAAAGCCGGGAGTTCAGCCACCGAGCTGGAACCGGAACTGTTCGAGCTAATCGACGAAATGAACAATGTGGTCAGGGCATCGCAGGCTTACCGGCAGTAACACCCATCATGCAGAAAGGATGACCTTTCTGCTTTGTTTCATGCTTTTGGCAGCCGGCAGGTGAGTGACATGCCAATACCAGCCACCACCTTTGAGGCTCTTACGTCAAATCTTGTTCACTCCTCCCATTTTTTCGTCAAAAAAGGGAAACAACGTTTCCCTTTCTTTATCTCCGGCGGACTGATTGCGCTTTCAGCCCGACTCCAGGATCACGGTTGCCACTGCATAGTGTTTTTCATCGGCAATGGTCAGGTGAATATGGCGGACCGCCATCTGCGCGGCCAGCTCGGCCGCTTTACCGGCCAATGCCAACTCTGGCTTGCCGCGTTCGTTATTGGTGACGGTAAAATCCTGAAACGAGACACCGCAGGCTATGCCTGTTCCCAGCGCTTTGGCGGCCGCTTCTTTTACGGCAAAACGCTTAGCCAGATAGCGACCTGCCTGCTTATGCTGACTGAAAATGGTTAACTCTTCAGGTGTCAGTACCCGCCGGGCAAACGTCTCGCCGGCACGGGCGAGTACATGTTCGACACGGGCAATTTCAGCAATGTCTGTCCCCAATCCGACAATAGCCATGTTACCAGCGTGCTTCCAGCATCACGGCTTTCATGTCTGCCACGGCTTTATGCAGGCCGTCAAACACGGCACGGCCGATAATGGCATGACCAATATTGAGCTCGTAAATCTCAGGTAGGGCCGCAATGGGTTTGACATTGTGATAGGTCAGCCCGTGGCCTGCATTGACTTTGATACCCTGATCATGGGCATAACTGGCCGCAGCAGCAATTTTCTTCAGCTCGGCCTGTTGCTCTGTGTCCGTTGCTGCATCGGCGTAATGGCCGGTATGCAGCTCGATATAAGGCGCACCACAAGCCACAGCGGCATCGATTTGCGCGCGATCCGCATCAATGAACAGAGAAACCAAAATACCCGCCGAGCTCAGTTTTTCGGTTGCCGCTTTCACTTTGTCCAGTTGACCCACCACATCCAGGCCGCCTTCAGTGGTCAGCTCTTCTCGTTTTTCCGGCACCAGGCAGACGAACTCAGGTTGGGTATCCAGCGCTATCTGCACCATCTCATCGGTCACTGCCATTTCCAGATTCATACGCGTCTGAATGGTGTCGCGCAGAATGCGGACATCGCGGTCAGTAATATGACGACGGTCTTCGCGTAAATGAATGGTAATACCATCAGCGCCTGCGCGTTCTGCTACTTCGGCCGCATGCACCGGATCCGGGTACCGGGTGCCGCGGGCATTACGTAAAGTCGCAACGTGGTCGATATTGACGCCGAGCAGTATATTCTTCATGTAGCGGTACTCCTTCCTCTAGGGACAAACAATTCCCTGCTTTTTAATGGTTTGCTGCCAAGATACGGTTTCAGGGCCATACGTGTAAAGCGCTTTGCTGCCCTGAGCTGATCCTGGGATTCAAAATGCCGGGCGGCAATGGCTTTCAGTTGCCGTCCGGTAAACGTCAGCTGGCCGGCAACCATAGAAGCAATAAAACCTCTTTGCTCCCGGTAGTTATACGTCATTTCATCGTCAACCGGCAGCCCGCTGCCGGTACAATGAAGAAAGTCCACACCGTAACCCAAGTGATCCAGCAGCGCCAGTTCAAAGCGGCGTAGTGCGGGTTCGGGATTTTCCGCCTGAGCAAGCTCTCTCAGCACATTGAGATAATCAAGAAACAAGGCAGGATAAGGCGTCTGAACTTCCAGTACCCGAGCCAGAATCTCGTTCACATACAAGGCGGAATACAGGATATAGCTGCGCATGGGCAGCCCGATACTGATAGGTTCGGCGTGAGTCAGAACCGGCATAGTGCCGCGGCCAGTCCATTTGATGAATAGGGGGGTAAATGGCTGAAGCGCTCCTTTGAGATTGGAGCGCTTACGACGGGCACCTTTCGCTATTAGGGTGATCCGACCGGACTCTTCACTGAAGACATCCAGGATCAGGCTCGTCTCGCTGTAGTGACGAGAGTGCAGAACAAAACAGCGCTGCAACCCTTCCATCGCTGTCCTTAAAGATCGTCGATATAGCCAAGACTACGCAGGGCGCGTTCGTCATCAGCCCAACCGGATTTCACTTTCACCCACAGTTCAAGGTACACCTTGCGCTCGAACAAATCTTCCATGTCGAGACGGGCTTCGCGGCCAATGGTTTTGATTTTCTCGCCACCTTTGCCTATCACCATCTTCTTCTGGCCCTTACGCTCAACCAGAATCAGACCGTTGATATCAAAGCCATCGGTTTCCGGATTATAGTCAAAACGCTCTATGTCAACGGTCACAGAATACGGCAGCTCTTCGCCGGTAAAACGCATCAGCTTTTCACGGATGATTTCCGAGGCCATAAAACGCTGTGAACGATCTGTCACGTACTCTTCCGGGAAGTAATACTCCCCTTCCGGCAAACAACCGCGGACTATCTTTTCAACATCCTCAATACCGGTACCATGCTTGGCAGCAATCGGCACGATAGCTTTGAAGTCCATTTTTTTCGCCAGCTCCTGCATATGCGGGAACAGATCGTACTTCATTTTAACGTTATCGACTTTGTTGACCAGCAGCACCACAGGCAGGCCGCTTTTCGCCAGCTTGTTAAGCACCATTTCATCGTCCGGCGTCCACATGGTGCCGTCCACCAGGAACAGCACCAGTTCAACATCGGTCAGCGAGCTGCTGGCCGCACGGTTCATCAGGCGGTTAATGGTGCGCTTTTCCTCGATATGCAGCCCGGGGGTATCCACATACACAGCCTGATAACCGTCTCGGGTATCCACGCCCATGATACGGTGGCGGGTGGTCTGCGGTTTACGCGAGGTGATCGACAACTTCTGCCCGACCAGACGGTTAAGCAGTGTTGATTTACCGACATTCGGACGGCCAACGATGGCAATAAAGCCACAATGTGTTTTATCTGTCATGATTCTAACTGCTTCAATGCCAGTTCTGCCGCAGCCTGCTCAGCCTTGCGCCGACTACCGCCTTTACCAACCACAGGGTTATCCAGCCCCGAGACGTCGCACTGTACAGTGAATTCCTGATTGTGTGCTTCACCCTGTACCTTAGTTACAGTATATGCCGGAAGCGGCAAACGACGCCCCTGAAGGCATTCCTGCAGACGGGTTTTCGGGTCTTTCTGGTTTATACCGGGTTGTATGGTGTCCAGACGACTCTGATACCAGCTCAAAACGATATGGCGGACACATTCGATATCACTGTCGAGGTAAATTGCCCCAATAATGGCTTCGACACAGTCAGCCAGAATGGAATCGCGGCGATAACCGCCGCTTTTCAGTTCGCCCGGCCCCAGCAGCAGATGATCACCCAGCTCGAATTCGCGGCCTAATTCAGCCAGCGTTTTACCCCGGACCAGAGTGGCGCGCATCCGGCTCATATCGCCTTCGTCAACTTTAGGGAAGCGATGGTATAGCTCATCGGCAATCACAAAGCTCAGGATAGAGTCACCCAGGAACTCCAGACGCTCGTTGTGCGTGCCGTTGGCGCTTCTGTGTGTCAGCGCCAGGGTCAGTAATTCGCTGTTCTTAAATTCGTGTCCCAGCTTACGCTGGAGTCTTTGTACAGGAGATGTCATTTTTTCCCGATCAGTCTATGCCTCCGATGCGGCTGAAGCGCACACCGGTAGGAATCCAAGAGGGAAGTACACTATCGGCACTTCGTTCAAATTCAAAGCTGATCCAGATCCCGACCGCCTTGCCAACCAGATTTGCTTCCGGCACGAATCCCCAGTAGCGGCTGTCTGCACTGTTATCACGATTGTCACCCATCACAAAGTAGTGACCTTCAGGTACCACCCACTCAGCCAGCCCGGGACGCGGTTGATAATCAAACGTCTGATTCGGTCTTAGCGGATGGATCAGAATGTCATGTTTCGCCTCACCAAGCTGCTCAGTAAACTGGATCAGCCGGGTTCGGTTCTGAACAAAATCACTGTCGTGCATCTGACTCATCATGACAGGTTTACATTCTGTGGTGCCTTTAGGTGCAATACAGAGCTGCTTATTGTCACTATAGCGAACTAAATCGCCCGGCAATCCCACAACGCGCTTAATGTAATCAACATTAGGGTTTACCGGGTATTTAAAGACAGCAATGTCTCCACGTTCAGGTTCGCCGGTTTCCACCAGTTTATGACGAAATACAGGATCGCGCAGACCATAAGCAAATTTTTCAACCAGAATGAAATCGCCAACCAGCAATGTCGGCATCATCGATCCGGATGGGATCTGGAACGGCTCATATATAAACGAGCGAAACACCATGATAAGCGCTATCACAGGGAACATAGAGCTGGTCGATTCAACCCAGCCAGGCTGTGGCGCAACAGCTTCCAAGGTTTTAGCATCCACCTGGCCACCGGCATTGGCCGCCGCAGCGTCGATTTTCAACTGACGCTTAGGTGCCCAGAGGAACCGGTCCAGTGCCCAGATAATTCCGGTCACTATGGTTGCCAGCACTAAAATTAACGAAAACAGATTTGCCATTGCTGTTCCTAATGTCCCTATGATGAATTTTTCATGGTCTCTCAGGGTCTGAAGACCCTAACCATTCCGCCGCATAATGCGGCGGAAGGCGGACTCGAATTATTTGTCTTTACCTACATGCAGTATGGCGAGGAAGGCTTCCTGCGGCAGTTCGACATTGCCGATCTGCTTCATGCGCTTTTTACCTTCTTTCTGCTTCTGCAGCAGTTTTTTCTTACGGCTCACGTCACCACCATAACACTTGGCGATAACGTTTTTGCGTAACTGTTTCACGGTCGAGCGAGCGATAATGTGGTTACCGATCGCTGCCTGAATCGCGATATCAAACATCTGGCGGGGAATGAACTCCCGCATTTTCTCAACCACATCACGACCACGCGATTGCGCATGGTCTTTATGGGTAATGATAGCCAGCGCATCAACACGGTCACCGTTTAACAGGATATCGACCCGAACCATGTCAGATTCCTGATAACGCTGGAAGCCATAATCCAGAGAGGCATAACCGCGCGATGTTGACTTCAGACGGTCGAAGAAATCCAGTACCACTTCTGACATCGGAATGTCATAAGTCAGCGCAACCTGGTTACCGTGGTAAACCATATCGACCTGAGAGCCGCGTTTTTCAACACACAGAGTAATCACATTACCCAGGTATTCGCTTGGCACCAGAATGTTACAGCGGGCAATCGGCTCGCCAATGATTTCAATATCATTAATAGGCGGCAGTTTGGCCGGGCTGTCAACATACAGCATGTCGCCATTACTCTTCTTCACCTCATACACTACAGTCGGTGCAGTGGTGATCAGATCCAGATCGTATTCACGCTCCAGACGCTCCTGAATGATTTCCATGTGTAACATGCCAAGGAAACCACAGCGGAAGCCAAAGCCCAGAGCGGCAGAGCTTTCCGGTTCATAGAACAGTGAAGCATCATTCAGGCTCAGTTTGCCCAGTGCATCACGGAAGTTCTCATAATCGTCAGACGATACCGGGAACAGGCCTGCATACACCTGAGGTTTCACTTTTTTAAAGCCTGGCAGCGCCTTTTCACAGCCGTTCTTCGCCAGTGTCAGGGTATCGCCCACCGGCGCGCCCAGGATATCTTTAATACCGCAGACCACCCAGCCCACTTCGCCCGTTCTCAGTATGTCTTTATCCACCTGTTTCGGAGTAAAGATACCGATACGGTCAACGTTCCAGGTCTGTCCTGTGCTCATGACCTTGATCTTATCGTTCTTCTTCAGGGCGCCGTTTTTAATGCGGACCAAAGAAACAACACCCAGGTAGTTATCGAACCAGGAGTCGATGATCAGCGCCTGTGGCGGCGCATCCGGGTCGCCCTCTGGCGCAGGAATCGAACGCACGATGTTTTCCAGCACCTCGTCAACGCCCAGGCCAGTTTTGGCTGAACAACGGGTGGCTTCTATCGCGTCGATACCGACGATTTCTTCAATTTCTTCCGCGACACGTTCAGGATCAGCCGCTGGCAGATCGATTTTGTTCAGGATCGGCACAACTTCCAGATCCATTTCAATCGCGGTATAACAGTTAGCCAGTGTCTGGGCTTCCACACCCTGACCGGCATCGACCACCAGCAACGCACCTTCACAGGCCGCCAGCGAACGGGAGACTTCATAGGAAAAGTCTACGTGTCCCGGTGTGTCGATAAAGTTCAGTTGATAGGTTTCACCATCTTTTGCCGTGTAATTGAGCGTCACGCTCTGGGCCTTGATGGTGATGCCACGTTCACGTTCCAGATCCATTGAATCAAGCACTTGCGCAGCCATTTCACGATCGGAAAGGCCACCGCAGACTTGAATCAAGCGGTCAGATAACGTCGACTTACCGTGGTCGATATGTGCAATAATCGAAAAGTTACGAATGTGCTTCATGAATTGGCGTGACTAACTCGTGATTTAAAAATGAATGGGATCTTACGATCAAGTTGGCAGATTCTACCGAATTTCAACGGCTGCTGCTATCTTTCGATAGTGCATTTGTTTCCAGCCCCTCCGCGACAGGCTTTCCGAGCACCCGAATCAGGCTGGGTTGATAATCCCCCAGGGCCGATAATCTTCTGGCGCGATATCGCGCAATCAGCAGTCCTACCACGCCACCGGCAAGGGCACAGGCAATTACGCCCCCTTCGCCACCGCCAGCCAGCTCAACAAACCACCACTGGCCGAGCAAGGTCCCCAACAGCAGACACACTAACGGCAGCACGTAAACCAGCAACGCAGATTGCAGCACGCTGCGTTCAGATAACCCGATTTCAACCAGCTGACCGATGTGAATAGGATCATTAATATGGGTTGTCGATAACGTCAGTTGATGCTGGCGACCAGGTAATACTTTGCTGACTACGCCTGTGCCACAGCTATTTTGTGAGGCACAGGATCCGCAGCTGGTTTGCTGCTGGCAACTGACGATGATCTGCTTTTTATCAACAGCCACCACTGTGGCCAGTGAATGCATCATGGCTGGCTGACTCCCTGAAAAGAGACCGACTCAGCCACCCGGCGCGCCGTTGCCGGCGGTATGTCACCGACAACAGTGATCTCTTTGTCTTTCAGTAACTGGCTGTGCAGCGTACGTCGTCCCTGGCGAACCAGTTGTTCCCGCACACTGAAGCCATCTGCAGCCGAGACATAAATAGAGAAACTAAACAGGCCGTCCGTATACATCTGGCTTTCAACCGGACGCTCAGTCAGCATCAGGCGGTGTCGGTTGTGTGAAATACTTTCAAAGCCCAGCGGCAACCAGTCGACCTGCCAGGACAAGTCCACCTGTGGCTGTGGCGGTAGCTGAACCACTTCCGGCAGTTTCACTGATTTCAGACTTTCCAGAATATCGGCCACTTTGTCATTCACGACAAAAGACACTGCGCGGTATTGTTCTAAAGGCTCACCATCCCGATCCAGTAAATCTGCCCGCAAGACTAAATGAGAGCGGGTGTCCATCCACAACAGGTAGGAATAGCGGGCGCCGTCTTTGGGCGCGATACGTACCACATCACAGGCGGTTCCCGCCTCACGGGATCGTCCCATGGGGATGAAGTCATAAAACTGGGCCAGCTCTGCCACATTGGTACGCATAATAGGCGGCAAAGGGGCCACCATGCGATTGCTGTCGATGGTAAACGGGTCCAGCCCTGGCTCAAAGTAACTGACTTCTTTGCCACGCTGAATAACCTCACGCGGCGGACCGCTGAGGTACACCAGATGTGCAAATGTCTCGCCATCTTCTACTGCATGGCGATAACGTAAGGGTTCAATACTGTTTTTCTTGATGAGGATGTAAGACACCTCATAGCTCAACTGCCTGGTTGCCTGATCCATTTGATGCAACAAAGCCTCTGCAGAAGTCATAGCGTCTTCTTCCGCAGAGGCTTGCCAAGGCATAGCCAAGCTGACCAGTGTCAGAGCACCGACCAGAATTTTCTTCATATCACCGCCACGAATCAGTGTGATTCCAACAGGGTTCTATCCAAACTGCCGTCTTCCGCATTCAGGCGCAGTTGCAACTCATAGTCCTGTAACATCGCATTAATACGACGTCTTTGTTCCATCAGTTGTGCTTCGCTTGGCGATTCAGTCCGGGTACGAACAGAATCCCGCGTCAGGCTGACTGGTTCAGCAGTTCCGGCAAAAGGAATGGTCTGTAAAACAGGCACCTGAGTATTAGCATCACTCGCTAACCCAGCCTCTTCACCACCGTTATATTGTTGTACGCCGACAATCACTGCCAAAGAAACACAGGCAGCTAATGCCACCTGACCAAATTGTGTCAGCCAGGCTGGCATAGTACGACGTGCCTGATGGGGCGTTGGTTGCTCCACATGCGGCAGAGACACCACATTCGCCGACGCCGCGACACTGTCTGCAAGGCTGTGCGCAGGTTCATTATCGAGCGCCATCGCCACGTTTCCGGCGATATCCCACTTGGGGTGCCCCGGCGCTTCACCGTGCATCACATCGCTCATCAATTGATAAGCTTGCCAGCTTTGCTTTGCATTATCATCCACCAGAAGCTGGTTTATGATACTTTGATCAACGTCTTCACCATCAAGCAAAGCCGAAATCTTTTCTTTATCAGCCATCTTTGTCACCGTTTGGCCCAAATATTAGCGCTGCATTAGGGGGGCAATACGTTTTTCTACCGCCTCCCGAGCCCGGAAAATACGGGAACGTACCGTACCCACCGGACAGCCCATGACTTCCGCAATTTCCTCGTAACTCAATCCTTCAAGTTCGCGAAGCGTAATTGCAGTTTTCAAATCATCCGGGAGGCTTTCTATGGTACTGAATACCACCCGCTTCAATTCATCTGACAACATTTGGTTCTCAGGGTTCGAAATTTCTTTTAATGCACTGCCATTTTCATAGTACTCGGCATCTTCCGCATCAACGTCTGTTGCAGGCGGACGGCGCCCCTGAGCCACCAAGTAATTTTTTGCCGTATTCACGGCTATACGATATAGCCAAGTATAAAATGCACTTTCCCCACGAAAAGACGGTAGCGCACGGTAAGCTTTGATAAAGGCTTCCTGCGCCACATCCGGCACATCACCGGAATTGCCAACATAACGGGCAATAAGGTTGCAAACCTTGTTCTGGTACTTTACGACCAGTAAATTAAAGGCTTGCTTGTCCCCTCGCTGTACTCGCTCAATCAGTGCCTGGTCAGTTAACTGCTCGCTCATTCGAGCGTGTACTCCTCTGTCTGTGACAAGGTCATCTCTGCTCTGAACCGTACCGGATGCAGCCAATTTATCCATCCTGTGTTCAGAACTATTTATATTCTATGGACATAGAAGCCTAAAGAATTACTGACCCCAAAAAAAGCGCAAAGTTCCCGCACACCTTACTGGCACATTCGCCCGGGTGCAACTGCCATTCATTCTGGCAGATGTACGCCGCCAGGGGCAATTTGCCTTACCTAGCTTTACAGATCAAAAAAGCCCCACATAAAGGGTTTTTTGGTAATATGGCGAGCTTACCACAGGGATATGAGATCAATATGAACGAGAACCGAGAACACAGTTGTGACGTCCTGGTCATCGGTAGCGGCGCAGCAGGCCTCTCTCTGGCCTTGCGTCTGGCTCCGATGTGTAAAGTGCTCGTCCTGAGTAAAGGCCCGCGGAGTGAAGGGGCGACTTACTATGCTCAGGGCGGTATCGCTGCTGTTTTTGATGAAACAGACAGTGTGGACTCTCATGTTGAAGATACTCAGATTGCCGGTGCCCATCTTTGTGATGAAGAAGTGGTTCGCTTCATTGCTGAAAATGCCCGCGATTGCGTGCAGTGGCTGATAGACGCCGGGGTGCCCTTTGATCAGGAAGACAACAGCACCGATGATCATCCTCGCTACCACCTGACACGCGAAGGCGGTCACAGTCACCGCCGGATTCTGCACGCAGCAGATGCAACTGGCATGGCCATGCAAATGTCGCTGCAGGACAATGTTCACAACCACCCGAATATTGAAGTACTGGAACGCCATAATGCGCTGGATCTGATCACCAGTCATAAAATAGGTGAGGCCGATGCGCCCAACCGGGTTCTCGGTGCTTACATCTGGAACCGCCAGCGTGAGTCTGTCGAAACCGTGCGGGCCAAATTCGTAGTGCTGGCCACCGGCGGGGCTTCTAAGGTGTATCAGTATACCTCGAACCCGGATGTCTCATCCGGTGATGGCATCGCTATGGCCTGGCGGGCAGGCTGCCGTGTCGCTAATCTGGAATTCAATCAGTTTCATCCCACCTGCCTTTTCCATCCAGAAGCGCGTAATTTCCTGCTGACCGAAGCCCTGCGCGGCGAAGGGGCATATCTGCGCCGTCCGGACGGCTCCCGCTTTATGCAAGAGTTTGACGAGCGTGCCGAGCTGGCCCCGCGGGACGTCGTTGCCCGCGCAATCGACTATGAGATGAAGCGACTGGGTGCAGACTGCATGTATCTGGATATCAGCCATAAACCCGCTGATTTTGTGACCAAGCATTTTCCGACCATCTACGAAAAACTGCTCGGCTACGGTATCGACATTACCAAAGATGCCATTCCCGTTGTCCCGGCCGCCCACTACACCTGTGGTGGAGTCATGGTCGACCGGCAGGGACAAACAGACCTGAACGGCTTATATGCCATTGGCGAAGTCAGCTATACCGGCCTGCACGGTGCCAACCGCATGGCGTCGAACTCGCTGCTGGAGTGCGTGGTCTATGCCTGGTCTGCGGCCGAACACATCAGTCAGCACCTCAATGAAGTGAGCTTATCGTCATCTATCCCGCTGTGGGATGAAAGTAAAGTCTCCAATTCAGATGAGGAAGTTGTCATTCAGCACAACTGGCATGAATTGCGCCTGTTCATGTGGGACTATGTCGGCATAGTGCGCACCACCAAACGCCTTGAGCGGGCCATGCGCCGGATCCAATTGCTGAAGCAGGAAATTGATGAGTATTACAGTAACTTCAGGGTGTCCAACAATCTGCTGGAGCTGCGGAACCTGCTGCAGGTCGCCGAGCTGATGGTGCGCTGTGCGCTGGAGCGAAAAGAAAGCCGGGGGCTGCATTACACTCTGGATTATCCGGATATGCTGGAGACGCTGTCACCCACCATACTGGATCCGCGCAATCCGCAATAAAAACAATAGCAACGGGAGCCACCCGGGCTCCCGTCATTCATGTCTTCCTTCTCAGCGGTCAGCTCATACTTTGTAAGCTTTGATCGCCTGCGATAAGGTGTGGGCCTGCACGGAAACAGAGTGGGCTGCCTGCGCATTTTCCTGCACCACCACCACATTGCTATTGGTGACATCGCGAATCGACACGACCCGCGCACCAATATCTTCAGACACCTGGCTCTGCTGCTCCACCGCTGCGGCGATTTGGGTGCTGGAATCCAATATCCGCTGCATATCAGCAATTACGGTTCGGATCTTAGCCTCCGCGCTTTGCGCCTGGGCCACACTGTCATCCCCCTGCACCCGGCAGTGCTCAATATGGCTGACCACCTGTTTCGTCTGCTGCTGCAGTGAACTGATAATGCTGGTGATTTCCTGTGTTGACTGTTGGGTGCGCATGGCCAGAGAGCGTACCTCATCGGCCACTACCGCAAATCCCCGCCCTTGCTCACCGGCCCGGGCGGCCTCGATGGCAGCATTCAATGCCAGCAGGTTGGTTTGCTCAGCAATGTTTTTAATCACTACAACCACAGAGCCGATACTGTCTGACAAACCGGAAAGACTGGACACTTCCTGGCTGCTCTGAGCCAGCCCTGCAGACAGCTGATCAATCCGTGAACGTGTTTCGACAACTTCCGATAACCCCTGTGTGGCTTCATCATGGCTGCGGCCGGTCTGTGAAGCGGCTTCATGGGTAATATGAGCCACTTCGCTGATGGTCGCTTGCATTTCTGTACTGGCCGCCGCCACAGAATCGCTGTCCAGCAGTTGTGCCGCCAGTGCCTGCTCTGCGTCCTGACTGCGGCGCTGAAGCTGAGAAGAAGCAGCACCGAGTTCAGACACGGCGGACTGCACATCCCCCACCAGCTTGCGCAAATTGCTCAGCAGATAGTTAAAGTGCGTCCCCATTGCGGCAAGCTCATCTTTACCTGAAGTATCGGCATTCAGGGTGAGATCATGACTGGCGGCAATACGGTTCATTAAGTGGCTCAAACGCTCAACCGGGGCCAAAATAGAGGCGCTGATTTTCCATGACAGTAAGATCAGCCCTGCAATGATGACAGCGATAAGAAGCCAGGCCAGGCGGCTGATTGAAACCTTTACCTGATCAGCTTCTTTGTCTATCTGCTGCTGCATTTGGCCAAATTCGGCCTCAACCTGATGAGACAAGGCGCGAATCTGCCCTCTCAGTCCATCTTTATGGCTCAGGCCTACTCGGGTTTTCTGCGCCACCATCTGGTTGAATCTCTGATTAAACTCGCGGTAATCCCGACCTAACTGCGTATCCAGCTGATCACCGTATTGCGTGACAAACGCCTGATAGTCTGCCAGCAAAGCTTTGTCATCAGTCGCTGCAAATAACTTTGCCGTCAGTATCAAGCGATAAACATCCAATGTCTGCGTACTTTCAGATGCCAATGTCATCAGCTGCTCACCGCTTTGATACAATGACTGATAAATCCCTTGTGAGGGTGTCAGTCCCAGAGTCTGGTAGCCTGAGACCATTGCCTGCATACCCGCATGATAGTCGTGCATCTTACCTTGCAGAGTTGTCACTTGCGGCAGATCAATCGACAAGGCTGCCACATCTTGCTGCAATCGTGCTAATTGCGCCTGAAATTTATCGTAATTGCCATTGAAGGTCTGCAGGTACTTAAGATCCATACGTGCCAGAAAATCTTTTTCATTACGCCTTAGGTTAAGCAATGTCACTTCCAGTTGGTCAAGCTGACTGCCAGCCACTTCTATATTCACAAGCTTTTGATTGGTATAACTATTTACACCAAACAATAAAAAAATCGCTGTGACACTTAACCCTGCCAGCCCTAGCAGCTTATGCCTAACTTTCATTACACAAAATTCCTTATAGGTATAAAATATTGGTGTTTTATACACTTAATAGCCAAGAAGACATTATAAATTCCCAAGCAATCAATTACATCAACAATAAAGCAGAACTTTACTCTGCTCTGCTTTAAGATCGCAATATTGTGATAACGGGCAGGACAAGAATGACACTGCTTCCAGAAGCCGGTGATAAAGGCAGCAGACTCAACCCTTGGCGTCAGCAGATACGACAGAAAAGGCTCAGCAGACGGAAATCTTTGTCAGAACAGGCATCACGGCTGACGGCAAGCCAGTAATGCTGGTGGGCGCGTTTCAGCTCAATAATCAGTAATCGGGAGGTCAGCACACGGGTATGAAACAATTGCCAGCGGCAGCGCTGCCACTCAATTTGTCGGTCATCAAATAAAATCAGCGTGCCATGAAGGGAGGCGAGCTGGATTCTGGCGCAAAGATACTCGCCCCACAGCCATTCACAAAACAGCCACCATAATGGCACGGGCAGAACATCAGCAAACATCAGAAAAGACAACAGGCTTGCCACTGCCAGATATGCTCCGGTTAAAGCGGCAAGCAGGATAGAAGAAGGGTAAAGCGTCAGGTTAGCGAAGCTTGCTCTTGTTGTGGGCAACAATCTTGTCCACCATTGCAGCATGCGCAGGGTTAGTGCTGCGTCCGTGCTCCATCAGCCAGTTGAACAGGTCCGGGTCATCGCATGTCAGTAAAGACACAAAATCCTGGCGATCCTGCGGGTTTAAATCATCAAAGCACTCTTCAAAGAACGGCATGATAATGACGTCCAGCTCCAGCATGCCACGACGGCAGGCCCATCTAATTCGTGCTTTATCGTCTGCACCTATCATATCCAACCTCAACTCCTGGTGGTATTCATTCTGCGGCAATACTACCAGCCAGTTTTCCTGCCGACTATCTGCAGCCACATATAGCACAACAAAATGAGAGCTGGTCGTGATAATACCCGACACAAAAACTCAGGTACTTTTGCATGCAGGCTGACAAAGCTCAGCCAGAGCGATAACATAGCGCTTATTCGAAGCTTTTCTGAAAGCTGAAGCCAGCTTTCCTTATCAACGACGGATTCGACTATGAGCACCTGGTCAGATACTTTGCAATTCGACACACTTTCACTTTCCGCTGACGCTCCTCTGCCATCACTTGCCCTGGTAAATCTCACCCAATGGGGACTGGTGACTCTGGTTGGTCAGGACAGCATTTCCTACTTACAGGGACAAGTCACCTGCGATGTCGTGTCTCTGAATGCCGGGCAGTCCACGCTTGGCGCGCACTGTGACGCCAAAGGTAAGATGCGCACCATCTTTCGCCTCTTTCATCACAGGGACGGTCTGGGCTGGCTGCAGCGTAAAAGCGTCATGGACACCCAATTGCCGGAACTGAAAAAGTACGCCATCTTTTCAAAAACCACTATAGAAGCCAGTACTGACGTCTTGCTGGGCCTGACAGGTGAGCAGGCACAAGCCACCATAGACAATGTGCTGGGTGGTGAAGGAGAGGTACGGGCATTCGACAAGGGTACCGCGGTAAAAATTGATGCGCAGCGCTGGCTCCTGGCGGTTGATAGCACCGCAGCCGGTGAGATCGCAGAGAAAATCGCCGCCAAGGCCGTATTGTCAGACGACTCACTCTGGGATCTGTACGATATTCGCCAGGCCCTGCCCCGTATTGACACCGAAACCGGGCTGGAATTCATTCCACAATCCATGAACTTGCAGGCACTTAACGGCATCAACTTCAAAAAAGGCTGCTATACCGGTCAGGAAACGGTCGCCAGGGCCAAATGGCGCGGCATCAACAAACGGGCCATGTACATAGTCTCTGGCCAGGCCGAAAACTGCCCGAAAGCCGGCGATGTGCTGGAGCGCAGTGTCGGTGACAACTGGCGCAAAGGCGGCACAATCATTGCTGGCTATCAATTCAGTGATCATCAGTCTCTGGCATTGGTCGTACTGCCCAATGATCTGGAGCCAGACACAGCTTTTCGTCTGGCTGCCGAACCTGAAAACCAGTGGCAACAGCTGCCACTGCCGTATTCGCTGGATGAAGAGGCGTAATGCTGGATACTCCCATCACGCGTTATCTGCAGCAGGAAGGGGTTAACTTCCTGCTGCTCCCTCATAACAAGCCCGCCCGCACCATACAAGAAGCAGCCGAAGAGCGAGGCGTAGAGCCACATCAGATGGTCAAGTCGATACTTCTGCGGGATATGGGCGGGTTACACGTTCTGGCGTGTGTGCCCGGCACCAGGCAGGTTGATCCTAAAAAAGTCCGCACATTATTTGGCTGCCGCAGGATGACGTGCGCCGACGCCCAAGATGTTGAAGAAGTCACAGGTCTGACTATCGGCACTGTGGCCCCTATCGGGCTCAGACAGCCGCTGCCTGTGGTTTTTGACCTGTCACTCTCTCACTATCAGACAGTGAATATCAGCAGTGGTGATCGCATGGCAGGGATTGAGCTGGCGATGCAAGATCTTGTTCAGTTGTGCGCCCCCGTGTATGGCGATATCTGTCGCTAGCCAAAAACGGGCCTCCCTCCCATTTTTTGCGTAATCATTCACCCTTTTCGCAATTTAACGCACAGATCAGAGCAGTGGCACAGGTTAGCAGAAAACACTTTTTTATTGTCTTCACCTCACCCACCTGTACAAAAAAACACCAATGCATTCCTGCAGCAAATACCGTGACAGACAACTGGCTAAACCCAACCAGATAACTATAAGTAACTGATAAAAATAAGAAAAAAAAGAAATGTAGCGGAATTGACCCATACCGGAATCCGCCAGTTTTAATTGAGTATTCACACATCAATTCAGAATAATACTCTGCACAATGATAAATCTGTAAAAATTAATTACACCAAGCCATCATTTTACATAAACATTATGCTGAGAGTATCACAAATATTTCATAGTCAATTCTCTATAATGGCCGCGAAATAAACACAACAACAATAGAAATAAGGCAAGGTTGCTCATCATTATGCGCATGTTTAAACAATATTTACCGAAACTGGTAGCCAAACACGTCAGCAGGCTATTCAGTGGCCGCTTATACATTGACGGTCGTGGCGGGTATGAATTTGACAATGGGCTGCTCAAACTGCCCGTGAAAGCAGAACAACGTCATTTCAAAACCGTGAAAGAAGTGAATATGGAGATCCGTCGGCTCAAAGAAGCGGCTTAATACAATCAAGGCCGGTTAACTACCGGCCTAATAGATGATTCCTGCTTGAGCGCTAATCCTCTTCTTCACGCGCTAACTCCGCATAAGCTTTCGCATCAAGCAAATCATCCAGAGCAGATTCATCATTGGCCTTTATCTTAATCAGCCAGCCATCTCCGTATGGAGAGTCATTCAACAAATAAGGAGCCCCCTCCAGCTCTTCATTGATTGCCACCACGACCCCGGATACTGGTACATATACCTCTGATACCGCTTTGACTGATTCTGCAGACCCAAACTCCTCGCCCGCTTCAAATGCGTTGTCAATTTCCGGTAATTCAACGTACACCATCTCCCCTAACAATTGCTGTGCGTGATCCGTGATTCCGATGGTATAAACACCATTACCTTCAGCACGTACCCATTCGTGTGATTCGGTATACTTCAATTCAGGTGGAATATGAATCATAACGTTATCCTTATTAAAGTCTAAAGTGCCCGTTTGGTGATATACCAAAACAAAAGCGCAACTTGGTTAGTATTACCTCAAGGGCACTCAGCCCTTCCTAAGATTACTTTAGGATAAAAAAATCAGATTGAAAGTCATTGAGCCAACAAAAAAGCCGCCTCTTTCGAAACGGCTCTTCATAATTTACATTCAGTTAAAAAACCTGATGCTGTCGCAGCATGGTTGGCAACTATCCAGCATCACAGGCAGAACACATCGCCTGATTATTATGTTTCGCTGATATCAGTCTTCTTCAGAGGTAAACTCCTGATACCCTTCGGCATCCAGCAATTCATCCAGCTCACCTTCATCATCGGCTTTTATCTGAATCAGCCAGCCATCTCCGTACGGATCGTTATTCACCAGCTCGGGAGACAATTCGAGGTCTTCATTGATAGCCACCACAACCCCGGATATAGGTGCATACACATCTGACGCCGCTTTAACCGATTCCGCCACCGCAAACTCATCGCCAGCCTCAGTGACTCTTTCCACTTCCGGTAAATCAACAAACACCATATCCCCCAGCATTTGCTGCGCGTAATCTGTGATGCCGACAGTATAGATTCCGTCCCCTTCGGGACGTACCCATTCATGAGTATTAGTGAATTTCAATTCAGAAGGAATATGGGCCATAAGTAGATCCTTACCAAAACGGCGACGCCGATATGTTCACAAAAAGAGGTCTAACCTTCCCTTACAAAGGCTTCGTCTTGCCTAACTGTTATTACTTTAGGAGAAAAAAAACAGATTGAAAGTAAATGGACTCACAAAAAAAGCCGCCTCTCGCGAGACGGCTTTTCAGAATTAGCATTCAGTTAAAAGAACCTTACTCAACTCTGGCTAACGCAGGCAGCTCTCCGCTCAACCCCAGGGCCCGGCGCATAAACTGATCTTTAACCCCAGGCGCATGGTTGACCAGCAACAGCCCCACATCACGGATCAGCTTTTTCGCCGGATGACTGCCATCAAACAGCTCCCGGAACGCTTGCATAGCCGCAATCATTTTCGCCGCTTCCGCTTTTCGCCAACGTTCAAAATAACGCAGATGCTGGCGGGCCCCTATGTCCTTGTCCTGACGCCACAACAGACTCAGAGTTTCCGCCAGGCTGGCAGCATCCAGCAACCCCAGATTCACCCCTTGCCCCGCCAGCGGATGAATCGTATGCGCGGCATCACCAATCAGCGCCACACGCTCACGCACAAAATCACGGGCATAACGCATTTTCAGAGGCACAGCCTGACGTTCGCCTTCCAGACGGCACAATCCCAGCCGGCAATCAAACGCCGCAGACAACTGATTGCTGAAGCTGTCGGCATCCAGGTCCATCAAGTCTTCCGCCTTCTGCGGCGAGACAGACCACACAATCGAACACAGATCCGGTTCTGACAAGGGCAGAAATGCCAGTGGGCCATCAGGGGTAAAAATTTGTCTGGCGGTGCGCGTGTGGGACTCAGAACAACGAATGTTGGCAACAATGGCGTGATGACCATAATCCCAGTGAGTCAGCGGGATATCCATCTGTCTGCGCACCCATGAATTGGCGCCATCCGCCCCCACTACCAGCTTGGCCGTCAGGCTCTGACCGTTGTCCAGCGTCAGCCAGGCTTCGCGCTCACCAAAAGCCAGCTGCTGGCAGCGCACCGGGGCAATCATGGTCACATTAGGCTGAGTTTTCACTTTGTCCAGCAGTGCCAGCTGAATCACGCGATTCTCGACGATATGGCCAAGATCAGGCTGCGCCAGAGAGGCAGCATCAAAACTGATATGCGCAAAGCTGTCCTGCTCCCAGACATCCATCTGCTGATAAGGGCTGACTCTACGCTCAGCCATGCCTGGCCAGGCTCCGACCCGCTGCAAAATCCGCTCACTGGCACGGCTCAATGCAGAGACACGGACATCCGGTAACGGGGCCAGTTCAGGGTCAGGCAACTGGCCTTCAATGACGGCAATACGAAGATCAGTATCGGCCAGGGCTGCAGCCAGAGTTAACCCCACCATACCGCCACCGATAATAGCTATATCCACACTTTGCATCATGATTATCTGTCTACCTGTCCCATCGCCCGCTTCATCAGCGGCGCTTTAATTGTATCCATTACACTCATCGCCATCAGGCCGGCATTGCGCCCGGCGACCAAAGGCCAGTGCTCATTTGCAAACAGTTTCACCAGGCATGTGGTCATCGCCACCGTTGCGGCCTGGTCTGGCTCGCGACGTTGCCGAAAGCGGCTCAGTATCGCCGTTGATCCCGGGTCTTCACCGGCCTGATAGCCAGCCACCACTTCCTCAGCCAGGGTCACGACATCACGCAAGCCCAGATTGAACCCCTGCCCGGCTATCGGATGCAGTGTCTGAGCAGCATTGCCGACCACAGCAAAACGGTGAGAAACCCGTCGCTCAGCCTGTCGCAGACTCAGCGGATACACAAATCGCTGGCCGGTTTTTACCATCTTGCCCATACGCCAGCCAAAGCTGGACTGTAACTGCGCCAGAAACGTTTCGTCGTCCCATCCCATCACTTCCTGCTGCTGTTCCGGCGATATGCACCATACCAGCGAGCTTCGTCCCTGACTCATCGGCAACAAAGCCAGGGGGCCGTAAGGCGTGAATCGTTCAAAGGCTTCGCCCTGATGAGATAAAGCGGTAGAGATATTGGCAATCACAGCGACCTGTTCAAAGTCCAGGCTCTGATGACCTATGCCCAGTTGCGCGCAGCAGCCGGACACCCCGCCATCGGCCGCCACCAGTAAGCTGGCCTGCAAAGATTCACCGTTAGAGAGCTGCAGGCTGACCACATCCTGTTCGCGATGCAGCGTATGGATTCTGGCCGGGCAAAACAGATCAATCGCCGCCCTTTTCGACAACTGCTCAAGGAATACAGAGCCCGCCTGCGCCAGTTCAATGACATAGCCCAGCGCACTGATCCCATACTCACTGGCTGACATACGGGCTAAGCCGGGATGGCCGCGATCAGACACATGAATACGAGAGATAGCCGTGGCTTCGCCCGCCAGAAATGACCAGAGGCCGAGTTGCTCCATCAAGCGGACGGAGCCTAAAGACATAGCAATACTGCGGGCATCATAGCCGGGATGGCCTGCCTGTTCAGGAGAAACCGCTTCAACAACGGCAATGCGCAAATTACCCTTACTCAGGGTATCCAATGCAAGGGCCAGGCTGGCACCCGTCATGGCTCCCCCTGCAATGACAACATCATACTGCTTCACGTCTGTTTTACCTCAAACCTGCCCTGTCAGTGCAGCGTAGGCGCATCGCCCTGACCCGACTGATGTCGTGACACCAGCTCGAAATAACAGGTCAGCGTGCACATTCGGACATGCTCTATGACCTGCTCAAACAACGTCGCCTGCTCTTCCAGATCATCCTCATCGTCGATCCCCAGCTGCGCGATATCCTGCAGATCGCCCAAGGCTTCCTGCACTGAAGCTGGCAATTTTTCTTGATTCAGTCCCATCAGACCCAATCCGGACAAGAAACAGTTAACCCATTCACTCAAAGCTTCAGCCCGCACCATCAAATCCACATCATCATCTGGCAGCAACAAAGACGCGTCAAACCCCGTACCAGCCAATTCCTTAGAAGTAATGTCCACCAGATTTTGTGTCAGCGTTCTGGCGTCACCGTCCAGAGATTCGCCATTGTTGGCGTAATCCGAGATCGGACCAATCCAATGCTCGCCGACAGCGGGTAAACCGCCGCACAGCATACCCGTCAGTAATCCGTGTAATTCTGAGGGCGTAACCGCCAGAGACTGACTTTTCAGCGCGGTTTCCACCGCTTCATAAGCCGGCAATTTTACTTCGCTCATGGGCTTTTTCACCTTAATAAGATTGGTGTCAGATGGGTTTGTGATATGCTACCACTTAGGCTGGATTCAGGCTAACCTAAAGAAAAAGGCGATTGATTGAGTCGATATTTTTACTGGCATTCATCGGCTCAACGGCAAAAATAACACCGAACTGATGAAGATTTGTCATCTCGCTTGCAGGTCGCTCATGCAGTCAGGTCGCATGCTTGCAAGTTAAATAGGCTTTTTCTATATTAGCGGCCGATCTTCGCTTCACGAATTCACAGTGACTGACACGGATACAAAACAGCTATGAGCTCGCAGGCAGTTGAAATTGAAATTTTAGGCCGGACCATTAAGGTAAATTGCCCCGTTGGCCAGGAAACAGCGTTACGTGCAGCCGCGGCGGATTTTGACAGTCGCCTGAATGAACTGTCGCAGCGAACCAAAATCTCCAACCCGGAGCAGTTACTGATGTTTACCGGGCTGAACATCTGCAGTGAACTGCATAACGAACGAAAAGAATTTAACAACAATGCCGATTCTTTGTCCGAGCGCATCGGTCAAATTACAGAAACTCTGACTGAGGCATTGCAAAATCAACCGCAACGTTGATAATGGATTGACCCTGGGGTGTGCGTCAGCGAATCGACGTCCCCGAGCCGATAAGCAAAAAACCAGGATTTGCTTTTATTAGCTATTGAGCATGCTCAGCACGACTGAGAAGCCTACGGTTAATGTTGCCGATCCACCTTGAACGTCTGGTTCAAGGGCTACAATTCGCAACGGCACCTTGGGGCACCCCCTCTTTTTCTATTCTGCTCACAGCCAGCAGTTCTCTCTTTGAGCAGGCGACGACAGGCATAGAATGTTATGGATGCATCTCACCCACAAGGCTTTACCGGCCAAACAACCCAAACCACACGCCAACAGCTTCGTCAGCAGGTGCGCCTTAAACGCCAGGCACTGACCCCACACCAGCAGGAACAGGCCAGTAAGGCTGTGCTGAGCCGCTTTTGTCAGCTCAGCGAGGTTCGCCAGTCGCAACATGTGGCTTTATACCTCAACAATGACGGTGAGTTAGATACCGAACCGCTAATCGAATGGCTGTGGCACCAGAACAAAAACGTTTATCTGCCCGTGTTACATCCCTTCAGCAAAGGCCACTTGTTATTTCTGCATTACCGGCCTGAGACGAAAATGCATTGTAACCGCTATGGCATTGCCGAGCCTGTGCTGGATGTTCGTCTTGTTAAACCCGTTCACGAATTGGATCTGATCTGTACCCCTCTTGTCGCCTTTGATGAACAGGGACAACGGTTAGGCATGGGAGGCGGGTACTATGACCGCACATTAAGCCAGTGGCACCATAACAGCGCAGGCCCTCGTCCCCTCGGACTGGCCCACGACTGCCAGCAGGTCCGGCATCTGCCGGCAGAAGCCTGGGATGTACCACTGCCAGCTATTATCACCCCCTCGGCACACCACCACTGGTAAACATCCAGCTGTCAGTTGCCTAAACAGGGATCTTCATCATGATTTTAACCTGCCAGAGTATCAATGGTCGGCTATAATCAGCGCTCCGCAATCCATAGGCCATCACGAGGAAAAAGCATGACACAGGATGAAATGAAAAAAGCGGCTGGCTGGGCAGCCCTGGACTACGTGACCAAAGACAGCATTGTAGGCGTTGGTACCGGCTCTACCGTCAATCACTTCATCGATGCGCTGGCAACCCGCAAAGAAGAAATCAAAGGTGCTGTGTCCAGCTCTGTTGCGTCAACACAGCGACTGGAAGAGTTAGATATTCCGGTATTTGATGCCAATGAAGTGTCTGCGCTGGATATCTACGTGGATGGTGCAGACGAAATCAACCCTGACTTTGACATGATCAAAGGTGGCGGTGCAGCACTGACACGCGAGAAGATTGTTGCGGCCATTGCAAAAAAATTCATCTGTATTGTCGACAACACCAAAGAAGTCGATGTGCTGGGTGCCTTCCCGCTGCCGGTTGAAGTTATTCCGATGGCACGCTCCTACATAGGCCGTGAGTTAGTCAAGCTGGGCGGCGATCCTGTATACCGTGAAGGTGTCATCACTGATAACGGCAATATCATCTTAGATGTGCACAATCTGCAAATCACCGATGCAAAAGATCTGGAAAATAAGATTAATGCGCTGCCAGGCGTGGTCACTGTCGGTCTTTTTGCCCGGCGCGGTGCGGATGTCCTGCTGGTAGGCTCTCCAGACGGCGTGAAAACTGTCACTAAATAACAGTATCAGCGCTATTCATAAGGCTTGATGACTAAACGGCATAATATATGCCGTTTTTTATTATCCATTTCGTAATATTCTCGCCACTTCACCGAAATTTTTGATACTTTAATGTGAACGCAATCGTTTAAGCTCACCAGACGGCAACACAGGATGTACGCCTGTCACCGTGTGACATCACAATGTGCTGTTGCATGAACACGTTATCCTGCCCGCTGTATGGAATACCTGTTGTTTTTAAGGAAAAGGACCATGGCAAAAGTTTCGCTGGATAAAGACAAGATTAAAATTCTGCTGCTGGAAGGCGTTCACCCCTCTGCACTTGAAGTGCTCAAACAAGCCGGCTACGAGAATATCGAGTATCACAAAGGCTCGCTGGCGGGGAATGAACTGCTCGACGCAATCAAAGATGCCCACTTTGTAGGTATTCGTTCCCGTACCCAGCTGACTGAAGAAGTCTTTGACGCGGCCAAGAAGCTGATTGCTGTAGGCTGTTTCTGCATTGGTACCAATCAGGTTGATCTTGCTGAAGCCAACCGCCGTGGTATTCCTGTATTTAACGCCCCCTTCTCCAATACCCGCAGTGTGGCTGAGCTGGTACTGGGTGAAATATTGCTGCTGCTGCGTGGTATCCCGGAAAAAAATGCCAAAGCCCACCGGGGTGAATGGCAAAAAACGGCTGACTCCTCCTATGAAGCCCGTGGTAAGAAACTGGGTATCATAGGCTATGGTCACATAGGGACTCAGCTCAGTATTCTGGCTGAAAACCTGGGTATGGATGTGTATTTCTATGACATCGAAAACAAACTGACCTTAGGCAACGCAACCCAGGTTGATTCCCTGAGTGAGCTGCTCAATAAATCCGATGTTATCAGTCTGCACGTTCCTGAAACGCTGGATACTCAGAACCTGATGGGTGCCGAAGAATTCGCGCGCATGAAGCCGGGTTCCATCTTTATCAATGCCGCGCGCGGCACAGTCGTCGACATAGATGCACTGTGCAGTGCACTGGAAAGCAAACATCTGGCAGGTGCTGCGATTGATGTCTTCCCGGTCGAGCCTAAAACCAATAAAGATCAGTTCGAGTCACCGCTGACGCGCTTTGATAACGTGATTCTGACTCCACACATCGGTGGTTCGACTCAGGAAGCTCAGCAAAACATCGGTATCGAAGTGGCGGGCAAAATAGTGAAATACTCAGACAACGGTTCAACTGTGTCGGCCGTTGGCTTCCCTGAGGTGTCATTACCTGAGCACCGTGGCTGTTCGCGCCTGCTGCACATTCACGAAAACCGCCCGGGCATTCTGAATCAGATCACCACAATTTTCGCCGCTGAAGGTATCAACATTGCCGCTCAGTATCTGCAAACCAGCCCTGAGCTGGGTTATGTGGTGATTGACGTTGAGACCGAGCGATCTGAAGAAGCACTGAATAAGCTGAAGGCCATTGACGGCACAGTCCGTGCCCGTATTCTGCATTAATTCTGGCACGCCCCTTAAACCAAGAAGCTCACCCTGGGGTGAGCTTCTTTCTGTCTGACGCATAGCGTTATTTTTCCAGGCGGAAAACCACTTCCACTCTGTCACGGAAAGTAATTTCGGCATCCTGATAGGTGGCCTGAGTTTCCATCGCCGCATCCATTTTCATCCGCCCCATCACCGGACGCGGCATAGGATCGAAATAGCGGATATTCCACACGCCATCGATGTCGGTATCAAAACCTTGTGCCAGTGACTTGGCCTTACTTTGCGCATCTTTGATGGCGGCCTGGCGAGCTTGCTCCATGTACTTATCGGCATCGCTGACTTTCAGCTCTATGTTCTGAATCCGGTTGATTCCATCCCCCAGCGCACTGTCCAGGTAGGTATTGAGTTGTTCTAAATCACGAACAGTCACAGTCACCTGACGTGAAGCCTGATAACCCACCAGTTCAGGTGGCGCATCGTTGCTGCTGTGATACTGCGGATGCAGATAAATATTGGCGCTTTCAATATCCGCACGTTTTACGCCGCTTTTTTGCAAGCGCTCCATAAAGGCCGTGACGGCTTTATCCGCGGCCTGTTTCGCTTCCTGAGCAGTTTTACGATTTTCTTCAACCGCCACTGTAAACACAGCCATGTCCGGTTGAGCAGTTATTTCACCCACACCAATGGTTTCCAGACGGGGAAAACTGTCTTCTGCCATTGCCAACGGACTGATCAGAGTCGCTCCACTCAAACAAACAGCAAGTAAGGTTTTTTTCATAACACCATCCAAATCATAACGTTAGGTTTCAGCTCATTGGCCTTATGCTGTTTTTGACACCGGACAGAGAAAAATTATCCCTGGATCGCAAAAAATTTTGCACATCATTTTATTAAAATGACATTTATCAATTCCAGAATACGCTGACTCCCCTCACTGGGGCAGACGGTTTCTGGCATGATCAAGCAACTGAGCTGTCACTTCACTAAAGACACCACTTTCCAGCGCCCAGTGATGCCAGTAAATTCTGCGTGTCAGCATGATACCCGGGGTCAGGTTGACCAACTCGCCGCTTGCCAGTTCTGACTCTATCTGAATTTTAGGGATCAGGCAGTATGCCGCTCCCTGTAGCGCCAGTTTGACGAAAGCCTCTGAGGAGCGCACCCTGTGGGTCAGCACGCTGCCACGAGGCAGATTAAAATGCTGCTGAATGAAGACTTCATGCATATCGTCATACTGGTCAAATGCCACAGCAGGGGCGCGCATCAGTGCCTCGCGGGTGACTCCATCGGCAAAATACTTCGTCTGAAAGTCCGGGCTGGCGACACACAAATAATCCATCCGGCCAAGGTAATCAGACACACAGCCAGGCATTGCCGTGGCCTCCATGCTGATAGCCCCGACCACTTCCCCGCTGCGCAACCTGTCGAGGGTTCTGCTTTCATCTTCCAGCATCAGGTTAATTTCGATGTGACGCTGTTTGAGCAGCGGGCTGAGCGCCGGCAGCAACCAGGTGGCCAGACTGTCAGCATTTGTAGCGATGGACATTTGTAATGGCTGGCTTTGCTCACCAGGGCGGATATCCGGCAGTAACTCCTGCTCCAGCAGGCGAACACGGCGGTACAGACCCAGCAATTTTTGTCCTGCCGGTGTGGGCCTTGGTGGCTGCTCACGCACCAGCAATGGCTGAGCCATGTGTTTTTCCAGCTGCTTTATCCGCTGCGAAACCGCAGACTGAGTGATGCATAGCATTTCTGCCGCCCGTTCAAATCCTCGCTGCGACACGACTGCGTCCAACGCCTGTACCCAGCGATAATCCAGTCCTTCCATGCCCACCCTCAATATTAGGAAGTCTAATAAATCATAAAAATTATTAGATTTACTAAATCATAGCGAGTGATTTAAGCTTTAGCCAGATGTAGCCGTCACTTTCACCACAGAATAAGGACAATATCACTCATGAGTCTATGGCCGTTACTGCAAGGCTTTGGCCTTGGCGCCAGCATGATTATTCCGATTGGCGCTCAAAATGCGTATGTACTCAATCAAGGCATTAAACGTAATCATCATTTAACCACTGCCACTGTATGCTGCCTGCTTGATGTGTTGTTCATCAGTCTGGGCGTATTTGGTGGCGGCGCGCTGCTTTCCAGCAACGAAAGCGTGCTGCTGGCTGTGACCTTGGGTGGGATCGCTTTTCTGCTGTTTTACGGTAGCCTGTCTCTGAAAAGTGCCTTTAGTCAGGCCTCTGAAGAAGAAGTACAAAGACAAACACTGGCTCGCGGCAGACGGGCCGTAGTTGCTGGCGCGCTGGCTGTTACTGTACTCAATCCGCACCTGTACCTGGATACCGTTGTTATTCTGGGTTCGATTGGCGGGCAGTTTGAGGGCCAAGACCGCATTGCTTTTGCCATAGGTACGATATTGGCATCATTCGTTTGGTTCTATACCTTGTCGATTGCCGCAGCGAAGATGGCGCCAACCTTGTCCCGGCCCAAAGTCAAACGTGGCATCGATATTGCCGTTGCCGCCATGATGTTCATTATTGCGGCCCATCTGGCTCAAGGCCTGCTGACACAGTATATTTTCTAACATCAGCAGATACGTGCCAAAAACAACAATGGAGCCAAACGGCTCCATTGTTGTTGCAATTTAGCTGAACATTATTCTTCAACTTTGTTGAGGTACACATCCATTTGCGGAAAGGGAATCTCAATACCTTCTTTATCCAGCTCTTCTTTGATCGCCTGAAGCAAATCAAAATAGATGGCCCAGTAATCGGCGGTTTTCACCCAGGGACGAACTACAAAATTCACCGAAGAGTCAGCCAGAGCCACTACACCAATAGTTGGCGCAGGCGTTTTCAGTAAGCGAGGCTCTGCATCCAAAACGCGCTTGAGCACTTCTTTGGTTTTCTTCAGATCCGATTTGTACGAAACCCCGATGACATAATCAATACGACGGGTTTCATGCCTGGAGTAGTTGGTGATAGCTCCACCAATCACAGCCGCATTAGGGACAACCACCATTTTATTGTCCGGGGTATTCAGTACGGTCTGAAAAACCTGAATAGATTCGACAGAACCGGCCACCCCGGCCACTTCAACATAATCGCCTGATTTAAAAGGACGGAAGGCAACAATCAGCACACCGGCAGCGAAGTTGGACAGTGAGCCCTGCAAGGCCAGGCCGATAGCCAGGCCGGCGGCACCGATGACAGCGACCACAGAGGCTGTTTGCACACCCACTCGGCTTAATGCCGCAATCAGCACTATCACAAACAACAGGTAGCGGACCATTGACTGCAGGAATTTGACAACCGCTTCATCCATTTGCTTGCGGCGCAGCATTTTGCCGAAGCCGCTCGCCACCCCTTTCGATACCAGATTACCAATAAACAGAATTAATAAGGCAGAAATCAGGTTAACGCCATACTGGATTAACAGCTCCTGATTATCGACAACCCAGTTACCCGCTTGTTTTACACCATCAGCCAGCTCATTATTGGCAATGGTATCAACCACTTTATCCGTTACACTCTCAGTCATAGCGCTCTCTCTACATTGGGGATGATGCGGTAATGCTCAAGTCCCGTGATACATAACAAACAGAACGAAATTACCCTAACAATAACCACTTATCTGAACTCAGATAAGTATGATACGACATGCGCAATCATTGCTGTCATAGCGATCACAAGCAAGACTTTTTTATGCGGCTTAAGGTAACTTTATTCAGCTCTTGCTATTAAACCAAATAAAAAAGCCCGCAAAGCGGGCTTTTTACAATCTAATCTGTTCAGAGTGACAAATTACAGCACGTCTACTGCATTCAGATCAGAGAAAGCTTGTTCCAGGCGCTTAACCATAGAATCCTGACCTTTACGCAGCCATACGCGTGGATCATAGTATTTCTTGTTAGGCGCATCTTCACCGGTTGGGTTACCGATCTGGCCCTGCAGGTAAGCTTCGTTTTCCAGGTAGTACTCACGGATACCGTTCCAGGTTGCCCACTGAGTATCAGTATCGATGTTCATTTTGATCACACCGTAGCCGATAGATTCGCGGATTTCTTCCAGAGAAGAACCTGAACCACCGTGGAATACAAAGTTCAGCGCATTAGACTCAATACCGAACTTCTCAGAACAATACGCTTGAGAATCACGCAGGATGGTTGGCGTAAGAACCACGTTTCCTGGCTTATAAACACCGTGTACGTTACCAAATGACGCTGCGATAGTGAAACGTGGGCTGATAGCATTCAGTTTCTCATAAGCGTACGCAACATCTTCTGGCTGAGTGTACAGAGAAGATTGGTCCAGGTGAGAGTTATCTACACCGTCTTCTTCACCACCGGTACAACCCAGTTCAATTTCCAGCGTCATGTTCATCTTGCTCATGCGCTCAAGGTACTTGGCACAGATTTCGATGTTTTCTTCCAGCGATTCTTCAGACAGGTCAATCATGTGCGAAGAAAACAGAGGCTTGCCTGTTTCCGCAAAGTGCTTTTCACCAGCATCCAGCAGACCATCGATCCATGGCAGCAGTTTTTTCGCCGCATGGTCAGTGTGCAGGATCACTGGCACACCGTAAGTTTCAGCCACGGCGTGAACATATTTTGCACCCGCAATCGCACCCAGGATCGGGCCGTTCTGACCTTCCAGCTTCAGGCCTTTACCGGCAAAGAAACCTGCACCGCCGTTTGAGAACTGAACAACAACAGGGGCTTTCACTTTCGCGGCAGCTTCAAGCACTGCGTTGATAGAGTCCGTGTTAACCACGTTAACCGCTGGCAGAGCAAATTGGTTTTCTTTTGCTACTGCAAATACTTTCTGTACGTCGTCGCCAGAAATCACACCAGGTTTTACGAAGTCGAAGATCTTAGACATAACAATAGTCCTATTAGCTTTTAGCTTTGTTGTCTGGGTTTAAAGATAAACTCATTGCTAACGTGTGCGGCCAAACGGTTAATGTTCACACCACACACAGCATATTCCAGGCGCCGAGCAAGCCCAGCGCCGCTGTTATCAGGCTTTCGCTCGTTCTTCCAGCATAGCAACTGCCGGCAGTTTTTTGCCTTCTACAAACTCCAGGAACGCACCGCCACCGGTTGAGATGTAAGACACTTTATCTTTGATACCGTACTTATCAATGGCTGCCAGCGTATCGCCGCCACCGGCAATAGAGAAACCTTCAGAATCGGCAATCGCTTGCGCTACGACTTCAGTACCTTTACCAAATTGCTCAATCTCGAACACGCCGACCGGGCCGTTCCACAAAATAGTTTTGGCTTCTTTGATAATGCGAGCCAGCTCAGCAGCAGAATCCGGACCGATATCCAGCACCATGTCGTCTTCTGCAATATCAGAAGCAGACTTAATGGTGGCTTCAGCCGTGTCAGAGAATTCTTTGGCGCAGACTACGTCAGTCGCAACCGGCACATTGGTTTGCTCCATCAGCGCTTTCGCTGTGTCAAGCAGTTCGGCTTCGTACAGAGATTTACCGACGCCATGGCCTTCAGCCGCAATAAAGGTGTTTGCGATACCGCCACCCACCACAACCTGATCGGCAATCTTCGCCAGTGACTCCAGCACGGTCAGTTTGGTCGACACTTTAGATCCGCCAACAATCGCCACCATAGGACGAGCCGGATTACCCAGCGCCTTACCCAGAGCGTCCAGTTCCGCAGCCAGCAGCGGGCCTGCACAAGCCACAGGGGCAAACATGCCCACACCGTGAGTAGATGCCTGGGCACGGTGCGCCGTACCGAATGCATCCATCACAAACACGTCACACAGTGCCGCGTATTGCTTGGACAGTGCTTCGTCATTCTTCTTCTCGCCCACGTTAAAGCGAACGTTTTCCAGTACTACCAGCTCGCCTGCATTCAGATCCAGACCATTCAGGTAATCTTTCGCCAGCGTCACATCACAGTCGAGCGCGTCTTGCAGATAGTTCACTACAGGCTGCAGAGAGAACTCGTCAGCGTATTCACCTTCGGTCGGGCGACCCAGGTGAGAGGTAACCATTACCTTTGCGCCTGCTGCCAGGCATTGCTTGATCGTAGGCAGAGATGCCAGGATACGTGCATCAGAAGTTACTTTACCTGCTTTTACTGGCACGTTCAGATCGGCACGGATCAGCACGCGTTTACCGGCCAGATCCAGCTCAGTCATCTTGATTACAGACATGGTTTGTCCTCTCAATAGTCTTACTGTGTAAATGATAAATATGTTCAGCCCTGCGATTTTGCCTGGCTGGGAAATTCAGAAACGTCTATCAGCTGACCACTGACCTGATGCATCACCAGTGCTGTATCCAGCATTCGGTTTGCAAATCCCCATTCGTTGTCGCACCAAATCAGCAATTTCAGCAGGTGCTGATTGCTGACACGCGTCTGGGTGCCATCAACAATGGCGCTGTGGGGATCATGATTGAAGTCAACAGAAACAAGTGGCGCTGTGGTGTAATCGACAATATCCGTCAATGTACACCTGGCAGCCTCGGCCAGGGCTTGATTTACATCATTAACCGAGACATTAGTCTTCACCGTAACGCTCAGATCCATCGCGGTGACGTTAATTGTAGGAACCCTGACTGAAATCGCCTCAAATTTATCCGCAAATTTAGGGAAAATACGGCCTATACCTAAGTGTAATTTTGTGTCTACCGGAATGATCGACTGGCTCGCGGCGCGTGTCCGGCGCAGGTCAGTATGGTAGGCATCGATCACCTGCTGGTCATTCATGGCTGAATGAATCGTTGTGATAGTGCCGGATTCAATGCCGAAAGCTTCATCAAGCACTTTAATCACAGGAACAATGCAGTTGGTGGTACAGGAACCGTTGGAAACAATGCGATCTTGAGGTGACAGGCTGTCTTGGTTAACACCGAAGATGATGGTGTTATCTATGTCGTTAGCTGCAGGATGGGAAAACAGGACTTTCTTGGCACCGGCCTGAATATGGGCTTCACCATCGGCTCTTGAGCCGTACACCCCGGTACAGTCCAGAACGATATCCACTTCCAGATCCCGCCACGGGAGCAACTGGATATCATTGAGATGAAGAATACGAATCGCGTCTTCACTCTGACCATCGGCAATGAACAGATGTTCCTGATCATGGCTGACCTTGCGACCAAAGCGACCATGACTAGAATCATACTGAAGCAGATGTGCCATAGCTTCAGGCTGAGCCAGTTCATTCACTGCCACGACTTTTATCTGGTGGTGTTTGCCGCTTTCATACAAGGCCCGCAGTACACTGCGGCCGATACGGCCAAATCCATTAATTGCGACTCGTAATATCATATCCGTGCTACGTAAGTGAAAAGCCGCTCTAGTGTATACCAAGCGTTAACGAGATTCATCCTAATTGTGACCCGCCTCACTCCCCAGAACGATTGTCTGCGAGCGTAGCGCAATGCCAGTAAATACGCCCGCTGTAACTACATCCTTCCTTATAACAGATATATAAATAGTGCTTTATCGGAATAAATAAAGCTCCCATCTGGCGTATTTTTTTCATTGTTCGAAATAATTTTTCTGCAACCTATCAATAACAATTGGTCCGAGCAGTAAATCACCGACGTTCAATCAGGCAATCGTGGTTTTGATCGCAATACGCGCCGATCCATCAAGAGGCCAGAACGCATTTCGCAAAGAGAAGAAGGGGCTGTCAACTCACAAAGAAGGTAAATAATCTGATTTTTTAGTCAAAACCAATATTATTAACTAGTAAGATTACAAACCACATGATGAAGATAATCGTTTGGCTGAATATTATCTTATTTCCACACATATCTAGTTGTTGATTTTGATCCCATACAAGTTATTATAGCCATCTAGACGGAGGTAGCTCTATACATACAGACTGATGATTAATCACTCAGACTGCTGAAAATCACACCTCCAATCACCTTTAAAGTTTTTCTAATAGTGAGAATACTCATGGCGAAACACCTGTTTACTTCTGAGTCGGTATCGGAAGGCCATCCAGATAAAATTGCAGACCAGATCTCAGATGCAGTCCTGGATGCGATCTTAGAACAAGACCCGAAAGCACGTGTTGCGTGTGAGACTTACGTAAAAACCGGCATGGTCATGGTCGGTGGTGAAATCACTACCACAGCTTGGGTGGATATCGAAGAGCTGACCCGTCAGACGGTGCGTGAAATTGGTTACGTCCATTCAGACATGGGCTTTGATGCCAACTCTTGTGCCGTACTGAGCGCAATTGGTAAGCAGTCTCCTGATATTAACCAGGGTGTTGACCGCAGCGACCCGAAAGATCTGGGTGCAGGCGATCAGGGGATTATGTTCGGTTACGCCACCAACGAAACTGAAGTGCTGATGCCGGCCCCTGTCACTTATGCTCACCGTCTGGTTGAGCGTCAGGCTAAAGTCCGTAAAAACGGTACGCTGCCATGGCTGCGCCCGGATGCCAAAAGCCAGGTCACCTTTGCTTATGACCAGGGCAAAATCGTGGGTATCGATGCCATTGTTCTGTCGACTCAGCACTGTGACAGCATTGAACTTCCTGTGCTGCAAGAAGCTGTGATGGAAGAAATCATCAAACCGGTTCTGCCGGCAGAGTGGCTGAACAAAGACACCAAGTACTTCATCAACCCAACCGGCCGCTTTGTGATCGGTGGTCCAATGGGCGACTGTGGTCTGACTGGCCGTAAAATTATCGTCGATACCTACGGCGGTGCAGCACGTCACGGCGGTGGTGCCTTCTCTGGTAAAGATCCATCAAAAGTGGATCGCAGTGCGGCCTATGCCGCCCGTTATGTGGCAAAGAACATAGTCGCAGCTGGCCTGGCAGACCGTTGTGAAATCCAGCTGTCGTACGCTATCGGTATTGCCGATCCAACATCCATCATGGTGGAAACTTTTGGTACAGAGAAGGTCTCTCACGACCTGATCGTTGAAGCCGTTCGTCACCACTTCGACCTGCGCCCATACGGCCTGATCGAAATGCTGGATCTGCTGCAGCCTATCTACAAGAAAACAGCGGCATACGGTCACTTTGGTCGCGAAGAATTCCCTTGGGAAAAAACCGACAAAGCAGAGCTGCTGCGCGATTACGCCAACATCAAGTAATCGAATCAGCAAGGCTGTGATTCTTACTCGTGAAAAAGGAAGCTTCGGCTTCCTTTTTCATTGCTTTTCTTTCTCACCGCCCCGCTCCCCTGTACAGCTCTTTCAGCTTTTGACCACCTATGATCTAAAAGCAGACCAAGCTGCTCACCTCTCTCGTAAAAACAGATAACAATATAAAAATAAACATATTTTAGTGTTATTTACTTCCCATGATCCAATCGCTCGAAAAGCTGATCATCTGTACCTGTACAGCTTCCGAAGGTTTTGAACACCTATGTTCTAAAAACTGTCACTGCTGTACAAAACGCATTTCAGGCCATCGAAGGTAGAAAATCAGCGCCAGACCTTACATACTGAACCCCTTGTTTGTTCACCTTTCAGCATCATGGACTCACTACAGCAAGCCATTATTAAACGTACCCTCTCCTGCCTTCGCCGGGCTGAAAACAAGCTTGGCAAACAGTTTCCTGATCCGGCAATCCGCTTTACCCAGCGCGGTAAAATTGCAGGCAGTGCCCGGATGCAAAGCTGGGAGATCCGCTATAACCCGGTATTACTGGCAGAAAACCCGCACGCTTTTCTGGCCGAAGTGGTTCCCCATGAACTCGCCCATCTGCTCACTTTTGCCTGTCACGGCAAAGTGCGTCCACATGGCCCTGAATGGCAAAAAATGATGACTGAGGTGTTCAATGTGCCGGCGCGCACCACCCACAGCTTCGATATCTCTTCTGTAAGCGGGCGTACTTTCCCCTACCGCTGCCAGTGCCGGGAGCATCAGCTCACTGTCAGACGGCATAATAAGATTCTGCGTCAGCAAGCCATCTATCACTGCATGCAATGCCACCAACCTTTGATGCCTGTTACTGGAAATGCGTCGCAGTGAAATTGAAAATTTGATTTTTTACACTCAGATAACGTGAAACACTTCTAAAAAATTCCGGTACTGATAACATCATCATCCATACATTCAGTCACCGGAAATCCCATGTTAATCAAGCTGAAATGGCTAATGACTGCCGTACTGCTAAGCGTCAGTGCCCTGCCCTCTCCCGTATTGGCAGACCCACCGCACAACTTCTCCAAAGCAAAAAAGCTGCTGGTAAACATTTATCAGGATCACAACGAGAGCTTTTACTGCGGCTGCCGGATTGAATGGCAAGGGAAAAAGGGAATCCCGGATCTGAACAGCTGCGGCTATCAGGTTCGCAAGCAGGAGACGCGTGCCAGCCGGATTGAGTGGGAGCACGTGGTGCCGGCCTGGCAGTTTGGCCATCAGCTGCAATGCTGGCAGGATGGCGGGCGTAAAAACTGCCGCAAAGACCCGGCCTTCAGCCGGATGGAAGCCGACATGCATAACCTGACCCCGGCCATTGGCGAGGTGAACGGCGATCGCTCGAACTATCGCTTTGCCCCCTGGCGTGAACATGACGGTGCTTTCTACGGCCAGTGCGAGGTGAAAGTTGATTTCAAAAACCGCCGGGTGGATCCGCCACCCCGTGCCCGAGGAGCCATTGCCCGCACCTATCTTTACATGGAGCAGGAATACCGCTTCCGTCTGGCGAAAAGTCAGCGCCAGCTGATGCAGGCCTGGCATAAGACTTACCCGGTCAGCCCCTGGGAGTGCGAAAGGGATCGGAGAATTGCCAACATCCAGCAAAAACACAACGGTTTTGTGCTGGAAGCCTGTCAGCAGGCAGGACTTTAATATAATAACGGCTGAGATCAGGGCTCTCAGCCGTTTGCCTATGCTTAATGCTTAATGTTTAGTGACGCAGCATCTCATCCAGGTAACGCTGGCTGTTATCGGCAACCGGCGCCTGGCGATTGAAACGCTCAAATCGGGCCGACATCACAGCAGTCCGCGCCTGGCACCATCCATAGCCGTACGGCAGATCCACCGGCATTGAATTGGCTATTGATGCAAATTCAGCGCTCAGATCCTGCTGTAAGATACTCTCCGATACCAGCCTGGCGCGCGGCACAACCTCTTTTTGCGCCAGCCGGTTGCGCTGCCCCCAGCCAATAATCAAATCATCACAACTGTAATTTTCAACCTTGGGTGAGGACGTAAACGCCACATCAGAGACCGCCTCATATTCCCGCCACATCATATAAGCTTCAAACAGCATGGCGACATCTTCCGCGCCAGTGTAATAGCCGTAAAAATCGGCGCCACCATCAGGCTCGAATGCCGATCCTGCCTGCTCAGGCGACATGGTCGTTGACGCCGAGGCGCCGCCAAAATAGCTCTCAGCCATCAACTGTAAACTGTCTGCTGACAGCGCATGGGCTTGTTGCAATGATGTCTGAATCCAGTTGCCTTTAATCTGCTTGATGTTTTTACCTATGCTGGTTGACACATCCAGCACACTGAGTTGATCCGGTGGCAGGAAGTCGTTGGCATGAGCCAGCTCATGGACCAGCAGATTAAACAGTCCCGGCGCTATTTCTGATTTGCTCCGCCAGTAATTGTCGTACTCATCGAAGGTATTGCTGTAAGTAACATAATCACCATTGCTGTACACATAACGTTGTAAAGCCAGAAACGGCAGGACATCTGCAAACCCGGAGCGGTAATCTTGCTGCTGATAAATGTCATTCCATTCCGCCTGATTGCGCCACAGATACCGCGGATCGATATATATCCCTGCAGTATCTGTGTGATAGAAAGACGGGCGGATATCAAGGCTGAGTACAATGACATTGAGTGGCTTAAACAGATTCAGCACATCCTGCGGTAAGTCACGCACCACATCCATAAAGCTGTCCCCCATCCAGCCATGGGATACCAGCAATCGCTGGGCAATGTCGTCCGGCGTCAGATCGCCCTGAATGTCATAGCCGAGCGGTGCGATATCCTGCAACTGGCAGGACTGCCTCTGTTTATAGATGACAGCACAATCTTCGGCTGCCAACCCGTACTGACTGGAGCTCAGGTACGGCTGCAGGCTGGCCAGCAAAGGATCGCCATCCACATTCAGGCTGCGCTCGCCAGACTTACCGTCGCCGCCACAGCCCGCCGCCAGCACCGCCGCCATAAGGAGCGCCAGTCTGTGCGTTCCTTGTGTTATTGTCATTTTTGTTATGTCCCCTGTGCAACAAAGCCGGCATTTTAGGTGATACGGGGTTCAATCCCACTGACTTTTTGCCGGAGTTATGAGCCGCATCAATGTCGGCTTATGCAGCTTTTGCGCGAGATAACACTTCAGCGCGCTTCCGCTGTGTTTCATCGCGCAGTATTCGGCACTGTGCAATGTTCGGTACATTGCCGCCAAGCTTGATATACTGACGCCAGGAATAACCATCAAAGCCAACGAATTTAATACTATGAGAGTGCCACGTATTTTCCATCCTGAGACCCTGCCGGCAAGCGGTAGAGTGCCATTAAGTGACGACGCCGCCAACCATGTCGGCCGCGTGATGCGGATGCAGCCAGGCCAGGAAATTCTGTTGTTCGACGGCAGCAATGCTGAATTCCCGGCTGTCATTACCGAAGCCGGTAAAAAACATGTCGAAGTAGAGATTTCTGCCCGTATTGAGCACAGTGTGGAGTCCCCTTTGGATCTGCACTTGGGCCAGGTGATTTCCCGCGGCGATAAGATGGAATTCACGATTCAGAAATCTGTCGAGCTGGGCGTCAACAGCATTACGCCGCTGATCTCAGAGCGCTGTGGTGTCAAACTGACTCAGGACAGGTTCGATAAGAAACTGTCACAGTGGCAAAAAATCGCCATCAGCGCCTGCGAGCAATGCGGCCGCAATGTGGTGCCGGAAATCCGTCCTGTGATGAAACTGGAAGACTGGTGCGCGGAAGAATTTGACGGCCTGAAGTTGAATTTGCACCCAAGAGCCCAATATTCCATAAATACCCTGCCCGCACCTGTCACCCGGGTCCGTCTGCTGATCGGGCCGGAAGGCGGCCTGTCGGAGCAGGAAATCAGTATGACTGAAACGTTCCGGTTCAGCGAAGTGCTGCTGGGTCCCCGGGTTCTCAGAACTGAAACTGCCGCTATGACGGCGATAACTGCGCTACAGGTCCGCTTTGGCGATCTTGGCTAACCAAGGAGAAAAGACATGATCAAATTGGGTATTGTGATGGATCCCATCCAGTCCATTACCATCAAAAAGGATTCCAGCTTTGCGATGATGCTTGAAGCGCAGCGTCGCGGCTGGGAAATCCATTATATGGAAATGGCTGATCTGTCTCTGGAGCAAGGCAAAGCAATCGCCCGGACCCGGATCGTCAAATTGCAGGAAGATCCGAACGACTGGTTCAGCTTCCACGGTGAGCAGGAAATCGAACTGAGCGAGCTCGATGCCGTGCTGATGCGCAAAGATCCGCCGTTCGATACTGAATACATCTACGCCACCTATATTCTGGAGCGCGCGGAAGAACAGGGCACCCTGATCGTCAATAAGCCCCAGAGCCTGCGTGACTGTAATGAAAAACTCTACACCGCCTGGTTCCCCGAGCTGACACCCACCACAATAGTGACCCGCCGGGCAGATAAGATCCGCGCCTTCCAGCAGGAACACGGCGATATCATTCTCAAGCCGCTGGACGGTATGGGCGGCTCGTCGATCTTCCGTGTCAAAGCCGGGGATCCTAACCTGTCGGTGATTATTGAAACCTTGACCAATCACGGTGAATACTACTGTATGGCGCAAACGTTCGTGCCGGACATCAGTAACGGCGACAAACGCATTCTGGTAGTTGACGGCGAGCCTATGCCTTACTGTCTGGCCCGTATTCCGGCCGAAGGGGAAACCCGTGGCAATCTGGCCGCCGGTGGCCGCGGCGAACCCCGCCCGCTGAGCGAGACTGATCGCAAAATTGCTGAAGCTGTCGCACCGGCACTGAAAGAAAAAGGGCTGATTTTTGTTGGCCTGGATGTGATTGGCGACAAGCTGACTGAAATCAATGTCACCAGCCCAACCTGTATTCGCGAAATTGAAGCGGCGTATGATATTTCTATTACAGGCAAACTGATGGATGCCATAGAACGCCGCCTGAAAACCGCTTGATACTGATACCACCCGGACGTGTTGTCTGCTGAAGTTGACAACACGTCACGTTTTCATTTTTAACAGCATCTCTCTCAGACTTACCATTTAGGCCAATTAGTCCTCATACTGTAATTATGAGAGCCTGTCTGAGAGTGTGTAAGGACTGAACGATGAATCTCACCAATCACTTTCTGGTGGCCATGCCCAGTCTGCAAGATCCGCACTTCAAACGCAGTGTGGTGTATGTGTGCGAGCATAACGACGAAGGCGCGATGGGCATTGTCATTAATTTGCCAATTGATGTGTCTGTCGGCAGCATGCTGGAGCAGATCAAAGTGGAGCGAGACTTGCCACTTGCGCATCCTGCCAGCCTGGAGAAGCCTGTCATGATAGGCGGCCCGGTGGCCGGTGACCGGGGATTTATCCTGCACAACAGCAAAGAAGAATACAGCTCCAGCCTTGATCTGACCGAAGAGATCAAGATGACCACATCAACCGATATCCTGCCTTTGCTGGGCACCAAGGATGAGCCGAGTCAATTTCTGGTTGCCCTTGGCTACGCCGGCTGGACCGCCGGCCAGCTGGAACAGGAACTGGCCGACAATAGCTGGCTGACCATGGAAGCGGATCCCAAGGTCGTGTTTGAAACTCCCATCAATGAACGCTGGGACAAAGCCGTCGCCAAACTGGGTATCCATTCCGCTAACTTATCCACTGAAATAGGACATTCATGAGCACCTCTCGTACAGTACTTGCCTTCGACTTTGGCACCAAAAGCATTGGCGCCGCCATCGGTCAGGAACTGACGGGGACAGCCAATCCCCTTTCGGCACTCAAAGCCAACGACGGTATTCCCAGCTGGGAAGCGATTGAAAAATTACTGAAAGAATGGCAACCCGACCTGATTGTGGTCGGCCTGCCGCTGGATGTTTACGGCCAGGAGCTGGAAAGTATCACCCCGCGCGCCCGCAAATTTGCCAACCGCCTGCACGGCCGGTTCGGGTGCCAGGTCGAATTACATGATGAGCGTTTGAGTACGGTCGAAGCGCGCTCGGATCTCTTTGCCCGTGGTGGCTATCGCTCACTCAGCAAAGGCAATGTCGACTCTCAGTCTGCCGTGGTTATCCTCGAAAGCTGGTTCGAACAGCAATACGGTTGATCGCTCGGTACAGCATTTTTAGTTTTGAGATCATGGCTGACCCAAAACCCTGAACGCTGCCGACAAAAAAAGGTTCATCTCGGATTAGCGGGAAACAGATACGAAAAACGGTTGGATAAGTTATCGTGTAATCGCCAAACAA
>NZ_JAUOQQ010000029.1:0-65471 GCF_030547675.1 Photobacterium sp. 2_MG-2023
AGAGCGTACCACTTTTAGCAGTTGGCTTCCTCTTCTACACCTTCCCATGAATGTCGCACTTATTATCTGAAATCGGGGTTTTTTAGACATTTGGGGTTCTGGTTCGCTATTGGACAGACACGATTTATAACTGCTGTGCCAAATCATTGACATCAGATTAAATAAGTATTTTGAAGTTTTGAATGTTTGTATAGATTATTTTTCAACTCGTAAACTTTTCCATTCAGAGAATGAGGTTTTATCATCGTTAATGGAACCATACCTCCATCTTATCTTGGAATTCACAGGCACGGACATGACTGTCGATGTGATTTGTTGATAATTGAGATATTGCAATATCTTGCTGGCATGGAACTAAACGTCTTCTGTCCGAAATTCTATAAACTCCCGCCATGAAGAAGTTAGCTTTAGCTCTGCCCTTTCATCTTGTGTCAAAGACTCCCAGTAAGGTGTCCAGAGCCAAGTAAACCAAAAATCTATATCTCCCTGTAAACTCCCATACTCATCCGGGTTTATGTCAGGGAATGAAATCATTGGTTCTGGTGGGGATAAATGGGCATCTAAAATTGCGTTAACAATTGAGTGATCGTTCGTGATCAGATGGACTACACACCCTACGAAATCATCCAGTAAATTTAATTGAAATATTGAAGAGTCTGACCCTTTTATCTCCTGTGTCTTTCTATAGACCTCAACACTGACCTCTGGGTACTGGCTTTGTAAAATGCTCTTCAACTGAGTCAGGCATTCATTCTTAATCAGGAATAAAAGGTTATAAGCCTGTTTATTGAACGCGTTAGACAAGGTGACTTTCGGATAAGACTGATGAAAGTCCAATGTTAACGGAACAACAGGGATCTGCTGTTTCTTCTTATTAAAAATCTTTCAATAAATTTAATTTTCATAAATAAAATCTGCTATCCTGTCTGCGCCAAAATCTCCAGCCACACCAAAAAGGACTCTACCTATTGCTCCGGTAATGATGACTCCAGGACCAGTATCAATACTACACTTGGAAAGTCTGAACACAATATCACTGGAGGCCATCTCATCATAATTTGTCTATGGCATTGATTTAGCCCGTCACTAAACTAAAAAAGCACACTGTACTTCACATCAAAACCACCTAGAGTAACGGCTCACCTTGATTATCTGAACTCTGCAGCACTCGATATTTCTAAACTCATCGCTAAAAAGCAAATTCCCGAACCTGACTCAAAGTTTTGAACCTCAATTTTGGCATGGGACCATTGACGACAACTAATGTCTACAATAACCATACCTCCTAAATAACCAGTAAAGCCGTTTTCTATGATTAGGTTTGATACATTCTTAAACTTGAACCTTCGAAAACGACCTGTCCTGTCATGAGAAACCATTTCAATCGAACTATTCAGTGAGTCCCAAGGATCGATGTTATATTTGAACTCAACCAAATCTGTGTTTACGAAATCTGCAAAAAGCACTTTTTCTGACAAATTTACCTCCTGACGCATAGCGCCCAAGCTACCGACCACGTAAATGCCGAAAAAATTACGGGTATACCTATTCAATAATCAGTTATCTTAGGAGCATTTTCATCTTCAGAAGCTAATGGATTATTCATTTTTTGTGTTATTAATTGTAGATTGTCATGTTCTCTAGTTTATATGCGTTGTTCTTTGGATAAGTTTCAATACAATTACCAGAGCCATTCACCCATACTTGCTTATTGGACATCTGTGCTGATAACAACATAGATAACAAAGCTCTGTTGTAATCAGTGTCTGGTTTAAAATAATACCGACTCCCACAACTAGAATTACTGCCGCTTAGCTGAAGGATGATTTCTCCATCAACCGCAAAGAGCTGAACATTTCCACTGGCTTCCTTTCCTGAAGCTATCGCACCAGCAGATACAAAAAGTAGAAACACTGTCACAAATATTTTCATATGAAATTTCCTCACTTGATTAGAACATAGCGCATGACATGGACTCCACCCTCATCAGGTTTTGCCACACTTGGTAAGTCTTATCCTGTAGCTACCGGAGGCCACCATGTCACAATTTGTCTATGGCATTGATTTAGCCAAACATAGCTTCAGTATCCACGGTGAAGATCACCAAGGCAAGATGTTGATTCAAAAAACAATATCACGCTCAAAGGTTCTCTCGACATTTACCAATATGCCACCCGCAATGATCCGGATGGAAGCCTGCGGTGCTTCTCATTACTGGACACGGGATCTGGTGAAATTCGGTCAAATGCCAGAGACACTGCATGAAAACCAGTTAACAGACTGAATGCAGATGTACCGGACTTACGCGGCTTGCCGGACTGACAAGCCTGAACTGCAGCAAGCTGCTTTTTTATCAAACACTGAACCAGTCTGTTGCAATACTGCGAGCCCACCAGAACCTGTAAAATTTTTAAGCGAAGCCCAGAAGAACAACGTGACCAATACCCGAAAACCTGCAAACGCTCAAATTTAGCGCGGAAAACCTCGCTGCGGGTTGACCTTTTTGCTGGCGATAAAATTAGTTTATTCGCGTCTGTACTCGCAAAGACGTGCTACTTCATCTTGTGTTTCTGGTGAAAATAGCGTCAATTGTTCATCAGTTAACACGCCATAATGCTTTAAAGCTGCAATCTTCAACAATGCATTACTTCGTTTGAGATCATTAAACATCTCAGCGATGGCGTCATCTTCTTTGCTAATTAACTTCCAAAGCTCTAAATAACTCTCATGTTCCCGACCTTCTCGGTTAGATGATACTTGCTCAATACGTTGAAAGATCGTCTCGCATACCGAATTGAGCAGGTTCGCCTTGAGACCACTAAGCACTTTCCAATCATTTTCAGATACAGATGACATCTGAAGTTTCTCCTCAAGACGCTAACAACACCAACAGCGGCCAAACGTAACGAGATCCAGCCCCCAGGGGCGATGCTGCCTTTGTTTGTTATGTGCCCACTCACAATTTTCTAACCCACAGATTTGTGTGCCATTGTCATTGTGCTTCCTTACAAGACTAATACACTTAAATGCCTTGCCACATGTTACCCACTCAAGATTTGTCTACTTTATCGTTCACTATATGCACTGATTGAGCTGGCACATCACGCGACTATAGGCGCTGGCAGCACACTACCATCAAACTTCATCGCAACAGCCCTAACCACTTCAGGTCATTTGGACTGGAAACGCCACGCGTTGACAGTCTCTCTTGAGGCGTTTGCTATCTGCGAGCTTAAGATGACCACTCTCTGTTTTGAAGAACAACCCGATAACCATCAATATCCTCAAACGTTTTCCCTACAACATCCCAGTAATCGTTATAAGAAGGTACGACGACAAATCCCGCTTTCTCCATTTGTTCGCAACATTGAGCCCAAATATCCTGCTCAGGAAGATAGAATACAAGTAGGTTATCTTGCGTGGGAGCCTGCCCTACTTCCGTACCTTTATGATGAGTAAACTCTAGATGATAATGATGAAGCTCGTGACCAATGATTGAGCCATCAAAGCCATTATGATCTTCGAAAGAACCCAATAGTTTGAACCCCAAACCATTGACGTACATTTCCGTAATTTTTGCCAGATTATCCGTTGGGCGAGCGACTCTAAGTTTTGCTGATTTAGGGATCATTATCTTCTCCAATCCTTTATTTTAATAAGGCTGTCCGGGCTTGTTCAACACCCGGTTAGAAGTGTCGGCTGCGCGACACGTATCCTTATTTGTTAGGGCTCTGCTTTCGTCAAGCGAGACACGTTTATAACCTTCCCTGCATGATGACTTTCATTTTTTGACATGTAATGAAAACGCCCTTTAACTAACAGATATTTAGTGTCTGCAGGAATAATCGTAATGTATGTGTACTGAGTAGTCACAGAAGGATAAACAAATGAGAAGTCCCAATTTAATGGGAAAAAAGCTCCGCTTCCCAGATCGTTCTTAAAATTTAATTGGTGTCTTATGCTTCCCCCACCCAACTCAATTTTGTCTTCATGAGAAATACCACGAAGTTCGCAAATGAACTCTTTGATTTTAAGAGGTACAACGCCCTTATTCTCGAGAGATGCCACAACATTGAGAATGACCATACCGTCAACAGTGTCTATAACCTCGGCATCTATACCGAAATTAATGCGGGGAAAATGTTCTTCTCTCTTTCGCCATTTGAGGACTACACAATACAGCCCAAAGAGAGCTGCACTCAAGCTCACCGCTTTTCCTACATATTCAAAAAACTGGGAAATATCCATTATATACCTTTGAGCCCTAACGAATGACATGGACTCCCTCTCATCAAGCTCTGCCACACTAGGTAAGTCTGACTACGAAATTACCGGAGGCCACCATGTCACATTCTATTTATAGCATTGATTTAGCTAAAAATAGCTTCAGTATCCACGGTGAAGATCATCAAGGCAAGATCTTGATCCACAAAACAATATCACGCTCAAAAGTTCTCTCGATATTTGCCAATATCCCGCCAGCAATAATCGGGATGGAAGCCTACTGTAACCCTGCTTTTAGAGGAACCTATCAACGACTTCTGGCTGAAGGAAAACCCGAAAAAGTGACGATTATCGCCTGTGTCAGGAAGATGGTTACCATCCTCAATTCTATGTTACGCGATGACGTATTATGGAATGAAAAATCAGCATGATTTTAACGATTGACGCCAAAATCGTTTGTTATAAGCACAGTTTTACGTAAACAACAGTACTATCTAACTCACCAGATGGTAAGCGTCTTGCGTTGGCTAAATGAGCTTCAAGCTTGTAGCCACAACGATTGGCTACTGACTGACTCCTGAGGTTTGAACCAGCCATTTTTATTTCGACTCGTTGAGCCGACTTATTGATAAAGGCATATTGCTCTACCAACTCAATAGCTTCACTCACATAACCCAAACCAGTTTTTGATGTTTTCAGCCAATAGCCAATTTCAAAGTAAGGCACACTTTTGTCTCTGACAATAAAACCGATGGCACCGACAAACAGTCCAGTTTCTTTTTCGATGATATTGAACCAGAACTCATCAGTAAAGTTAGCAAAGTTATGCGCTGCTTCTTTGATATTTTGCTTAAGACTACTCTTGGTGAACTCATCTGAAACCCAAGGCAAAAATTGAGAAAGTTCAAGCCTAGATTCATCTATCACTTGATACATTGCATCAGCATATTTCAATGATGATGGAACCAATTCTAGCCTTTCACTTTCCATCTGGACTCCTGTTGATTGCACGTGCTTATAACGCTCTATTAAGGGTTTAGCAACGCAATACCCAAGCTGCCGCATGCCACCTTAATTATTTAAACCAACGCATAGTGAAAATGCCACGCGTTGCGAATCCCTCTTTAAAATTTGATTATGCGTAATTTTTGATATGCTTTGTCATTGCTGTCTCTGAGACTGATAGGCCATCAATTCTATATTGATCTTTGAACTCACCGATAATGCTAAACCCTACTTTAAGATAGAGGTTCTTTGCTGGTGTATTTTCTGACAATACACAAAGATCAAGCCATTCAATTTCTTTTTTTTCTTGGCAGTAGTTTATAACTGTATCAATGAGTCTTTGACCAAGGCCTTGCTTCCGACAAGTAGAATCTACGCCCATACCAAGTAAAACTCTATGAGAGCGGCTTTCATCACCGTGGTGACGAAGATCAATATGACCTTTTATACTTCCGGAAGGATCTTTTACAACCCAAAGTTTTCTCCAACCAAAATCTCCAAACTGATGAGAAAACCCTTGGATAAATTTTTCTTTTGTTGATTCTGGTATTTCTTTTTGCTTTCTGGACATGGGCTGGAAAAGAGGAATTTCTCCATCACCATTTTCAGACAGCTGATTTTCAAGATAAACAAAGAATGAATTTAAATCCGATTTTTTCGCTTCTACTACTTCCATCTATTACTCTGCACTCCATTAATTACGCATAACGTCCGCCTAAGGGCTGGCAACGCATTACCACCAAACTCAAACACAACAACCGAAACCATCGCTGCTCAATGGAACTGGAAACGCCACGCGTTGACAGTCCCTCTTGAGACGTTTGTTATAGCGCGGTTCCATTCACTAGTGACCAATGGTGTGGCATGAGCTCTCGAATAGTTTTAAACACTAACTGATTACTCGCTGTTGTTATTGCAGCTTTTACGTCACCACCCCAATACACTAAACGCTCTTGGCAAACACCACAAGGCGATAAAACCAATAGCTGACTCTTTTCATCTTCACGACATAGACACAACGAATGAGTTACCGCTTCATTTAATTTATGAGCTTCCAAATAAGCCCCCACTTCCATGCAAAGTGATAAGGCATCATTTTTCACGTCTGGGGCAACACTAGTCAAAACTTTTCCTGATTGGGTTCTCACAGCTGCTGCACCGCCCCACCCCGTCGGATAACGAGACTCGATTAATTTCACCGCTGCGTCATAAAGTTCTTTTTCTATTTTGTCAATTTCACCAATTCCATATTTTGAATTGCGTTATAACATTTTATTCAACGACACCATGTCGTATATCTTACTCAAACGCCTTATGCCACCCAATTTATATTCTTTGCTTTCTTAGTATTTCATGACTTACCACAAAAATCAGCGCGTATGGGCTTATGATTAAGAGACATCAATCACTTAATCAGTACAAAGAAACCTCTGGCATACCCTCAATTCCACAGAAATCGCACTCGCTTATGGATTGCCGCCTGCGCGGCAATGACAAGGTGAATGCTGAATGTCTGGCAGAAAACGCACTGCACAGCCCCCCAAAAAATCCAAGAAACCCATTCCCCCAGGGAAAAATTCAGGACGAATTTTTAGGTTGTCGGCGCCGGGAGCGCCTACAACCGCCCCGGACCACACCAAAGAACAAAAAGGGGCTTTCTGGGTACTCTTTGCCCCAACAAAGAGTACCTGGCGCGCATCGCACCATGCCAAGAAATGCACCGGACTCAAGCGCGACATACTCACCGAATCCCAAAAAATGTTACCCCGCAATAGCACTTCTGCTGCATTAGGGCGATAATCCCCCACACTCAACCCTTTAAGCAATACAAAAGTAGATCAAACACAATGACAACACAGTCAACGGTCATTATTGGACTGTACAACCCCAAAAGCCCGACGAATGTTGGCGCGGTGATGCGTGCCGCAGGCTGCTATGACGCAACACAGGTGCGCTATAACGGTAACCGCTATAACCGCGCAGCAAAATTCCACACCGATACCCACAACAGCCATGAGCGCATTGATTTGGTCGAGATGGACGATCTCACCGCCGGGTTAGCGGACGACGTAGAAATTGTCTGTGTTGAATTAGTGGTTGGCGCGACGGCACTGCCTCGCTTTACCCATCCTGAAAACGCTGTGTATGTGTTTGGCCCAGAGGACAGCTCACTGCCACAAGAGGTTGTCGATAAAGCCCATCATGTTGTGTATGTGCCCACCAATGGCTGCATGAATCTGGCTGCGACTGTCAATGTGGTCTTGTATGACAGATTAGCCAAAACACTGGGGACGATTGATGATCATCAGCAAATCGTCTCGAACCGTGACAACAAAAACAAGCTGGCCGTCAAAGGCTGCGCTTGACGTAAAAAAGGGCCATCCCATGGCCCTTTCTGTTTCATCGCACCGTCTAATCCGGCATACATTGCCAGAACAAGGTCGACAATGGCGGCAAATCAATCATCAGCACTTCACTACCCGATGCCTCGTCCCAGACGGTGTTCACCGTTTGTTCTACCGGCATCCCGCTGCCCCAGTAATGACTGTCATCACTATTGAGCACTAACCGATACTGACCCGCCTGAGGGACAGGTATGAGATAGTGTTGCCGGGCTACAGGGGTGAAGTTACTGACCACCAGCACCTTGTCGCCATTGCGGGCGAAACGCTCATGTGCGATCACACTGCGGGACGCATCATTCTGCACACACCAGGCAAAGCCGGAAGTATCACAATCCAGTTCATACAAAGCCGGGGTTGACTGATACAGGGCATTTAACGCCCGCACTAAACGCTGTACGCCGGTATGGCGGTCATACTGCAGGTAATGCCACTCCAGCACCCCATCGTGATTCCACTCCGCACTCTGGGCGATCTCGGCTCCCATAAAGTTCAGCTTTTTACCGGGCTGGCCATACATATACGCCATGTAGGCACGCAGATTGGCCGTTTGCTGCCATTCATCGCCCGGCATTTTATTCCGCAGCGAACCTTTGCCATAGACGACTTCATCGTGCGACAGCGAGAGCACGTAGTTCTCGCTAAAGGCGTATACCAAAGGAAAAGTCAGCGTATCGTGATGGTACTGTCGGTGAATCGGATCCTTGCGGATATAGCTCAGGCTGTCGTGCATCCAGCCCATATTCCATTTGAACCCAAACCCCAGCCCGCCTTCATAGGTTGGCCGTGAGACACCGGGAAAACTGGTCGACTCTTCCGCAATCGTCATGGCATTGGGATACAGGCGGTACACTTCTTCATTCATCCAGCGCAATAAACTGACCGCGTCATGGTTGATATTGCCGCCTTCGGCATTGGGTATCCACTCCCCTGGTTGTCGGGAGTAATCCAGATACAACATAGATGCGACAGCATCGACCCGCAGGCCGTCGATATGAAAATGCTCAAACCAGTACAGGGCATTGGCGACCAGAAAACGGCGCACGTGCTCTCGGCCATAGTCGTAGATATAGCTCTGCCAGTCCTGATGCCAGCCGCGACGCGGATCCGGATCATGGAACAAGGCGGTGCCGTCAAAAAAGGCCAGGCCGTGATCATCGGCAGGGAAATGTGCCGGCACCCAGTCAAGAATCACGCCTAACCCGGCCTGATGGCACTGGTCGACGAAATACTTGAAATCATCCGGCGAGCCATAGCGACTGGTCGGGGCAAACAGCCCCACCGGCTGATAGCCCCAGGAGCCGTAAAAAGGATGTTCCGCCACTGGCATCAGCTCAACATGGGTGTATCCCATATCCGTCAGGTACGGGATCAGCTCTGCCGCCAACTGCCGGTAGCTCAGGCTCTCACCGGATGCCTGCCGCCGCCACGAGCCCAGATGCAGTTCATAAATAGAAAGCGGTTGCTCATGCTTAGCTGTCACCTGACGCTGCTGCCACGATGAGTCCCGCCAATGATAACGGCTGTGATCATAGACTCTGGATGCAAATGACGGATACTGCTCGGCCTGATAGCCCCAGGGATCGGCCTTGTGAGGCAGGCTGTTGCCCGCATGATCGCGCAGCTCAAATTTATAGCGTTCACCGGCTGCCAGACCGTCGACAAAACAGCCCCAGTATCCTTGCTCCAGCGCGGATAAAGGGTGGCTGCGACTGTCCCAGTGATTAAAATCGCCCACCACGCTCACCGCCGAGGCATTAGGCGCATACACCAGAAAACGTACGCCGGAGATCGGTGAGCCGCCGGTTTCAAGCGTTAACAGTTGCGCACCCATATGGTGATACTGGCTTGAGGGGTGAGCCTGTTCAGCCAGATCCGGCAACCAGTCTTTGATCTTTACATGTCCGGCGCTCACGATTTACTCCTGCTTCTCGGCAGCCTGGCGGCGTATATCCGTCAACCGCTTAGTCAGATCCATGATGTCCTGACGGTTAAACAAGTCTTCAAGATTCACCGACAGCTTGCGGCGCCAGTTCGGATACTCATCTACCGTGCCCGGAATATTGACCGGCTTATCCATTTCCAGCCAGTCTTCCAGCTGCAGGCTGAGCAATGCGCTGGAACCCGCGGCAAGATGCAACTGCAGCGCTTCGGCCAGAGTACGGTCCATAGGCACATACTGAGCATCACGGCCGACATTGTGCGGCAGGAAGCCATGCCAGTTGACGCTGTCCAGAATGCGCTGTTTGCTCTCGGCACGGCTGTCGAACAATCCCTGCAGTTGCTGCTCATCCGGGTACAAACCCAGATCACGCCCGAGCTTGAGATCGTCACAATGCCAGAAGCCTCTTAAGGTCGGCATATCGTGGGTACACAGGGCCGACATAGACTGAGCGGTATAATGCGACGGCGAATAATAGCCACCGTCTTCAGCGGTTTCGAAGAAAAACACCTTATAAGAGTGAATACCGGCGCTCGCCAGTTTATCGACAATTTCATCAGGCACTGTACCCAGGTCTTCACCAATCACGGTGCATTGATGGCGGTGACTTTCCAGCGCGAGAATAGCCATCAGATCATCGACCGGATAGTACATATAAGCACCTTGTTTGGCCGATTCGCCTTTTGGAATCCACCACAAGCGAAGCAGACCCAGTACATGATCGATACGCAGCGCACCGCAATGGCGCATATTGGCACACAGCAATTCAATGAACGGCTGATAGGCGGTTTTACGCAAAGCCTGCGGGTTAAACGGTGGTAATCCCCAGTTCTGTCCCAGCGGGCCCAGAATATCCGGCGGCGCACCAACGCTGACACCCTGGCACAGCGCATCATGATCTGCCCAGGTTTCGGCGCCGGAATCGCATACTCCGACGGCCAGATCCCGGTAAAGCCCCATGACCATGCCTTTCTCTTCGGCAAGTTGCTGCGCTTCAGCCAGCTGGGTATCTGCCAGCCACTGGAGGTACATATACAGCTGAACCTGCTCTGGATGCGCAGCGATAAACTGTTTTACCGCGGCGTTATCGAAGTGACGATACTGCTCAGGAAAAACCGGCCAGCCCCAGGTTTGATCGTGCTGATTTTTCAGCTCGGCATGGAGTGCATCAAACGCGGCCTGGTGCAGCAGGCTTTCACCGCCGTTTTCAACGAAATCAAGAAACTGTCGGCCACGGGCGGTCAGTGATGCCAGATGACGCTGCTGAAAGGTGTGAAACAGCATTGGCAACACAGTCATTTTCAGGCATGCCACTTCACTGTAATTGACCCAGTTACTGTCACGGGCCGCCACCAGGCGCTGCTGGAATTCGTCACTGCCCACTAATTGCAACGCCTCATCACACTGGGCAAATTCCGAGACGGAACACACATCAATGTAGATAATGTTCAGCCAGCGGCGGGAAGACGGACTGTACGGGCTGGCACCTTCCGGATTGGCCGGAAACAAAGAATGGATCGGGTTCAGGCCGACAAAATCGCCGCCACGAGAGGCAATATCAGACACCAGATGCTTGAGATCGCCAAAATCGCCGATACCCCAGTTATGACCGGTACGCACTGAATACAGCTGGACACTGGCGCCCCAGAGCTTCTTGCCCTTATCCAGTGCCGGCTGCTTATAACAAGCCGTGGGGGTGACAATCAGTGTCATCTCATAGGGTGACTGACGGCGTTTACGGAAAATCTCAAGCCTGTGATAGCCCAGCGCAAGATCTGGCAGCGCAAACGTCATACCGCCGCCCTGCTCACGGTCATCTGTCACCAACTGCGACTGCAGCCAGCCTTCCATGACTTCACCCTGTTCCGTTTCCAGCCGCCAGCTGAAATCGCTGATACGGGCACTGCGTCCCAAAGTCAGTTCGATATGCACAGGTTCACCGCGGTGGACGACTTTCACCGGGGCCAGCACTTCTCTCGGCTGTAATCTGGCCGCTGAGGATTCCAGCGCCTGATCACTGCTGGTATCGTAACCCAGTGCGCTCAGTAACCGGCTCAGTGTCTCAGTACTTACAGATGTTTCCGCCCCCCAGGCACTGATGTAGCTGTCAGCCAGCCCGGCCTGTCTGGCAATCTCTTTCACAACCTTTTCTGTTCTCATTCTTCTTCTCCGTGACACGGTTAAGGCTGACTGTCTCTCCCACAAATTCAGCCTATGTCACTACTTACAATAACGCCGGGACTACACAGCCCCGGCAAAAATATCAGCGTTTTACCGCTTTTAGTTGCCAAATGTTCTCTACATAATCGCGAATACTGCGGTCCGAGCTGAACTTGCCGACCAGTGCGGTATTGAGTATCGCTTTTCGCGCCCAACCGGCTTTATCCCGGTAAGCGTGGTCAATGCGTTCCTGCGCCGTGACGTAATCCGCGAAATCGGCCAGCACCAGATACGGATCGCCCCCTTCCAGCAGGTTGTGTCGAATGCCTGCCAGTGCGTCAGGCTCACCCGGTGTAAAGGTATCGCCCAGCAGCAGATCCAGCGAGGCTTTCAGCAGACTGTCAGACTCGTAGTAACGGGTTGGCTGATAGCCTTTCTGAACCAGTTCCATGACTTCGTCCACCAGCAAACCGAAGATAAAGATATTGTCATCGCCGACTTCTTCACGGATCTCGACATTAGCGCCGTCCATGGTGCCGACAGTCAGCGCACCGTTCAGGGCCAGTTTCATATTTCCGGTGCCGGAGGCTTCTTTACCGGCCGTCGAGATTTGCTCCGACACATCCGCAGCCGGGATGATGATCTCCGCCAGACTGACACGATAATCAGGAATGAAGACCACTTTCAGCTTGCCGGCAAGACGCGGATCATTGTTCACTTTGTCTGCCACTTTGTTGATGGCATAAATGATGTCTTTCGCCAGCGCGTAACCCGGCGCGGCTTTGGCCGCGAAAATGAACACCCGCGGCTGCATATCAAACTTAGGATCATTGAGCAGACGGTGATAGAGCGACAAAATATGCACCAGATTCAGGTGCTGGCGTTTATATTCATGAAGTCGCTTAATCTGCACATCGAAGATGGCATCTGTGGTAAGCGTAATCCCCATGTTGTCGGACACCCAATCGGCCAGACGCTGTTTGTTGGCCTTCTTCACTGCCATGAAAGCGTGCTGGAACTCGGCATCATCGGCAAAGTCAGCCAGTGACGACAGTTGTTCCAGCTTAGCCGGCCAGTCTGTGCCGATTTTTTCATCTATCAGTGCGCTCAGTGCCGGGTTACAGAATTTCAGCCAGCGACGCGGGGTCACACCGTTAGTGACGTTCTGAAGTTTACCCGGATACAGTGCGTCGAACTCAGGGAAAAGGTCACGCTTGACCAGCTCCGAGTGCAGCGCTGCCACCCCGTTCACCGCATAACCGCCAATCACACACAGGTTTGCCATGCGCACCATACGCTGGTTGCCTTCCTGAATGACAGACAGTTTACGCTTCACCTCATCATTGCCCGGCCATTTTTCCTCGACCAGATCCATGAATCTGTGGTTGATCTCAAAGATGATCTCTAAGTGACGCGGTAACAAATTGGCGAGCAGTGATTCGCTCCAGGTTTCCAGCGCTTCCGGCAGCAAGGTATGGTTGGTGTAGGCAAAGACTGAATTACAGACAGACCAGGCATCGTCCCAGCTCATGTAGTGCTCATCCAGCAGAATACGCATCAGTTCGGGAATCGCGATTGTCGGGTGGGTGTCGTTCAGCTGAATCGTTTCCAGCTTGGCCAGGTCTTCAATCGCATGGCCTGCGGCCAGATGACGACGCAGAATATCAGCCACCGAGCAGGCGCAGTGGAAATACTGCTGCATCAGGCGCAAGGTTTTACCCTGCTCATGATTGTCATTCGGGTACAGCACTTTCGTGACACTACCAGCCTGAATCGCCGCCTGCTGCGCCGCGATGTAATCGCCGTCGTTAAACAGCGCCAGATCAAACGGTGCCGGCGCACGGCACTCCCACAAGCGCAAAGGATAAACGCTGTTATTCTGATAACCGATAATCGGCAGATCCCAGGCGATCCCGTCTACTTGCATACCCGGCACCCAGCGGCGACGCTCTGCGCCAGCGTCATCGGTGTACACCTCGACATGGCCATACAAGCCGACTTTCTGGTTCAGCTCCGGACGCAAAACTTCCCAGGGATAGCCTTCCTGACCTCGCCATGCATCCGGGGCTTCCATCTGGCGGCCATGATCAAAGGATTGCCTGAACAACCCGTACTCATAGTGCAAACCATAACCCACAGCCGGAAACTCCTGCGCGGCCAGTGAGTCCATAAAACATGCCGCCAACCGGCCCAGCCCGCCATTACCAAGCGCAGGATCGCGCTCTTCTTCCAGCAAATCTGTCAGGTTCTGACCAAGCGCAGCCATGGCGCCGGAAACCTGCTCATACAAGCCCAGACTGATCAGATTGTTACCGGTCAGACGACCAATCAAAAATTCCAGTGAGAGGTAATTCACGCTGCGGCAGGATTGGTCAGATAACTGCTGCTCGGTTTCAATGAGGTTGCCTGTGCTTATGTCTGCCAGTGCACGGCTCATGGCCAGATACCAATGGCGTGACGTCGCTGTCGCTGGTGTCTGCGCATAGGTAACCAGAAGATGTTGCTCAACCGAAGCCTGAAAAGCCGCCTTATCAAAGGTAGGCACCTTGGTTTGCGTTTGCATCATTCGTTTCTCGCTGTCGGGTTGTAATTGTAGAAAAGGAAAAACTGTTAAGGCTAATGCTGCCTGCGCGGTACTTGAAAAACATCATCCCATGCTGTGGAGGCAGAGGGAGGAGCACGAGGGCGTAGTGATCAGTTCGCGAGAATAGTGTGACAAGCCGCTGACTTTTCGGGGGCTTCACCGCTGCGGTTCCGATGTTTATCACAAATATCGCTGGCAATGCGCTTGTACAGGGAAGTAATAAAAATAACTGTACAGGTTATGGAAATGTGACCGACCCCTTATTTATGGGGATGAGAGGTATAACAACTGATGATTTAGTGAGTAACTCGGGTAATGATAAATGCGCCTGCACAATCATTCATCACAATAAAGATTAATCAGAATTATGTGGATACCTTCAAAGCTTACCCGTCCCGGACGGTTACACAATGCGATTATGCGTCCCAGACTGCTGGACCTGTTGCACCAGGCCCCCTCATACCGCCTGGTGCTTTTCCGTTCGCCTGCGGGCTATGGCAAAACCACCATGGCTTCTCAATGGCTGAATGAGCATCCGCATACTGGCTGGATTAACCTAGATGACAGTGATAATGATACCTTCCGCTTCGCGAATTACCTGTTACAGGCCCTCAATAAAGCCACAAAAGACGCCTGTCTGAAAACCAGGGCGATGGCGGAGCGCCGGCAATTCGCCTGCCTGAATACCCTGTTCAATGAATTATTTGCCGAACTGCAGGATTATCCGCACCAGACCTATCTGGTTCTGGATGACTATCATGTCATCAATAACGAAGACATACATGACGGTATGCGTTTCTTCCTGAAAAACATGCCGGATGAACTGACTTTGGTCGTCACCAGCCGCAGCCTGCCGCCATTGGGGACAGCAAACCTGAGGGTCAGAGATCTGCTGATCGAAGTCGATCATGAATGGCTGGCCTTTGATGAAGAAGAAACCACGCGATTTTTCAGCAAACGTGTTGCCAATGAGATCGAAACCAGTGCACTCAGCAGTCTTCGTGCTCAGGTGGAAGGCTGGCCCTCTGCCTTGCAGCTGATTGCCCTGCATGCGCAGCAAAAGCCGAACCATCTGATTGAATCGGCGCTGTCTCTGGCCAACTTTAATCGCAGCCACCTTTGGGACTACCTGGCTGAAGAAGTCTTTGATTTACTCGATGAAGATACGAGATCCTTCCTGCTGCAATGTTCTGTGCTGGATATGTTTAACGCTGAACTGGTGATTGATTTAACCGGGCGCAGCGATGCACTGGTGAAGCTGGAGTACCTGAACCGATACGGACTCTTTATCACCCCGCTGGAAGGGGCAGATAACTGGTACAGATTCCATCACCTCTTTGCTGAATTTCTGCGCCACAAACGCCACTCGCATATTCCTGAACAACGAAAGGATTTGCATAACAAAGCGGCGAAAGCCTGGCTGAATCAAAGCAGCCCGCAGCAAGCGCTTTACCATGTGCGAAAAAGCAACAATCAGCCGATGATGGTCTCTATTCTCAGCGATCATGGCTGGAGTATGTTTCACCACGGAGAACTCAAACTGCTGGAAGAATGCATAGCAACGTTAGATCGCAGCATGCTCTTTAGCAGCCCGCGCCTGATCCTGCTCAGACTCTGGCTGGTTCAAAGCCAGCACAGGTATAACGAAGTGGGCGATCTGATTGCGGAATCTGAAGCTGAAATGCAAAGTAATAATATCAGTTTCAATGATGCCCTTCAGGGAGAATTCAATGCGCTACGTGCGCAGGTTGCGATTAATCAAAGCAAACCTGAGGAAGCCTTATTGCTCTCTGAGCAGGCTCTGGGACAATTGCCGGCCAACACCTATCGCAGCCGCATCGTCGCCACCTCTGTGGTGGGTGAAGTCCATCACTGCCTCGGCAATCTGAGCCGTGCGCTTCCTATGATGCAGCAGACTGAAAAAATGGCGCGCCAATACCATGTGTATCATCAGGCGCTCTGGGCCTTATTGCAGCAAAGTGAAATACTGCTGGCGCAGGGCTCAGTACAGCCCGCCTTTGAATTGTTGGAACAAGGATTCAAGTTAGTCCGTGAACAGCAATTACAGCAGGTCCCCATGCATGAATTTCTGCTGCGTCTGAAGTCGCAAATACTCTGGTGCTGGAACCGGCTTGATGAAGCAGAAGAAGCAGCACTGAAAAGCCTGGATGTGCTGGCCCCCTATGATGACACTAAATCCCTGCAGGCCTACTCTATGCTGGCCAGAATTGCTATCACCCGGGGTGAACAGGACAAAGCCGCCCGGTATCTGCAACGCTGTAATGACCTCATGGAAACCGCGGATTTCCACATAGACTGGCGCGCTAATACTGATGTCGCCAATCTGCTTTACTGGCAGCAAACCAAAGAGCTGGAGAGTGTCCGCCACTGGTTATCACAGGCAGAACAGCCGGAAGGCGCCTGCAACCATTTCCAGCAGCAACAATGGCGCAATCTGGCCATGGCGCACCTGATGCTGGGGCAGATTGACGAGGCCCAGCATATTCTCAGCATGCTGCTGGACAGTTGCGATAAGCATCATTTGATAACCGACAGAAACCGTAACCTGATCCTTCAGGCCGTGATCAGGAAAAAAGCCGGTGATCGCAACGCCGCGTTAACCCACCTTGCCGAAGCACTGCGGCTGACCAACAGCACAGGCATGGTCGGCAACTTCCTGATTGCAGCCGAAGACATTCAGGACTTACTGCAAGAACTGATTGATGAAAAACTATTAAACGAGTTGTCGCAACACAGGGCACGTCAGTTACTGCGTGAAATGAACAGTAAAGAGCGCCATCGGCTGGTCCATTTTGATGAAGCTTTTGTGGAAAAGTTGCTCAATTTACCTGACTTGCCCGAGCTGATTAGAACCAGTCCGCTGACACAAAGGGAATGGCAGGTGCTGGGGTTAATTTATACCGGTTACAGCAACGAGCAGATTGCTTCTGAACTGGACGTAGCCGCTACGACGATAAAAACGCACATTCGTAATCTGTATCAGAAGCTCAACATCGCTAACCGCAGCGAAGCCATTGAAACCGCTCAGGAACTGCTTAGCCTGATGGGTTACCAGGCATCTTGATACTCAGGTATTAAACAGGGGGAGGCTCTCCTCCCCCACAACTCATCCCCGGCTCTTTTTTGCAGACAATCAGCGTTCAAGCAGATCTGCTGTCGTGACCGCCTTAATCTTGGTTGGAAAACTATCGGCTGCCGACAGCACAAAGGTATGATGCTGCCGGATCAACTCGCCGGAAGCATACGGCTTGTCATGGGTTGTATGCGCATCAGACACTAATTCAATCTCATAACCCAGCACTGCCGCACGCCGCGTGGTGGTATCCACACAAAAATCCGTCGCGTAACCGCAGACGACAAGCTGTTCGATTTCAAGGCGATCCAAGGTGGTTTTCAGTACCGTATCATGGAAGGCGTCCGGCGTCGTTTTACGTACAAAAACATCGCCTTGTGCGGTGATCAGATCGTTATGCAACTGCCAGCCTTCGCTCTGATAGGCTATCTCGGTATCTGGCTCTTCATGCTGAACAACAATCACAGGCAAGGCTTTCTCTCTGGCCCATGTGGTGAGCTGATTAATCCGTGCAACCACGGCATCTGCTTCAAATGGCTGAGGCTCAGGTTCAAAGCAGATACGCTGTACGTCGATAACCAGAACGGCTGTTTTCATCGTGTGTCCTTACATTATTGTGTGGTGGAGAGAATGTCAGTGATAGTCAGTCAACAAATGCACAATATGCAGTTAAACCCTTAAATTAACAATCCTGATGTCGCTATTAACCTCCGGCTAGTTCAACTTTTTCGAACGATCTATTCACTTCGGCACTCTGGTACTGCGCCATGGTCAAAGTAAGATGAAGGCATGGGAAAGGCATTCGCTGCAAGAAGGGGAGTCAGTATGTTTCACGCTCACGTGTATTTTGATTTACCACAACTGGATTTAGCTGAGCAGGTGCGCCAGCGCATCATTGCAGAAAGAAAAGCCGATATTCTGGCGATTTACCCGCTGGTGCCACGCTTGGTAGGCCCACACGACAAACCGATGTTTGAAATGCATTTTGCCGATAACCAGACAGGCTTTATTGACTGGCTGGATCAGCACAGAGAAGGTCTGTCTGTACTGATCCACCCGGTATCAGAAAATGAGCTCAATGATCACACAATTCATGCTCGCTGGCTGGGTAAACAATTACCCGTGCACACTGAGATTTTTACAGCTCAACGGTAATCTTTTCCGCCAGAGACATAGCCAGGTTATTGTCGTAGTACGCCGCTTCATTAATGAAATGCGGGTAAGCTTCATAATCGCCGTCCCAGCAAATCTCACTGCCGTCAAACAGGGTAAAGATAGGATCGCCGCCATGCAGAGGTCTGAAATCGTTATCCTGTACATTTTTATGCACCATGCCGATTCGCTCGCCTTGCGCGTTTTCTGGCAGTTTTAAGGTTTCTGTGTAACGGAATGCTTCATAGGTCGGGGGCAGTTCCGGCAATTGGCCTTTGTTATACAGATCGACATAATCCAGGATATGGCCTGTCATTGTCTCCATCCAATCCAGCACATCCTGGCGAATGACAGATTGCGGCTGAGGGCCAATCTCAACAATCACACCCTGCTCTGCAATAGAGCAGACAAACTTATGCTCAGCCAGTGGAATTTGATCTTCAAAGACCACTACAGCTTCAGGCATGTGTGCTTTAACATACGCGCCCATTCGAATATTGAAATCATCCGATTGCAGCACTATTAACGTAGGCCCCATGTTGCTGGTTGTATTGTGTAAATCAATGATGAAATCTGTTTTGGCATCCCCTTTTGGCCCCAAAACCGCATTCATGACCTTTGCCCTGCTTTGCTCGTAGTTCGCCAGCTCAGGGTTGGCCAGATCTTCTACCGCAAACTGACGGTTCAGATCGCTGTCAAGGTAGCGTTTATTCTCTTCGTGCGCTTTGGGATTAGCAAACAGAGTCTGCGTAGTGAAGCTCTCTCGGGTAATGCGACTGGCATCTTGTTGCCATTTGCGCAGCAAATAAATACCGCTGAATTCATTACCGTGAGTACCGCCCACAACGGCTACAGAATTAATGCTTTTCATCCTTATCATCACCACTTGGATTATCAGAAAACTTGAAGAGAATCTCAGTATGCCAGCCTTCTTAGCGGCAAACAAACGAATAAACAGGCGCATTTAAGGCGAATTTATTCAAACGCTTAATGCGTTACCTTGCCTCTCATCGATTTGACCTGCCCACGCTGGGTTTTCTTATCTACCCGCCGCCGCTGAGAGGATTTGGTCGGCTTTGTGGGCTGGCGTTTTTTCTCTTGCCTGGCTGCTGACTGAATCAAGGTCTGCAGCCTCTGCAGCGCATCTTCTTTATTCTGCTCCTGAGTTCTGAACTGCTGAGCCTTGATGATAATCACACCCTCTTTGGTTATCCGCTGATCAGAGAGCTGCAACAGCTTTTCTTTATAAAAATCAGGCAAAGTGGAGCGCTTAATATCAAAACGCAAGTGTATGGCACTAGAGACTTTATTGACATTCTGCCCTCCCGCTCCCTGAGCGCGAATGGCGGTAATTTCTATTTCCCAGTCTGCTATTTGTACTGTGTTCGATATCTGCAACATAACCACTTAATCGTTTGGACTTCCCTACTGGTATTATCTGGGCCTGAAGCATGAAATGCCAGTGAAAAGCCAAATTACCCAGGCTGATAACACCTTCAATATGTGATCTGCTCTGCATCTCGCCTGCGGGGGGATTCATCGTTTCCTTGAGTGAGCGTATCCTGTCGTCATCAACAATCATTATGTTTTACAACAGTCAGTTATGAATATTTTACTGGGGTATATCGCAGAATCTGGCCAGTTTTTACGCCCTTGGATCAGCGACATCGCAACGGCCATGATGGCATGCCTGCTCGTGGTATTTGGCTCAGATATCAATATGATACTGCGGCGTTATCTGTCGGGGACGAACTTTATCCTGCGCACCTGTGCCTTCATTTTTGTGAATGCATTCGGCTATGGCTTTATGATCATTGCTGCCGCACCCTGGTTAGCCAGGCAGTTGAGCGGGATGAGTAATGTATGGCTGTTTACCGTAATAGTGGGGACTTTCATCTTTCTTGGCAGCTGGGCGCAAAGGAATAACCAAGTGTAAATTAACCGCCTTGCGGCGGTTAATTTATTAAGTGGACCGATTAGAAATTCACTGTCAAACCATCGGTGCCAAGTATTTGGTCCAGTAGTGTGATATCAACAATCAGGGTATCACCGGCTTGCTCCGGATTATCTTCATTACCGTTACAAACCAGGTTCAGGTCATAAGTATCTAATGGCAAGTAACCAATCTCATACTGACCAGTGACAGGATCAACAGCTGCTGATGACACAGGTTCATTGTCAGAACCTAAATCACCAAACTGACCGCCATTGGCTATTGAATACACATAGACAAATGCATCAGACAAGTCGCCACTACACAACGATGCGCTTACCGTGCCGTCAATGGCAGCGACTGCTGTATTATCAACCACACGGACACCACGAGGTTTCAGCTGGTAGCCGTTGGCATTAAGTACCATACTTTTGCGCAAGTCAAATTCAATGGTATAAGCCTGGGTTGAATCAGCCTCGACAGTAAATCCATCAAGTTTCAGTTCACCGCTCGGGACGCGAATACTTTCCACAGCATCACTTTCAGTAACAACATGCGAATAAGGTGTGCCGTCAGTATATGTGCCCTTTTCCAATACAGAGAGGCGCATCTGAGTATATTGACCGGCAAGTAATACTTCATCGCTCAGCACCTGAAGGGCATTTGCACCTTGGTAATCCAGCAGGTCAATCACCATGAACTCAGGATTCCCGTTCGCATCTTCAGGAATAGAAAGTCCATCTGGCACGCACGATGCTGAGCTTTGAGCAGCGGCAAAAGACGTTGTTCCCCAAGACGCTTCACTGCCCCCTGTGTGATGAACCGTGATATTGTCAAATGCCACACAGACTTGCTTTAAACCATCAACCGGGGCGTCAGACATAGCCAGGGAAAGTTTTCCCGTCGACTGGTCATCTGAATCTGAGCCACAACCTGCCAATAGCATACTTACCGTAGCGGCTATCATTAATTTTTTCATTTGACTGCTCCACTCGCTTTTTGAGCAAGCTTAACGAGTTATTGCAGTCAAAGCATTATCCGCAACGAAAGTTAACAACAAGATGACAATGGCGAGCAGGGAAATACCCTCAGAGCATGCTGTGATGAAAAACAAGCTTCTTATTTGTTACGGGATTAATCCATCCGTATGCAGCCATGCTGGACAGAACGAGGATTCTCAAGGCGATGAAGACAGGAGCCTACTGACTGCAGATCCTGATATTGATACTTAACAACCATCGCGGCTGCCAGCAGCAAACCAATCAGCGAGAGACGAGTCAGCCACAGCCATTGCTTATGTAATGCCATTGCAAGTGTGAACAAACACCCTACAACGATAAGCAGCAAACTTGGTGCAATATAACCCAAAAGCACTCACTCACCTCAAAAATATGCCAATGACCGGAATAATACGGTGTTATACGGAATATTTAAAGATGATTTATACACATTTACATTCACTCAGAGTGGCATAATTATTAGGACAAATGACCATAAATGCATCTTTGGACTGAGATCTCACTTGAAAGACTTAAAAACAAAAAAGCCTCGATTTCTCAAGGCTTCTGTGAACAAAGCAACGGCAGAAACCTGAGAATTAAATGACAAGGCCACCATCAATTTTCAGTGTCTGCCCAGTGATAAACGCGGAATTATCACTGGCTAAAAACAACGCACCGTTTGCAATATCTTCTGGCTTACCCATACGCTGCAATGGTGTTTTCGATTTCATATACTCCAGGATTTTTTCAGGCAGGTTAACGGTCAGCGGCGTTTCCACAAAGCCAGGAGCGATACAGTTAGCTCGCACCTGAGCACCTTTTCGTGAAAATTCTTTAGCCCAGCCCTTAGTCATCGCTATCACTCCGCCTTTAGTGGCGGCATAATTGCTTTGTCCAATATTACCATCGGTACCTACCACAGATGACATAGTAATGATTGATCCTGCGCCGGACGCCATCATCACAGGTGCCACTGCCTGCGTCATATTGAACACCCCTTTCAGGTTCACGTCCAATACCATATCCCACTCATTTTCCGTCATTTTATCAATCAGGTTATCTCTGGTGATCCCCGCATTATTTACCAGCACATCTACACGACCATAATCTTTTACAATGTTGTCAACAAAGCGACTAACCGACTCCCGGTCACAGACATTCAACTCAATGGCTTTTACATTTTTGTAAGTTTTCTCCAGTTCAGCCATAGCTGCTGCATTCATATCACAGGCATAGACAATTTCAGCCTGCTGGTTAGCAAAGGTCTCGACAATACAACGGCCTATGCCTTGTGCGCCTCCCGTAACGATGCAAACTTTATTGTTCAACATACTTAATTCCCTCTTAGTTCAAAAAAACTGAAGCGAAAATCGAATCCAGTGCGGGCACACTGCTTCACCGCTCACTTCCATCATGTTGATTTTAGATGAAACAAATCAAAAGATTACCCTCAATGCTGCAATTCACCTTTGCGACCACTCTAATGAATCTATTAATCAAATCGCCCTGCTGCATACCGCAGCAATAATCATCAACTTTATCAAGACAGTTTGTTACCAATATGACATTAAATTACACAGGTCGCATTTCTCCCCTGAGTCACCTGTACTATTCCATATAAAACAGAGGATTAGTCGTTATCACTCCCTCGTCATGAACTCTTCACTGGTAATGAAGACGGCATTTGCTATAAATGTATCAGGGAAGTGCGCAAGGATCAGATGCAGACATGCTTGATAAAGTAGTTTTTTTTCTACACGTAGTGCGAAATGGCTCGTTAAGTGAAGCTGCAAAGCAATACGGGATTTCTGCGTCTGCCGGCAGCCGCTGGCTCAATGAGCTGGAAGAAAGCATGGGGGTCAGCCTGTTAAAAAGGACGACACGGAAAATATCACCGACCCAGGCAGGACAGCGTTTGTATGACAGGTTTAACCTGATAAACAGTGAAATCAATGATGTATTCAATGAAGTTCAGAATCTGAGTAATGAAGATAAAGGCCAGATACGCATAGCCAGCACACCTCTGTTTGCTAAGCGTTACCTCAGCCAGATTATTGGTGAATATGTCCAGCTCCATCCGTCTATCAATTTTGTTGTTCTAGAAACGGCATTTGAAGTCGATCATGTTCATGAAGTTGACTTCGCTATCCGTGCAAACGCAACCTACAGAGGTTTTCAAGATAAAGACAGTCTGCTGGTAAAACGATCGCTCATCCGTGAACCACTTATCGCCTGTTGTTCACCCAAATATATCGCACAGTACGGTGAGCCGCGCCTCCCCGAACAGTTAAAACAGCATTTTTGTCTTTACGCTACGACACTGGTCGGTGGCAATAAATGGATTTTTGAGCAACATGGTGAGTACAATTCCGTAGAAATAGCCCAAACCGTTGAAGCTGACGACAGCGAAATACTGAAGAATATTGCGCTTGCCGGAGGTGGTATCGCTTATCTGCCTTACAGTCTTGTCAGTGAAGAATTAAATAACGGCCGGCTTCAAGCTGTTCTCAAAAATTATGTCAGCAGCCAGTTTGAACTTAATCTTTACTTTAAACCCCGTAAGTACATGCCTGTACGTTGTGTTAATTTTAAAGACTATTTAATTGAACGCGTTGAGGAAATGGACAGAATAAATAAAAAAGCCCTGGGGTTACCCGACCCCATCAGAATACGAGTAACAGGATAAATCTGTCATATATTTTCTGCCATAGTGTTCCCGGTGAATTTCAGGCATAAAAAAACCGGGGAAACCCCGGTTTTTCTTTCATGGCATTTCAGTCAGCAATTACTCAGCGCTTGGCTTACTGCGTTCCTGACGTGGAGCGTGGTTACGCTCGCCACGGAAGCTGCCACGATGATCGCCACCACGGTTGCGATCAAAACGGCGCTCGCCTTCACGACGGCCACGGTTTCCATCACGTCCACCGCGCGGTGCACCATCACGTGGTGCGCCATCACGGCCGCCACGACGGTGTTCACGAAGAACATTGTCTTCAACAACCACGGCTTTCACGTCATTCTGACGAATACGCAGTTTCTTCAGTTGAGCGATGATTTCCGGGGTCATCTTCTTAGGTAACTGAACATAAGTATGCTCAGGAGCCAGTTTGATAGCACCGATATAGTCTTTGCTCAGACCCAGCTCGTTCGCGATAGCACCAACGATGTCTTTAACCTGAACACCTTGTTCACGGCCAACTTGCAACTGGTAAGTATCCCAATCGGCATTGTTGGACTGACGGCGCTCACGACGCTCGCCTCGTTCACTGCGCTCGCCACGTTCAGGGCGGTCACCACGACGATCACGACGTTGTTTCTCACGCTCGATCGCAGCAATCATAGGGTCCGGACCTTTATAGAACAAAGGACGATTACCTTGCTGACGTTTCAGCAGAATGGCTGCCAAAGTGGTCGCATCAACATCCACTGAACCTTGCAGTTTCTCAACCAGCTCTACAAATGCTTCCAGGCTGGCGCTTTCTTTCTGCTCTTCCAGCTCTTTACCCAGACGATCCAAACGCGCCAGAGCTACGTCATCACGCATAGGAAGCTGAATCTCTTCCATACGGGATTTCGTTACACGCTCAATGGTACGCAGCATGCGGATCTGGTTAGTGCGAACCAGAAGAATCGCTTTACCTTTACGTCCTGCACGGCCAGTACGACCAATACGGTGGATATAAGATTCAACATCAAACGGGATGTCGTAGTTAAATACGTGCGTAATACGTGGTACATCAAGACCACGAGCAACAACGTCAGTGGCTACCAGAATATCGATAACGCCACGTTTGATGTGATCAACTGTACGCTCACGCAGAGACTGAGGAATATCACCGTGAAGTGCAGCCGCTTTAAAGCCACGTGAAGACAGCCAATCAGCCAGTCGCTCAGTATCCTGACGGGTACGGACGAAAACGATTGATGCATCGGTTTCTTCAGTTTCCAGCATACGAATCATAGCTTCGTCTTTCTCTACGCCTTTTACGACCCAGAATTGCTGTTCTACTTTCGCTACGGTACGGTTTTCACCCGCAACATCAATGCGTGCAGGATCGCGCAGGAATCGGTCAACGATTTCCTTCACCATAGGTGGCATAGTTGCAGAGAAAAGTACGCGTTGTGCTGACTCTGGCGCTTGCTCCAGAATCCAGGTAACGTCGTCAACGAAACCCATTTTCAGCATTTCATCGGCTTCATCCAGAATGAAAGTATGGACTTCATCCAGGTGCAGGCGATCACGGCTGATCAGATCTTTCACACGACCAGGGGTACCAACAACAATGTGAGCGCCAGTCTTAAGCACACGCATTTGATCGACGATAGACGCACCGCCGTAGATTTCTAATACTTTCAGACCCTGGATATTTTTACCCAGGTTCTTAATTTCAGCAGCAACCTGAATAGCCAGCTCACGAGTAGGAGCCATAACAATTGCCTGAGGCTTATGTTGCTTCAGGTTAATTTTGTTCAGCAGAGGCAGAGAGAATGCAGCAGTTTTACCTGTACCAGTCTGAGCCTGACCCAGCGCATCGGTGCCGGTTAAAAGAAGTGGAATGGAAGCAGCCTGAATTGGAGTAGGTGCCACGAAGCCCATCGCATCAAGTGCGGATAAAAGAGTGTCGGCCAGTTCTAACTGGCGAAATTCTGTAACAGATTCTTGCATTGGGATCCCAATAGGTAATCGAACGTAAACGGGGCCCCTTTGCCTTTAACACGGTTCAGCAACTGTATCCACAAGCATGGGCCTCGACTAAGGCGCGCATTGTGCGCTATTCAAGTCGAAATTACCAGAAAAAATTGATTGCTGTCACAAATTATAACTTAAGCAATTATTTATTATTCAAACAGCTTGCGATATGTACATTCTGACAAGTTTTCTAGGCATACTGATTCTCATCCCATTGAAAATATTGATTCCTGCCACCTTGTTTCGCGAGATATAACCCCTGATCAGCACCTGCTAACAGCACCTCTTCCTGAATGTTTTCCGTCGGCATTCTGGAATACAGACCCATACTGATACTGATAACCCCTTGACGCGTACCAGAATGCGGGATCTTTAACTGATTGACGGCATCAAGCATTTCCTCTGCCAGTAGCCGGAGCGTCTCAGCATCCATTTCCGGTACAAGACAGACAAACTCTTCACCGCCATAACGGCTGAATACCGCTTTCTCATACCGGTTCACTATATTGTCTAATGTCACCGCGACCTGTTTAAGACACACATCGCCTCTTTGGTGCCCATAGGTATCATTAAAAGACTTAAAATGATCCACATCCAGAATAATAATACTTAGCGGTAACTGTTTGCGTTTGGCCACCTGCCAATAACGCTTCAACGTCAGATCAAAAAACCGTCTGTTCGCCACGCCGGTCAGGCCATCCTGCATGGACCAGGCTTCCAGCCGCCGGTTAGCGTCTTCTAATGCCTTATTGGTCTGCTGTAATTCCTGGGTGCGTAAATGCACGCGCTGTTCGAGTTCAGCATTCAGCTTGGTTAATGCTTCATGACTTTGCTTAATCACGATTTGCTGGCCCAGCGCCGCGCCAAATAATTTCATGATTTCTTTCTGGTGATCAGTCAGGCTTCGCTGGCTGATCAGGTTATCCGCTGCAATCCAGCCAATACAGTTGTCACTGTTCCACATTGATATCATGGCATTCCAGCCTGTACCGACCTGCTGCGTACCATAATAAAGAGGCGCATTTTCCTTAACCACTACCACGTCTTTGCGACTGAGTGCTTCATGGACCAGCGGATGATCAGGAATATCGTTAACAAAAGTGCGGCGAGACACAACATTGCCCTGAGGATCAGTGCCGTACGTCCCCTGCATGGTGTAATGCTGCATATCGGTCAGAAAGATAGCTAACCGATCGATCCCCAGCTTTTGCCGGCCCAGCTCTATCGCGGTTCTGTACAGACAATCCAGATCGTTGGATTCTGCAAGTGCCAGCGTGACCTCATGTAACTGCTTTAGTAAAGATAAGTATTCTCTGAGCGAGTAGTTACGAACTTCCAGTTCAGCCTCAACACTGCGCCGGCTGATATTATGTGTCAGTGCTTCTTCACGCAGCATATGTACACTGATATCAGACGCTATCAATAACAGTACTCGCTCGAAGGCTTTCAGGTTGTCATCCAGACGTTCTGGGATTGGCGTTTCTGCGTATAAATAGGCAACGACTTTTTCGTGCATTATGATCGGAAAAATCACCCGGCGCCAATCGCCTGTCTGTTCTGTCCAGATGGCTTTGAACGGCGTTGCAGACTGGGCAGAAACGGCCTTACGGGATTGTTTGGATTCTAAAAGTAAATCTGCTGGTACACCATTGTAGTTCGACAAGGGTAAAGGATGCAGGTAATACTTAAACTCTTCATTACCCATCCAGCTAGCTAGCACTTTCGATTGGCCTTCATGCTCAACTAGCAATGTCAGATAGGTTAAATCCAGCATATGATGCAGCGTTGAAAGCAAACGATGGCACCAACGCTCCATGTTTGCCTGACGGGCAAGCGTATCAACGAGTTTATCCAACTCATCGTTGAGTTTAAACGGCATGCTTTTCCTTACGCGATTATCTGTCTTATCACTTCATCGTGGGTAGAACAGAGTACAAAATACTCCAGATTGAAAATAATAACGACCTCAGATGCACACTTCGAAAATTGAAGGATAACTTTCTGCAACATTTGTGACCAATCATTAATATGAACAATTAATGTCCGTTATTCCACCAGAGGCGTTTATCCGGCCATTGATAGGTATATCATTGTATATTAAGTCGTTCTGACACTTTTCCGACAAATGATTACCCAGATCTGGATAACCAGAATTTCTGCTGAATGAATAGCTTTATCAACAGCACTCACTGCCCTTCTTGACAGTGAAAGCCGGAAAAGTCGGATTACCCTTGGTTTTGAGCCTGTTAATACGTATAGTGTGACGGTTCATAATCCGGGACCAGGCATAATGTTTCAAGATAATCCGCTTTTAGCACAATTGAAAAAACAAATTCAAGAATCGCTTCCTAAGAAGGAAGGCCAAATCAAAGCCACTGACCGCGGTTTTGGTTTTCTGGAAGTCGATGGAAAAGAAAGCATCTTCATTCCACCTAACTATATGAAAAAGGTAATGCACGGCGATCGTGTCATTGCTGTTATTCGTACAGAAAAAGAGCGTGAAGTTGCTGAGCCGCAAGAGTTGGTTGAACAGTTCATGACTCGCTTTATCGGCCGCGTCAAACTGATCAAAGACCGCCTGAATGTTGTTCCGGATCATCCACAGCTGAAAGAAGCTATCAAAGCTCGTACAGTCAAGGGATTAAACCCTGAAACCCTGAAAGAAGGTGACTGGGTTGTCGCTCATCTGACTCGCCATCCTCTTGTTGGCGATAACAAGACTTTCTTCTGTGAAATCAAAGAAAAAATTACCGATAGCGAAGATAAAATTGCCCCATGGTGGGTCACGCTGGCACGCCATGATCTTCCTAATGCTGAACCTGCTCCGCAAGAGAGCTGGAACATGCTTGACGAAGGTCTGACACGTGAAGACCTGACAGAAATACCTTTCATTACTATTGATGGCGAATCAACCAAAGACATGGACGATGCCATTTATACCGTAGCGAAAGAAGATGGCAGCTTCGAAATCACTATAGCGATTGCCGATCCGACGTCTTACATCGAAGTTGGCAATGAAATGGATAAGGAAGCTCGCGAGCGCGGCTTCACAATCTACCTGCCAGGCCGCAACATCCCTATGTTGCCACGCGAGCTGAGCGATGAGCTTTGTTCTCTGATGGAGAATGAAAAACGCCCTGCCCTATGTTGCCGTGTAACGGTGGATAAAGACGGTGTGATTGGCGACGACATTACTTTCTTTGCGGCATGGATCCGTTCACAAGGCCGTTTAAGCTACGATGATGTCTCCGACTACCTGGAAAATTGCAGCTCAGCAAACTGGTCTCCTTCTGCAGTTATCGATGAGCAGGTACGAGCCCTGCAGGCTTTTGCCAATGCCCGTAGCGAATGGCGCAGCAAAAACGCCGTGGTGTTCCCGGATCGTCCGGACTACCGCTTCGAATTGAGCGAAGACAACAATGTGATCGCAATACATACCGATCCTCGTCGCACTGCGAACCGAATGATCGAAGAAGCCATGATCACCGCGAATATCTGTGCCGGACGTATGCTTCAGGAAAAATTCGGCAAAGGTGTTTACAACACTCATGCTGGCTTCAATCCTGAAAAACTCGATACCGCCATGGACTTCCTGACCAATGCAGAAGCGCCATTCGACAAAGAGCAGTTGCTGACGCTGGAAGGCTTTAGCGCCCTTCGCCGTTGGCTGAACACGCTTGATACCACTTATCTGGATAACCGACTGCGCAAATTCCAGGCCTACAGTGAAGTAGGCAACACACCTGCTCCGCATTTCGCAATGGGCCTGGATGTCTACGCAACCTGGACTTCTCCGATTCGTAAATACGGCGATATGATCAATCACCGGATGCTGAAAGCGGTCATTTCCGGCAATGAGCCGACTCAAACGCCAGATGACAATATTGGTGAGGAAATTGCCACCCATCGCCGTAATCACCGTATGGCAGAACGTGATGTAGCTGACTGGCTATATGTTCGCCTGCTAAAAGACGCGGTTCAGGAAGGTACAGTCTTTACCGCTGAAGTGTTCGATATCAATCGCGCCGGCATGCGTGTTCGCTTGCTTGAAAACGGTGCTTCGGCCTTTATTCCTGCGCCACTGATTCTGGACAATAAGCAACGCATCGAATGTAACGGTGATCTGGGCATCATTAATATCGATAAAGTGCGCGAGTTCCAGCTTGGTGATCACTTCGACATTGTCCTGACAGAAGTCCGTGAAACCACACGTCAATTGGTTGCCAAACCTGTTAAGCAATTCCCTGAGATTAACGCTCAGGAACCCGAAGAAAATCAGGCCGAAACCGAAAAAGCGTGATAATCCCAAGAACCAGGTTGGAACTCTCCAACCTGGTTTCACTCTCCAATCTGAATAGTCATACACACACTCTGGTATTCCATGTCGTATCTCCATAACGTTGAACAATGGCTTGATAATGTCGTCATTGGTTTGAATCTGTGCCCGTTTGCAGCAAAACCGCGCAGAAAGGGACAAATTCGTATTGCAATTTATGAGACGGATTCTCTCGAAACACTGATGGAAAGTATCTATCAGGAGTTAATACGTTTGGATGAGACACCAGTGTGTGATCTTGATACAAGCCTTATCGTTTGCCCTAACGTTTTACAGGATTTTGACGAGTACAATCAGTTTCTTGATATGGTGGATGCCTTAATCAGACAGTGCGACCGGGATGGTATCTATCAGGTTGCCAGTTTTCACCCCGATTATTATTTTTACGGGACTAGACCAGAAGATGCTGAAAACCTGACAAACCGGGCTCCGTACCCCATCTTTCACCTCATTCGTGAAGATAGTATGGAAAAAGTGCTGGCTCACTATCCTGATCCTGAAGGAATACCTGAGCGCAATATTGAAAAAATGAATGCATTATCCGAGAAAGACATTCGCCGTCTTTTCCCGTTTTTATTTAGCAAAGCCTAAATGATAACCATGCAGGGCTTATTAATTTCATACCTCTGACCTATGAATCAAAAGAACTCATTGACCAACCTTATCGAGTGTAAACATTCAAATGTGTTGGGATTAAGCATTAAGTTAGCTATGATATCTCCTTGATAGGGAATATTGTAATGCATACACTCTCATTTTCAGTATTTAGAAACGCCAAAATGCGTTTCGCTCTGCCTTTGGCCCTTGTGGCAGGCACTTTTGCGGCTCATAGCGACATCGTTGCTATCATGTCGCAACACGTTGATGTTTTGCTACTGCTTCCCTACATATTGCTGAGTCTGGTAATGATGTTGTGTCAGCCATTCAACCAAAGTAAAACTGGAATCAGCGCAATGCTGATGCTACTTGCCTACTATCTGATTCAGCAAAACCTGCAGGCGCCACTTTCTCAGTCGCAAACCGGGGTAACATATATTTTACTGGCAGTACTGCTGCCGCTTAACCTGTTCCAACTTCACTTTATTCCTGAAAGGCGGCTTTTCTCGCGCTTTGGTTTGATCTACCTCAGCGTGCTGGGCCTGCAGCTTTGCTGGGGCTGGTTACTGATCAATCATGTAAACCCTGAACATTATAACGCCACCTGGCAGATGTATTTTTATACCATCGGTGAGTATTCACCGTTACCTCTGCTCTTAATAATCATGATTGTTGCCCTGGCTTGTGCCAGCGCTTCTATTATTCTGAAAAGAAATCAAGGCTATGATCAGGCCACCTTCATCTGTCTGCTGTTTACCGGGCTAACGCTATTTCAGTTCCAGCAGCCCTATATTTCCAGTGTTGCCTTTACAGCCGCTTCCAGTTTGCTGTTACTGAATCTGATTTCCTGTTCGCATGAATTGGCTTTCATTGATCCGCTGACGGGCATACCCGGACGCCGGGCAATGGAAACTGAGTTAAAGCACCTTGGCCGCACATACACACTGGCAATGCTGGATGTCGATCACTTCAAGAAATTCAATGATAAATTCGGCCATAAGACGGGCGATGATGTACTGCGTTTAGTTGCCCAGCTACTCCTTAATATCAATATCAAAGCGGATGTGTACCGTTATGGTGGCGAAGAGTTCACCATCTTAATTAAGGGAAAAACCAAAAATCAGTGTCTTGATGCGCTTGAAGAATTACGTGAAGCCATAGCCAGCTACCCTATGCACATCAGAGATTTCGAAAAGCGACCTTCTGATGATGAAGACGGTAAGCGAAAACGCGGAAAGAGCAAGCAATCCGAAGTGGTACAAATTACCGTCAGTATTGGTGTTGCAGACAGCCTGGAAGACTCCAGAACCGCTAACGTTTTAAAAGTGGCAGACAAAGCACTGTATAAAGCTAAGCAAAACGGCCGAAATCAGGTTGTGTAGCACACCTGTCGCTCGCAATCTGTTTAAAAGCGTAACAGCCTTATCGTATTGATAAGGCTGTTACATTTCTTTCTGTCCAGTGGCTATTTATAACCGCCGACAACCATAGGCAATACCTGCTTTAATTTGACTTGATTTCTGTGCACCGCTTCTGCAGGCAGCGGCAGAAAACCATGCTTTTCAATTATTGACTGGTTTTCCTGGTCAAGCGTTAAGTCAACCAGCACCTGCTGCTCACTTGTCAGCCCTTGCTGCTTGGGTGGGATGTTCAACGACAGAAAATAGACATTTGCCAATGGATAACGCCCCGACAGCACGGTTTCCGGATCTATGGTGAAGGCTTTGCCTCTGTCATCCAAAATTGCAATCCGTTTCAGCTCATCAGGCAGCTCGGGTAATACCGAGTAACCAATCGCATTGATATCACTGCGAATCTTATCATTCATTTCATCATGGCTGCGGAGAAACTGTGTAGCCAGATATTGCTCACTGCCGCAGTCCACCAGCTTAGAAAAGTTTAAATGCGTGTCCAGTTCACCCGAGACAGCATAAGGAACAGCCTCAGAAAAGTCGTCATTCTGATGATCTGGCAGCTGACGCCAGTCCAGCTTCTGAGGTGTATCCTGGCAACCAAAAATCTGTTTCAGCTGTCCCATCGACATGGCTCTTACGGGGTTATCTTTATTAACAAGAATAGAAACCGCATCGTAGGTAAAAAATATCTGTACTGGACGATAACCGAATGCGTTCTCAAACAAGGCTATTTCGCTATCCAGCCATTTGCGGGAGCTGATACCCAGACGGGCTTCATCGGCGATCATGGCTGCCTGAATATCGCCTTTCTCAATCAGTTGAACGGGGGTATTTTGCGCATTGGCCAGTTCTTTGACCATTACATTCAGCTCTTTTTCAACGGCTACCGCAGCTTGCACTGAACCGGTGGCCAGCATGATCCCCGCTGCAATCAGGGTGTGTGTCATCAATCGCATGGTGTGATTTATCCTGTCACTGAGTTTGCTCGGAACTGAAAATTGTCCAAGCTGGCTTCACTGCCATTTCCTGCTTAGTAACAACAGCAATAGTGCGGCGTTTACGTACTTTTAAAAACTGGGTCAGCGACGTTATCTGCGTATATCGCTGCTCAGAAATACGTTCCGGGGCAATACCGTTCAGCACCAGTGCATCTTTGATGACACCTGTACGCCTTTGTGCCAACGCATCATTATATTCATCGGTACCTTCCGGGCTGGTATCCCCCACTAAAATCACTTTGGCTTCGTGATTGTCATTCATGATAGTCAAAAGCTCATCAAATGAGTCTGACTGATCCAACCGAATATGGTCATCATCAAAGTTAAAGTACACAGATAAAACATCTAATTTTTCAAACACCTGCCAGGAAGCACAGCCATGCTCATCAACCTGGGCGCCCCGGAGAGTGTCTAAACAGATATCTCTTTGATTGATCACACCATCCTGATCGGCATCACGCAGGTCATCAATCTGATGACGTGTTGTTGCCGTATCCGGCATGTCAGCACAGGCAGACAGTATTAATAAAGACAGGGTGATCAATCCAATCTGACTATGTCTCATCCTTGTTTCTCCTTCTCTGTCTGCCATTCTTCAGGGTGTTCTACACGCAATGCATAAGTCAGAATCCCCATAGCATTGAACATTCGGTAAGCAGCCAGGGTGTGATCGTATGACGCATTCACGTAGTTCTTTCTGGCAAGAAAGACTTCCACTTTAGCATCAAGTACATCAAGCAGGCTGCGACGTCCGACGTTGAACTGCTGCACATAGCCATCCTCTGCTGCTTTGGCCGCATCGACGTTCTGTTGCAACAATTGCTTCTGAGTCTCCAGCATGTTGTAGGCATTCCATGCCAGTGTTGTACCTTCCCGTACCTGGCGTTCAGCTCTTAAACGGATTGATCTGGCTTGCTCTGCCCGCCATGCTGCCGACTCGATGCGGGCATTGGTACTTCCCCCGTTAAACAAGTCATAATCTAAAGTGAGCATGACACGAGCATCTTCCTCCGGCCCTTCTACGCCCCCGATATTTTCATTTTTATTACCATAAGCCTCCAGTTTCAGCTCAGGGTAATAACCCCCTTTTTCGCGCCTGACTTCTTCGCGGGCCGCTTTGATATCAAGAATGGCAGCCTGTATTTCCGGGTGATTTTCAACAGCCTGGTTAATCGCTATGTCCAGATCGGGAGGCAATAAGCTGTAATCAAATACAGGCGTGACTAACTCTTTAGTTGGCAGCCCGACCAATCGCATAAACTGCGCTTCCTGATCGTACAGATTATTTTGGGCAGAAATTTGCGTGGATTTTGCCGTTGCCACACGGGCTGCGATTTGAGCCAGATCCGAGTTACTGCTCAGCCCTTTGTTTTTCCTGTCAAGAATATTGTTATAAATGGTTTCATGGTCAATAACATTCCGTTTGCTTAACTCAAGAATTTGTTGCGACTTCAGATATTCGAGATAGACCCGCACGACATCCAGTGCAACATTTTCGGCGTCGGCAATCAGTGTTAATCGTTCAGATTCAGCCTCATAACCCAGCCGGTCAATATTGGCGGACGTTTTCAAGCCATCGAAAATCAGCTGTGACACTTTCACGCCCACTTCAGTACGTGTCAGCCCCCTGTCATCCGGCGCAATTTTATTCCCGCTGCTGTAGCGGGTTTCTTCATAACCGGCCGCGGCGTAAAGGTTAACCTGGGGTAAATAAAAGCCTTGGGCTTCGTCCTGATCTCTGACGACAGACTGGAATCTGGCATATTGCCCCAGTACGTCCGGGCTGTAATCAATTGCTGCAGCGACCGACTCTTCAAGAGAAAGCGCATAAGCTGAGGATATTCCCATCGGAGTCAAACCAAGCATACAACTCATCAAAAGTAGTTTGGATCGCATTACCTATCCTGTCCTTGTTGTTATTAGGGTTCACGCAGAGCAACTTCTTTCGCTCTTAACAAAGGTTTGAGCCAGTAACTCAAAACAGTTTTCTGTCCGGTCAGTATGTCCACAACGGTCTGCATGCCGGGAATGATGGTGAAGGGCTGAACTTCTTCGTTCGCATCAAGCTGAATATGCGCCCGGTAATAAGCATCCCCTTCTTCCGTTTGCAATGCATCCGCACTGACATAGATCACTTTTCCTTTCTTGCCGCCATAGATAACAAAGTCATACGCGGAGAACTTTACCGTTGCTTCGAGACCCACATGAACAAAAGCGATATCCTGAGGCGAAATTTTGGTCTCGACAATCAAACTACTGTTATAAGGCACCAATTCCATAATGGGTTCACCCGGACGAACAACGCCGCCAATCGAGCGGATAAGCACATCTTTTACTGTGCCCTCCACTGGGGATAAAATTTGTGTCCTTTTCAGTTGATCGGCCAACGCCTGCTGGCTTTCATTCAACTGGGCCAGTTTGGCTGCAACTTCGTTTAACTGGCCTTGTGCCTTGGAGCGAAAATCAAATGCAATGCCCCGAAAATCGACAATCGCTTCGGAATAGGTTGCTTTCTGTTTTTGTGCCAAAGTGTTGGCACTGGCCAAATCCCCGATCAGTTTCACATAGTCGCGTCGCAATTTAAGCAGTTCGACTTCAGCCACAGCACCGCTTGCTACGACATCTCTAAGCATTGAGATCTCTTTTTCGACGATTTCCAAACTGCGTTTGAGTGTCTCAATGGTATTTTGCGTGTCCTGGTAGGCCTGATCCTGTTGATCGATGCGCAACTTGGCTTGTTCCAATTCGGAGGCAAGCTGCTCTAACCGCTCAGCATAATTGGCTCTGGCATTCAGCTCCGCAGGTATCGCCGGGTCAACCGCCAATGGCTGCATGTCAATCGTAACCTGGTGGTGCCAGTCTGCCGCCCTGGCATTGACCTTTACACTGTGCAGCTCGGCCTTAAGCCGTTTCTCCTGCGCCAGCAAGCTCTGTACCTGCTGGCTAGCCTCCTGATAGGCCGCGCGAAAGCGGGTATCGTCCAGTATCATTAAAGGCTGCCCTTTGCTGACCCGGTCGCCCTGATTCACTAACACCTGCCTGATAATTCCGCCTTCGAGGCTTTGTATCTTTTGTACCGACAAGGTAGGGACAACTTTACCTTCACCCACCACAACTTCATCCAGCCTGGCCCAACTGGCCCAAATCAGGGTTGCCGCGCACAACGCCACACATAACCAGATCAACTTACGGGAGCGGTAAGCCTGCCGATTGTTAGACCACATGATCTGACTACTCATGCTGGCCTCCTTTAACTATGCTGACCGAACGAATCCGGCTGGTTTGCCTGCCTTCCTGATGTGACAGGATGTCCTGAGGCTTACCATCGGCCACCAGCTTGCCTTTATCCAGTACCAATATCCGATCACAGAGCGACAAAAATGACGACTGATGCGAGCAGATGACAATCGAAGTATCCCTCGGCAAGCCTTGTATACTTTGGAAAAGCTGAGTGGTTGCCTGTTTATCCAAACCTGTGGTGGGTTCATCCATCAGCAACAGGGAAGGATGACGATAAAATGCCCTTGCGATAGCCACAGCCTGCTTCTGACCGCCAGAAAGATGTCGCCCGTTTTCACCTACCTGGGTTTCCAGGCCGTGTATCAAACGTGGCATGTAGGCATTTAATCCGGATAGCTCAATCGCATTCGCCAGACGGCTTTCATCAATGACGTCATTACCAAACGTGATGTTTTCGTAAACAGTACCAAAGATGAATCCTGGCGTTTGCCCGACCCAGCCGACAGCATTCCGTACTACACTGGGTGGCCACAAATTGGCATCCAACTGCTCATAATACATTTGCCCGTGCGTCGGTTGCAGTTGCCTGGCGATCAGCGCCATCAGTGTGGATTTACCTGAGCCTGCGTTACCAATAATACCGATCCGCTCGCCGCCTTTTACACTGAATGTAATATTTTCCAGTACGTCCAGCTCTGAATCCGGATACCGAAAGCTCACATTATCCAGTGCAAAACTGCCTTTATATTCACCGCGATCTATCACCTGATGAGGCGTCTCTTCCTGTGGTAACGCCATGATCTGATTCAGGCCATCGATGGCTGAACGGGTTTGCTGATAACGCAGGAGCAGCATAGATAACTGATTGACCGATCCTGCCGCTCGTCCGCTTAACATCACAATGGCAATTAACCCGCCCATGCTGAGGTGACCTTCCGCAATCTGATACACACCCAGTGCAATCAAAAAGACGGTAACCAGTTGCTGACTGCTCATAATGGAATGCGATACCAGATTTGAATAATATCTCGACTGAGTCTGCCATTCCGACAGTGCAACAACCGTCTGTTCCCAGCGTTTTTGTACCAGCCCCTCGGCATTATTCTGTTTGATTTCCGTCAGAGTACTCAGGCTGTCAAACAGCTGCGCCTGACGCTGAGTTGAGTAACGGCCCGATTCCGTAAACGTGTCGGCTATTTTGTTTTTCATCACGGCGCTTAATAACAGCAAACCGAGCATGACTGTGACCGGGACAAACATCATCGCCCCGCCCAGCCAGCCAATAAGCAACAAAAACAGGGCGGTAAAAGGCAGGTCGATCAGCGCAACCAGTGTGATCGACGTAAAGAAGTCTTTTACGCTGTCAAACTCCTGTAACTGGCGGGTAAACGCACCCACCGACTGTGGCCTGTGCTCCAGCTGCATACCCAGGACTCGCTGAAACAACTGCGCCGACAATTTGTTATCCAGATACCGGCTGGCCATATCTGTAACTGAGCTTCGGGCGCTACGCAGCAACCAGTCAAAAACAATCACCACCAGCACACCAACAGACAGCACCCAGAGTGTGTTAAATGCCTGATTGGGAACAACCCTGTCATACACATTCATAGTGAACAGCGGCATGACCAGAGCAAGCAAATTGATGACAATCGATGCCACAAACATATCCCTGTACCAGGGCCGCACTTCCCTGATAACGGCACGAAACCAATGCATCTGTCTGGCTGGCTTGACATCGTCTACCCGACTGTCGCTTTGCGGCACTGCAGATACCTGCCAGATTTCCGGCTGAATCGTTTGCAACAGCTGAGTGTCTGACCATAACTGATCTTCAATACTTTGCCCCGGCAAGTGCACCCTGTACTGCCCTTGCTCTTTCGCAACCAGAATCATTGGCTGGCCCGTTAACGAAACAGCAACAGCAGGCAAGGTCGCTTGCCCTAATTGGCGTTTGTCTATCGCACCACTTTCCAGTTGCACCTGTGCGGCCGCCCGTATAAACAGCTCAGCCGTCAGCTGGCCTTGCTCCAATGGCAGGCCCGCTGTCACTTTCAGGGGGTGACAACGAAGGCCGTAATGACAGCAGAACCAGATGATCGTTTCCAGCCACTCATCTTTACCCGGTTTTTCAGACATTTTCATGCTCAGCTATTTACGATTAAGTTTTGATCATCAATCATTTTCTGGAGCAATTCTGCTTCAGACACACCCGATGCATTACCACCATACAGATCATCACGGGAGACGTTATCCAGCACTATGATTTGCTCTATCTGGCTTTCATCCGGTTTTACCTGAATTTCGATACCCGATGCGCTTTGCGTGAAATCAATGACAGTATCTGCCGCCACGCCGTCGGTGATGTTCAGACCAGCCAATATGCCACTTAAATCAATGGCATCGCTGTCGGCAGAATAATCAAAGTTAATGACAGTGTCGGTTGAGGGAATACCGGCTGTACCGCCATCCATAACAAAACGATCAGCTTCACTGGTTGCGGTCAAAGTGTTATCGCCGGGGGCAACCAGGCTGACCTGAATGCTCTGCGGCATACTGTTTGCGGTATCGCCACCCAGAGTTGCTGAAGGGGTTATCGACAGCTCAAAATCGCTGCCGCCGCTGTAGCCACCGGAAATACTCAATCCGGCCACATCGCTCTGATCAATAATCCAGTCGCTGCCCTGCCTGGTGCCAGCCGATAACGTCAGGTTGTCCGGTAATCCGGAAATGGTCAGTGTTCCTTTCTCATTGACGGCGGGATTAATCAGCGACAAAGACAATCCAAGCGGTATCTGGCCATCGGCTTCAGCAATAATACTGGGGTACTCGACAGTTAAAACCGGCTCGTCAACAACCGGCGTTATCGAGATCACCATGTCTTCTGCGGTCTCGGGGCCGACATCTGTTACCGGATTGCCCAGCACCTGATTGTTATCAACCGTCGAGGCCGTCAAAGTGATGTTCAGATCACCAAATGCGTCACCGGCATAAAGCTCAAAGCTGTCTATCTGATTGGCCTGGACAATCAAAGTCGCTTGCATACTGCCATCGGCATTAACAGTGAAGCGAGCGAAAAGATCGCCGACTTTGATGCGATCAAGCCCAATCAGGGCGGTTGGATCAGAGTCCGCATTTACAGTGACTGTCAACGAAATGAACTCATCACTGTTGGTTTCAGTGCTGGTTATATTAACCGGGACAGTAATCGGATCGCCTTCGCTACCTGACAGGGTATCGGGCACACCAAAGAACTGGGCATGATCACCAACCGGATTGACGCCAACGGTAAAATCTTCAGTGGTAAATTTCACATCTGTGGTGCCGGTCTCTTGGGTCATCGCCTCCAGCGACAGTGGTAAATCACCACTGAAATCCTGCTGCGGTAAGATATAGATATTCGCCAACTGATCAGGCTGCACCTGCCAGGCCATTGTCGGTGTGCCGTTAAATGTGCCTCCGTCATAGCCATTGTTTGGTAATAGCACGTACTCTTCGCCCTGTTTCAGCACCAGTACCGCGCCATCAGGCACGCCCTTAATTGACAGGGACAAGGTCTCGGAACCATCGGTATCAATGAGAGATGCACTGATATTAGACAGCGCGATATAGCTGTCTTCGTCACCAACAACATCCTCTGCCGTCAGTTGGGCCAAGTCGGTAACGGGGGCAACGTTAATCGTGATCGTGACAGACTTGTCTGCGGTATCTGTGACAGCCACGCCCGTTGCTTCGTCTGTGATGTTCGCGGTCGCGGTTATCGTGATGTCACCACTGAAATGAGCAGGCGGAACTAAGGTGATTTCATCAAGCCGGGCTGGATCACTGATCACCCATACGCCATTGCCCTGATAAGCTAACAGTCCCGGATCATCGGCAACCAGTTCACAGTCAGCGGGCAGGGTCAGTGTCAGTGTATTGACCGTTTCCTTCCCTTCAGCGGGGATCCCTTCTCCCTCTATGCTCTGGCCTGTTTCAATACTGTCTCCCAGGATAAGGGCCAGATTGATATCCGTTGCGACATCTTCCTGGATGCTGGTGGCATCTGCGGTAAGCGTAATATCATCGACAACCGGCTCAACAACTATGTTGACCTGTTGATTGGTCGTGACACTGTCACCGTTACAGCCCGAGGTTTCGATCACTGCAACATTCAGAACCAGATTGCCCGCCCAGTCTTCATCCAGTCCCACCACCTGCAGCGTTGATAAACCTTCCGGCGGAATGCTGTAACCCATCACATTGCCTTGGTTATCGTATTCAGTGATCACTCCCTGCCCCTGAATTGTCACGCCTTCAGGTAAGCTTGAGGCATCAATGAAGAAGGAGAGCTCATTATCCGGATCGCTGGCAACATCAGGATTGAGTAAACCGGAAAGATCAATCGGTTCACCTTCTTTGGTATGAACCGGCTCGTTGTTATCCCGAATATCGTCCGGTGGCCCGACAGGATCGCAGGTGCCGCCGCCTGAATGACCCGTTATTTGTATATTCAATGAGGTATCAATAAATCGCGCATCTTGATCGTCAATGACACGGGCACTGACAATGATTTCGACCACGTCTGTATCTGAGGCACTGGATATTGTGGCCTGCTGGAGCAGCATAGCTGCCTGCTCCCTGACGGAGTCGCTGGTCAGCCCTGTGGCGGGGATCACCCAGTTCCCCTCGGCATCCTGTGTCGCCCCGTTGGGATGCTCAACAATAAAGTTATAACCGGGAGGCATCTTGATCAGGATATAATCCAGGTATTCGGAACCATCCAGATCCGCATCGACAAACCAGACCGAATCTGACAAATCTATTGGCCCGCCATCTGTGCTTTCAAGCACTTCTGTCGTTGATTCCAGATGCGTATCCAACTCAACCCGACCATGAAACTGTACATCCACTTGTGCCTGAATCCATTTGACGTCTGTATCTGAGGCATTATCAGGTGAGGTGTCCGTGACCTGATAAGACACCGGTAGCGTAAAGGTACCACTCAAATCTTCCGAAGCACGAACAGTCATCCGGCCGCTTTGGATCAGTTCGGCCAGGGTCGCGTCCGGGTCAAGCGTGCTGATATCCAGCCCGCCTTCCGGTACCTGAATTTCAACACCATCAAAAAAGAGCGTCAGCTGATCAGGAAGGGAATCAATCTTGTATCCCGTCAGTGTTTCACTGCCATCCGCATCCTGGCCGGGAACAGGCAAAACGGCAAAACTGGCGGCTCTGTCCTCTATACCGTCAGCGGTGAATATTGTGCCATCCTGTTCATCGACCACAGGAGAAACGCTAATATCAACCCCCAGATTGAACGTGTCAGAGTCGCCATCCGGTTCTGTTGAAACCACCAAAATATCCAGGTGGATATCACCGCTGAAATCCTGCGGCGCCTTGAGGTAGGTATTCTGTAATTGTTCACTGAATATCTGGTACTGGATACCGGTGTCAGGGTCGACATTGGCAATTGGCAACACAACGGGATTACCCGCACTGTCAACCAGGGTAAAACCATCAGGCAGATTGGTTAACAGCAAATTCAGCACTTCAGACTGATCATCGTCCGACGTACTGATAATGAAATCGAGAGGAATAAGGCTATCTTCGGCAAACGACTGGGTGCCCGAGATCACCTGTGTGCCAGTATCAAACTGCCAATGTCCCTGCCCGCCATCTGTTACATCCGGGGTATCCACCACACCTTTGAGTTCAATCGTAATGGTTTGGGTATCGCTCTCTGCCGTCTGATTAATCGGATCCAGCCCATCCGCCGAGGACTCAGTGGCAATTGCCGTCACTTTGATGGACAGCGATTCCGTCACAGAGCTGATATCCTGCTTCGGAATTAATCTTATCTGCCCTGCCGCCACTTCATCCGCGGATACCATATAGACACCCGGCGATATTTCCTGCGCCGTACCACCTTCGATCAACCAGCCGTCCTGCACTTCAATGCGGTAAGAGAGTGTTTCTGAGCCGTCTTTATCTGTTAACTGACCCGTAATAATGTTATTCAGGTTAATAGCCTGATCTTCAAGCCCTTTATAATCCTGAACAGATAATTTAGGGACATCGGCATCCGGACTGACATTGACCGTGACTTCATGAGTAATCTGTGCTGTTTTATCACTGCTGTCAGCAAACACATTGCCGCTCTCAGTCGCAATGGCAATAACGGTGAAGGTGAAAACACCTGCCAGGTTGGCGTCGGTACGTATTGTCATTTGTGACAACTGCGCCTGTGTGTAGGCTTTCCCTTCCTGAACCACACTGCCGTTAAGCATCAGGGTAATGCCGTCAGGAATGCCACTCAGTTTGTAGCTCAGATTTTCTGAGCCGTCCTGATCCACCAGATTGGCTGTGATGTCTACATTGACTACATTGGGGTCATCTTCTACCAGGTCATAGGCAAAAGTGGACTCCGCCCATTCCGGGGCATCCGCGACAGGTAAAACGGAAACATCAAGGGTGCCATCGATCAACTTATCCCCATTCGTTGTGCTTATCACAGCACTGACATCAAGCGAGATTGTCGTTGTCGTATTCGACTGATTCTGTGGTGGGATATACGTCAGGCTACCATTAGGAAACACAGTCACTTCGCCGGGAAGGCTGCTCAGTTGGTCGCCCGTCAATGTGACATAACCATTTTCTGCCGTTAGTGCCTGACCATTGAGATACAAGGTGCCACCCTGTAACGACGCCTCACTGATTTGAATTGATGCTACCCGCTCGCCCTGATCGTTATCACCTGGGGTTACGAAGATATGCAGAGAGCCAGTCTGGGTATCTTCCAGCGTTTCAGTATTCAATGTTCTTATACTGCCGGCATTATCGCCAAGGATCAGGTTTGCGGTATTGGTTGCTTCATCGCCGTCATTATCACGAACCACATAAGTCAGATCATCAATTACAGTTGGATCTGTCTGCACCGAGCCCTTTGTGGTCAGATCCAGCCGGCCATCTTTGTACAAACGAAATGAGCCATAGGTTTCATTATTCTCAGTGTTGACCAAATCGACATCGAAATAATCCACACCCGCGGTCTCGAAGTTATATTCAACACCGTTATAGATAAAACGGTTCAGCTCTCCGCCATCCGCGCCCATACGAACATCGCTAAGCAGATTGGTCGAAAAGATTTCCCCCTCAACCAGTTCCAGCGTACTGTCGGTGCTTTCCGGCACAGCATCCTGCACATTCACGGTAAGCGTCACGCTGGCTGACGTGTCGCCATCCATATCAACGGCATGGACGTTAAAGTTGAGCGGCAGGTTGTTTTCACCGTTACCCGTCGGGTGATCCAGTGAAGAAACCAACACAAACTCCGTTGTGCCATCGGTGTTGAGTTTGAGCCTGAATACCTCGTCACCCGATGTCTGAGTTTTAGCGATATACCAGCCATTGGCATCTTTATCACTCAGTAACACAGCCTCGCCGCCACTCTGATAGCCCAAGGCATTAAATGCATCCACATCCGGTACAATTTCAGCGATGTCGTCACTGCCTTTAGCGACTGATATCACAGGGGTTGTTGAAGAAACGCCATCTTCTGTGCCATCACCCAGCAACCCATCTTCATCCACAGAGATGGAGCCTGCCACAGACAACACCGGATCTTTGCCGTCAAACACGGTCACTGTCGTGTCTGCTTGCTGCTCTGTTCCATCACTGTCTGTGACTACCACAGGTAAATTCAGCTCAAGCTGAGTATCTTCCAGGCCAGAGTTGCCGTGGTCGACAGGCTGATGCAGAGTGAAGTTAAGATCAACATTGGCCACTGTACCTGAAGCAACAGAGATTGTTTCAGGCAAGGAAACCGTAAACACGCTTTGGCCATTTGGCAGAACGGCATCGTAACTGCCATCGCCGTTGTCGCGCCAGATCAGGGCTTCATGATAATGGGTGACGGGCTGGCCGTTACTGTCCAGTACAGGATCGCCATTGCTCAGCTGAAGGCCAATTTTGATAATCGGATCTTTGTTCGCAGTGACAGTGAGCGAGACTGTCGCGTCTGCATCAAGTGCCGCTTCAACCTTAGGTAATTCTGTAACTGATATGGCCCCGGAAGTAATGCCACCGGACTGGCTGTCATTAACATTAATGGGAAGGGTTAATGTTGAACTGTCACCGTCATCGTCAATCGTCGTCACGACAAGAGGCAGCGCAGTATCTCCGTTGAGCTGATCGATGGCTTTTTTCAGCGTAAAGTCATAAGTCACTGTGGCGTCAGCTTCCGGCTGATAGCTTCCCAATTGAACAGTAAAGACTTCTTCACCACCGGCCCAGGCTGTCAACAGACTGCCATCGGCTGAAAGCGTGTAGGTAATCGGCTCTCCACCGCTGCTTAATTCCGGTTGATCAGCAAGATTAAATGCCAGGCTCTGAATGGCATCACTGCCGACAGTGAGATTGAAACTGCCCTGCCCGGTAACATCCCCGGATTCCAGATCATCTTCATTGAGGTTGACACCTGACACAGAGGTCAGCTGAGGATCAGCACCATCTTTTAACGTCCAGACAAATTCACCGGCAGGAATCGTCGTGCCGTCCGAGTCTTCACCGAGAATGATCACCGGCAGACTGATGGCATCATTCGACGACGTATGATTAATCGGCCGTGCCAGCGTCAGCTGAATATTGCCTTCAATATCACTGCCAACCACTTTGCCTGACATTGTCATACTGAGTACGATCTCGCCCTCAGCCGTGGTCCCGGTGATCACCCGGCCATCGTTGCTTAAGGTAAACTGGACAAGTTGATTACCTGTACCAGTCGTCAATTGAAGCGCATTTAATGATGCTAACGTCGCCGGGTCGAAAGCAAACGTCGCTGTAGCGGGATCATCAGAACCGGCAATAAACTGAATGCTGCCGTCAAAAGACTGGGGGCTGTCTGACACTTTGCCTTCAGTGGCCGTCGCGGCATCATCGCTTATCGATCCTGCAGCGCCGTCATGGACATTGATGACGACATCTGCAATGTCGTAATCTATATCGCTGTCACCGGCCAGATAAGAAAACCGCACAGCCTGTTCCTGACTGTTATCCAGGTTACGATCTGCCTCTAATGTCCACCGACCATCACTGAATATCGTCAGCACACCCTGTGCGGTCGTAAATACAGCACTTCCACCAACAGGAATTGCTGCATCCTGCATCACGTTATCGCCATCAAAATCGTGACGGATGAAACGCACCACCAGCCCTTTATCCAGATCATAGTCATTATCAAGGATATTGCCTGAACTCAGCGAGGCTTCAACAACATCAAAAGAGTCATCCGTCGCAACAGGCTCTGAATCGAGAATATAGGTGACAACAGGTGCGAGCACGGTTTCTGTGGTGCCGTCCGCATCATGCTGTGTGCCTTCTATCATGATGGCCGTTTGGGTGGTGTCGGTACCAATCCCCTGATCGATGGGCGCATACAAAGTAACGGTTATCCCATCGCCTGCTCCGTTAATCACGGCACTTAGTATCAATTTGCCATCGCTGCGAATGACGTTCAGGCTCTGACCATCAGCAGACAATTCTGCACTGGCTGACAAGCCATTTGACGTCAGCGCATTGAGGTAGGGTTGATCCGCATGAATACTGAACTCAGCAAATTGAATATTAATCTCTGACACCGCTTCGGATGTGCCATCACCATTTGGACCTAATTCAGATTCTTCCAGCACGACACTGCCAGGCAGCACCAGTGTCGGCATATCATCGATTGCCTGGTTGCCAGCCAGATCGGTCACGCTGGCATCCATCGTCCAGGTTGCCTGTGCGTTCAGCGAGCTGATATCTATATTTTCAACCAGCCATCTGCCATCAGCCGCGACCTGACCGGTAAGCAACACACTGTTCGCCCCATCAGAGACAGTCACTGTGACGGTCTGGCCTTCTTCGGCCCCTGTAGTCGTCCCTTGTAGTGAGGTCAGGTTGCCGCCCTTGAAGTTGTAAATACCCAGACCGTCAAGCGTGTCTATGTCTATAGTCACCTGAGTATCAATAACCACTGTGTTATCTGTCGCAGTGGCCGGGTTACCGGCTAGATCGCTGGTGGCTACCGTGACACTCAGCGGGCCGTCAGCCAGCGCTGACAAATCTTGCGTGGTTTCCCAGATGCCCTGGTTAACAATGGCGGTGAAGCTTTGCGACACATTATTACTATCGGTAACGACTATGGTCACCGTCTGACCATCTTCAACATGAGTTGCAGCGCCTGACAAACGCGTGGCTGGCAGTTCTGACGGATTCAGAAAACCATCAGAACCACTGTCTACATTAACCGTAATAGCCGCTTGGGTATCTTTGATGATGGTGTCTGTGTTGGTGGCCGGGTTGCCCGCGATGTCTGTGGTGTCCGCCTGTACCCTCAGTTCGCCGTCTGACAAGCCGCTGAGATCCAGATCCGGCAGGCTCCAGGCTCCGCCGGATACCGTGCTTTGAGCGGTCACTGTATCGCCATTGATGTCTGTAATGGTGACGAACACCGTCTGGCCGTCTTCGACATTATCGACTGTGCCTGTGATATCGCTGACGGGAGCTTCAAACTGATTGAGGAAATTATCGCCCTGCCCGTCGATATCCACTGTGACGGCGGCCAGTGTGTCTTTTATCACCGAGGCTGCTGATGTGGCCGGGTTGCCTGCCAGGTCCGTGGTGTCGGCTTTGACTGTCAGTTCCCCTTCGGCCAGTGACGAGATATCGCCGTTGATGGTCCATTTGCCATCAACGACAGTCGTTTCCAGCTCCACCACCTTCCCTGACGAATCCGTGACGGTAATGTGCACAGTCTGGCCGTCTTCCACATTGGACACCGTACCGCCAGCCCAGCTCGACTCGGACTCTTGCTTATTCAGATAGTTATCACCATGGCTTACTATCTCAACCGAAATGGCCGCCTGTGTATCTTTGACGATAGTATCGGTATTCGCGGCCGGGTTACCTGCGATATCCGTGGTTTCTGCCAGGACCGTCAGCTCGCCGTCCGCCAGGCTGCTGAGATCCAGATCGTCAACAGACCAGACACCACCCGAGACTGTGGTGTCTTTAGTGACAGTGTCACCGTTAACATCAGTCACAGTGACAGACACAATCTGACCGTCTTCTACGTTGTCGACCGTACCGGAAAGATCACTGACAGGGGCTTCAGCCGCATTGAGGAAGCCATCCCCTTTGCCGTCTATGGTAACTGTGAGGCCCGCCTGCGTGTCTTTGAGGATGGTATCTGTGTTTGAGGCCGGGTTGCCTGCTACGTCTGTGGTTTCCGCCAGAACCGTCAGCTCGCCGTCTGCCAGGCTGCTGAGATCCAGATCGTCGACAGACCAGACGCCTGCGGAAACAGTGGCTTCTGTTGTCACAGTCGCACCATGAATGTCTGTGATGGTGACAGTGACGCTCTGGCCGTCTTCAACGTGATTGACTGTCCCTGTGATATCAGAGACAGGAACTTCGGCTTTGTTGAGATAGTTATCGCCTTTGCCGTCAATATCTACCGTGATGGCCGCCTGCGTATCTTTCACAATACTTGTGATGCTGGAAGCCGGGTTACCCGCCACATCGACGGTCTCGACTTTAATGGTCAACTCACCGTCCGCCAGTGACGACACATCGCCGTTCACCACCCACTTGCCGTCCACCACAGTCGTCTGCGTCTGAACAGTCAGCCCGTTGATATCAGTGGCCGATACCGTCACTGTCTGGCCGTCTTCAACATTGGTTACAGTACCACCGGCCCAGCTGGAGACTGATTCAGTCTGGTTGATAACGTTATCACCATTACCGAACACCCCGACTGAGATCGCCGCCTGGGTATCTTTGATGATGGTGTCTGTGTTGGTGGCCGGGTTGCCCGCGATGTCTGTGGTGTCCGCCTGTACCCTCAGTTCCCCGTCTGACAAGCCGCTGAGATCCAGATCCGGCAGGCTCCAGGCTCCGCCGGATACCGTGCTTTGAGCGGTCACTGTATCGCCATTGATGTCTGTAATGGTGACGAACACCGTCTGGCCGTCTTCGACATTATCGACTGTGCCTGTGATATCGCTGACGGGAGCTTCAAACTGATTGAGGAAATTATCGCCCTGCCCGTCGATATCCACTGTGACGGCGGCCTGAGTATCTTTGATGATGGTGTCCGTACTGATCGCTGGATTACCTGCAATATCCGTGGTTTCTGCCGTTACTGTTACCTCACCGTCCGCCAACGACGAGATATCACCAGTTGCGAGCCACTTGCCGTTGATGACTTGGGTTTCAACCTGAATGCTTGTACCGGCTGAATCCGTCACAGTGACATAGACAGACTGCCCGTTTTCTACATGAGTAACGGTTCCGCCAGCCCAGCTTGACAGAGACTCTTCTTTATTGAGGTAATCATCACCATTACCAAATACACCCACAGTGATAGCAGCTTGAGTATCTTTGATGATGGTGTCTGTGCCAGAGGCCGGGTTGCCCGCCACATCTTTGGTGACAGCACTAACGGTTAACTGGCCATCAGACAGCGATGACAGATCCAGTTGCTCCAGTACAACCTGGCCACCTGAAACGATACCGTCATAATCCAGAGTGTTACCCGAAGAATCAGAAATGATGACTTTTACGGCCTGCCCATCTTCGACATGAGTCAGCTGTAGTGTGACTTTGGTTTGATCCTGACTGATTTCGGACAGATTGAGATAGTTATCGCCGTTGCCGTCTATGTCCACGCTGAGCTCGGCCAGTGTGTCCTTAATGGTGGCATCCGTCGCATCAACGCTATTATCCAGTACGTCTGTAGCAATGGCATAAACGTTCAGTGGCCCTTCGGCAAGGCCGCTCAAATCAACATTATCAATCTCGTACCTTTCATCCCTGACTTTTGCTGTCAGCGACACTGTTTGTCCGTTTACATCAGTGACAGTCACGGAAATGGTCCAGCCGTCCCGGATTTCAAAAGCATCACCGCTGATCGTTACCGAAGGTACTTCAAACCGATTTTCATAGCCATCACCACCGTCATCAATCTGTACCGTCAGTCTGGCTTCTGTACTAAGCAGATTGAGTACACCGTCAGCCGGAGAATTCGTTTCAGCCCGGTACGAAGTCGGCTGGGTGTTGAAGCCAGCTTCCGGCAACACTTCAGGTAAATCTGGCGAGATATAAGTAACAAAGCCTGCGCTGTCGCTGGAGAGATCCTGGCTATCGTCTGAAGAGGTCGATGTTGTTGATGCAGGGGTATCAATGTCAGAAGCTGCCGGAACCGACGATGAGGAGTCTTGCTCGCCAACTTGTACGGCTTGCTCAAGCTGAGCGGTATCTTCTACCAGCGTGATGGCTGGATCCATGTGCTCATCCGGAGCCAGTCTTTGCCAGCTTCCGTCTGGCATCACTTTCCAGATGACACCCTCAATCTCAATATAAAATATTGGATCCATTGCCTGCTCCCTGCACGTCAAACACTGATTAACCCGTACCAACTCATTCACAATAAAACGAGTCGCATATCAGATTAATATTTTTGTTCACAAACACAAGTAAATTTATTGCAAGCAAAAAAGTTCAATATCCAGGATTCACTGTATGAATAAAAGACACATTCTTCAGGTGGCGTTTAAAGAGAAAAAAGTGGGCGGGATTATTGGGAATGGCTATGAGCGAACGTCAGAAGCTCCCTTCGAAATGTAATGGTATTGATTGCTCCAATAATAAAAAGCCCGGTGAAAACACCGGGCTATGGTTACCAATCAAACCACTGTCTGTATAAAAACAGAGAGAAGGTCCAGCTATGCAGCAACGCCAATAATGTGAGAGAAGTGACTTAACAGATCGGCGGCCAAACCAAAGCTAAGTATTCATCTCGGGAGTGGCCTGCACCTAAGTGAAAGCAGGCCTGTTTATAATTATCCTTTTACCCCTCCGGCAGTCAGACCACCGACAAGAAATTTCTGAGCCAGCAAAAATACCAGAGTAATCGGTAATGCGGACAACACAGCAGCGGCTGCGAAGTCACCCCATAGATAATTTTGCGGATACAAATATTGCTGCATTCCAACAGCTAACGTGTAGGAATTTACATCACGTAATAACAAGGATGCAACAGGAACTTCGGTTACAGCGGCAATAAACGAAAGAATAAACACTACAGACAGGATAGGTACAGATAACGGTAGCAAAACCAGCCTGAATGCCTGCCATGGGCTTGCCCCATCTAACGCTGCTGCTTCTTCCAGTGAGTTGTCGATGGATTCAAAGTACCCTTTTATTGTCCACACGTGCAGAGCAATACCTCCCATGTAAGCAAAGATCACACCACCGTGAGTATTCATGCCAAGAAACGGAACATAGGCGCCCAGGCGGTCGAACAATGCATACAATGCTACCAATGCCAAAACTGGCGGAAACATCTGTAATATCAGCATAGCACGCAGAATTTGGCTTTTACCGGCAAAGCGCATTCTGGCAAAAGCGTAAGCGCAAGTTGTGGACAATGCCACAATTCCGATGGCAGTGAGCCCGGCAACTTTCACAGAATTCCAAAGCCAGGTCAGTACCGGAAACGGCGGCATTGTTTTACTGCCATCGGCATGTTCGACAGCAATCCCTAACGCCAGTTTCCAGTGTTCCAGCGACGGATCACTTGGGATAAGTTCACCAGAGGCATAATTCCCTTCACGGAAGGAAATAGCGACTACCATCAACAGTGGCAGCATGATCAGCGCCAGAAAGCACCACATTGCTATATGCGTCGCCCAAACGCGATATTTCAATGATTTTGGTTGTACCATCGCCATGAGTCTTCCCCTTACTCAGCATCCAGTTTTGTGAATTTCATATTCAGTAACGACAATCCGCCTACCAGCAAGAATATCAATGTGGCAATCGCACCAGCCAAACCAAAATCCTGTCCGCCCGCACCTTCAAAAGCAATGCGATAGGTATAACTCACCAGAAGATCCGTATGACCGGCAGGTACGCTGGTACCCAGCATATCCGGCGCGCCGTTTGTCAGCAGTTGAATCAATACAAAGTTATTAAAGTTAAAGGCAAAACTGGCAATCAAGAGTGGCACCATCGGTTTCACCAGCATGGGCAGCGTAATGCGGAAGAAGTTATCCAACGGGCCAGCCCCATCCATGGCGGAAGCTTCATACAAATCACCAGGAATGGCTTTCAGCAGGCCCATTGCCAGAATCATCATATAAGGGTATCCCAGCCAGGTGTTCACAATCAGAATCATGGTTTTGGCCAGAAACGGATCGGTGAACCATGATGGACTCAAGCCAAACAGACCTTGCAATACCTGATTAATTTCGCCAAAACTCTGATTAAACAGGCCCTTGAATATAAGAATCGAAATAAAGGCAGGTACGGCATAAGGCAAAATGAGCAGCACGCGGTAAAGGCCACGTCCTTTCAATGCCTCCCAGGACACCACCTGTGCCAGTACGACACCAACCGCCAAAGTGAACACAACAGTCAGGGCCGAGAACACTATGGTCCAGATAAAAATACTGACAAATGGCCCCTGAATACCAGGATCGGTAAATATCCGGGTGAAGTTGTCCCAGCCGCTGTTGACGATAAAGCCCGGCGACATCGACTCGCCGATAAACTGCCCTGCCTCGTTGACTTCCTGATAATAACCCGTTTCCCAATTGGGTTTGTACACTTGCTTGGTCTGTTGATTGATCAGCGTTTCACCATCATTCTGCAGTGCAAAAAGCGACTGGCTGGCGGCAAACTTACGCAAGCCTGACATTGTCAGTTTTTCGCCGTTTGGCAAGCTGACGACCAGAGCGCTCAACTGCTGACGGTTCTGAATCACTGTTTTTAGTGGCGCCGCATCTGTCGACGGCTGTTGGGACAGAGACAAGCTTAACGATTCAGGCAATGCCTTCAGGTCAATGGGTTCACTCAGATACCAGCCATCCTGAGTATTGAGTGCTAACTGATAGCGCCCCTCCTCGCCATACAGAGAAAAGCTATAGCTTTCACCTGTCTGAAAGGACTGTTCCATTAACACTGACTGGGCGCGCTGAAAGCTAAGCTGGTTGCTCCCGCTGTAGTTTGTGAAGGAGAGGCCAACGGTATACACGAGAGGAAAGATGATAAACAGAATCATCCCGGCGACACCCGGATAAATATAACGATGCGCATAGGTACTCTTGCGGGCAAACACATAAACGCCCAGAGCTGTCAGAATAAGGGTCAGTAATGCAAACGCATATTCAGCACGTGCATACATAAGTATGGTGGCATAACCGTTAATGGCGCTCACTCCGCCCAGCGCGGCCCACTTGAGCCAGGTTCGCAGGGCAGGTTTGTTTTTTGAGTTCATTGTCATATCGGTAGCGTCAAGGGCCAGTTCGGCAACATGATGAGACTGCATCAGCGTTCCTCGCAGTACGTCTGAGGAAGGAGCAAGCAGGTGCTTGCTCCGATAGGTAAGTTTACTTGGTCATTCGATCAGCAACAGTATTTAATGCGTCTTCCACAGACTGACGCCCATTAACCACATTGTTAATTGCTGCTTTCTCTGCATACCAGAAAGAAGACATCTGAGGAATATTCGGCATGACTTCACCGTTCATCGCATTCCCCATCGTCGCAGAAATACGGGCATCCGAGCTCAGCTCTTCCTGAAACGAATTCAACGCAACCGCACCCAGCGGGGTGTCATTGTTTACAGTCCGCAGACCATCGTTAGTCAGCAGATAGTTCTCAATAAACTCAACGGCCAGATCTTTGTTTGGAGAAGCAGAGCTGATACCTGCAGTCAGTACGCCAACAAATGGCTTGGACGGATTGCCATTCAACTTAGGCAGCATTGCCACGCCATAATTAATGCCCGCTTTATCAATGTTCGCCCAAGACCAGGGGCCATTGATTGTCATAGCCACATCACCTTTGTTAAAACCAGCCTCAGCGATGGCATAATCGACGTCAGGGGCAATCACACCTTTATCAACCAGGCTCTTCACAAAGCTCATGGAACGCTTTGCGCCCTCGTTGTTTACGCCAACATCTTTCGCGTCATAGCCGGAAGCGGTGAATTTAAAGGCATAACCGCCGTCAGCTGCAAGCAGTGGCCAGGTAAAGAAGGGTTCTTGCAGGTTCCACATAATGGCGCGTTTACCTTGCTTTTTCAGCTCAGTATCCAGAGCAACCACGTCTTCCCAGTTCTTCGGCGGCTCAGGCAGTAAATCTTTGTTATAAATCAATGATAATGCTTCTACCGCAACCGGATAACCTACGTATTTACCGTTGTACGACACGGCATCCCAGGTAAAATCAGCAAACTTGCTACGATACGCATCAGAAGGTTTCACTTCTGTCAGCAGGCCTGCCTGAGCGTAGCCACCAAAACGGTCGTGTGCCCAGAGTACGATATCCGGACCATCACCGGTTGATGCCAGCTGAGGGAATTTCTCCTCCAACTTATCAGGATGTTCAACCGTGACTTTGATGCCCGTGTCAGCTTCAAACTTTTTGCCCACTTCGGCCAGGCCAGTATAGCCTTTATCACCATTAATCCAGATAGTGATCTGACCTTCTTCAATAGCAGCATGCGCTGAAACAGAACTGAGTGCGGCAAGGGTACAGAGTGCGACAGTACTGAGGACTTTCTTCATTGTTATATCCTTCCAGATGGTTATCGTTGCGTTTTCAATCGGCAACACATTTTCCAGCCTCTATCATCTATCAGTCATCCCTATGAAGCATCATCCCAGACGCTACGCCCCCCATAGCGCAGAGTGGAAATCGTGATCCTTATCATTTACGGAGGTGACCAAGTTCAAAAAACAACGACCATTCGTGACAGAGAGCACATACTACTTGCAATGATTTCAACAGGCAGCACGACGTCTGAGAAAATGTGATCTGAATACTCCTCCCCCACTCATCCCCCTGAGAAGAATAGTGCAGGGAGGATGTTGTATTAAGGTGTTTTCCGCACAATGACATCAACCTCAACAAGGCTTGAGCGTGTTCAACGGTAAACTGTCTTTTTATTGTTGATTGTTGCTGCATGAAGCAACATTGATGTCCACCACTTGGCATCGTCACACCTGCGAGAGTGTTGGGAAGTCATTTTCGCAGTTTACGGGTAGCAGCCACTCCAATGCCGCTGTACTTTGGGCGCTACCCTGTTTTTTCTACACCGACTTTACTGGCACGCCTAATGACATCTACCATTGTGCGGGCCAGAGACAAAATATAGAGGGAAGCCAGATGGCGAGTGTCACTTTACGCAATGTTAGTAAAGCTTATGGCGATAACCTGATTTCAAAAAACGTCAATCTGGATATCGCTGAAGGAGAATTTGTGGTGTTTGTCGGGCCATCAGGCTGCGGTAAATCCACTCTGTTGCGCTGTATTGCTGGCCTGGAAGACATTACCTCAGGTGATTTATACATAGGTGAACAGCGTATGAATGATATCCCACCTGCCCAGCGCGGTGTGGGTATGGTCTTTCAGTCTTATGCGCTGTATCCGCACCTGAACCTGTTCGACAATATGTCGTTCGGAATGAAACTGGCGAAAGCCGATAAAGCAGAAATTCGTAAGCGGGTAGAAAACGCCGCCGACATCCTTCAGTTAGGCCACCTTTTAGACCGCAAGCCCAAGTCTTTGTCAGGCGGTCAGCGTCAGCGTGTCGCTATTGGCCGTACACTGGTCGCGCAACCGAATGTCTTCCTGCTCGATGAGCCTTTGTCCAATCTCGACGCTTCGCTTCGTGTCCAAATGCGGATTGAAATCGCCAAACTGCATAAGCAACTCGGTTGCACCATGATCTACGTGACCCATGATCAGGTAGAAGCCATGACGATGGCTGATAAGATTGTCGTGCTTGATGGCGGTTTCGTCTCTCAGGTTGGTAAGCCTCTTGAGTTATACCATTACCCAGAGAACCGGTTTGTTGCCGGCTTCATTGGTTCGCCTAAAATGAATTTCATCAGCGTGTTTGTCGAGCAGGTTGAAAAAGAGCGCGTGATGGTTCAGCTTGCTAACGGTACCACTTTCTGGATCCCTGTTGATGGCACCACAGTCACCCGCGGGGATCGCATGTCGCTGGGCATTCGTCCTGAACACCTGCTCTCAGGTGATGAAGGGGACGCCACAGTAGAAGGTGATATTCAGGTGGTAGAAAAGCTGGGCAACGAAACTCAGGTTTATCTGAACCTTAAAGGGGTTGATGCCGATTTCGTTTACCGTCAGCCAGACATACTGGATGTCGATGCAGGCCAGGTGCTCAAAGTCGGTATTCCGGCGCATCGCTGTCACCTGTTCCATCGCGACGGCCAGGCTTGCCGCAGACTCTTCCAGGAATTTGGGGTGTAATCTCAATCCGCCCGGACATCAGTTAATTCGCCTACCCATCGGCTATAAAACTGAATCTGCTCCATTTTCATCTCAATAACCGGGGAGCCAATCTGGCTTTCCGGTTTCTTTATTTCTAATACATCTAATACACAGTACAACCTGCCTCTTATAGGAATAAACAGGTCGGCTTTTTTACAGTATGCTTGTTAGTGGAACGTGTCAGGAAGACACTGACTGGCACTGTGTCACAGCTATTGAGCCGGAGGTCACAATGAGTATCCGAGAACGCATTGAAGACATTGAACTACGCCTCACAGCCGCTTATCAGGAGGGAGATTATCAGCAGGTAAGAATGCTTGAACACCAACTGAGAGAAATTCGTGGCCAGCGCAGTATTGTGGATGATAAAGAACCTTACACCCCGGAAGGTCGCTTCTATCCCGATGATGGAGAGTAATTACCACCAGTAAGATATTCCTCAGCCCGGCCTGATTATGGCCGGGCGAATCGTCACCGGGAATCGCCAGCATTTCTGGAATTGGCGGGGCTGAATTGGCGGGAAAGATGTCAAACACACCAACCAGTCCCCGATTTCCAGCAACCGCCCAATCACCTAGTTCATGACACTTATTTGCAGTCCATCGGCTAACCGCCTTCAAAATCGTAAACATCGTATCACTTACAGACGTATTTTCACTGACGCGCTTAACAGTCATTTTACCGCCGAGTAAGTCACTCAAAGGCGGTGGCGCCCATGTCCGATTTGAATAAAAAAGTGTCCGATTTGCGAAATACATCTCGCCCTCAAAACATAACAATGCATTCAAACGAACAATAAAAGGTCGATCATAATGACAACAATGTGCCGTCGACAACGACGCCTCAGAGCGAGTCCTCATCTTCGAAAACTCGTTCAGGAACACCAGATCGGTATTCAGGATTTAATTCAGCCTCTTTTTATCGAAGAGCAGATCACAACCAATAAGCCTATTGATGCGCTGCCGGGGTTAGTACGCTATGCAGAGCAGAATGTGGCACAGGAAGTTCGTGAGTTGTACGAGCTCGGCATCCGTTACGTGATGCCATTTGGCATATCGCATACAAAAGACAACCAAGGCTCTGATACGTGGGATGAGCATGGCTTACTGGCACGTATGATCCGGACGATAAAGCAGGCATGCCCAGACATTGTTGTGATCCCCGATATCTGTTTTTGTGAATACACCACACACGGCCACTGTGGTGTGATTCACCGAGACGATGTCGATAACGATGCCACATTAGAAAATTTAGCCAAGCAAGCTGTGACCGCAGCAAAAGCCGGAGCTGACATACTGGCTCCTTCAACCATGATGGATGGCCAGACACAGGCGATTCGTCAGGCTCTCGATCAGGCCGGTTACCATCATGTCGGCATTTTGGCTCATTCAATGAAATACGCTTCTGCATTTTACGGCCCATTTCGCCAAGCAGTGGATTGTGAATTATCAGGCGATCGTAAAACCTATCAGGCCAATCCGACAAACGGTAGGGAAGCACTGATTGAAGCTTCAATGGATGAACAAGAAGGTGCCGATATCTTAATGGTCAAACCCGGCACACCCTATCTTGATATTGTTCATCGCATCCGTGAAAACACCAACCTGCCCGTTGCCGTCTATCAAGTCAGCGGAGAGTACGCGATTCTGCAACATGCGATAGAGGCTGGTCTTGTCGATGAACGGCAGTCAGTTATGGAAACCATGCTCGGTTTCAAACGTGCTGGTGCGGATATCGTGGTGACTTACTTTGCCAGACGCGTCGCTCAATGGTTACAGGAGGATAACGATGTCAGTCACTAGTCAAAGCGTGACCAGATGACTTCGGTTCTTACCTCAGTAAAAAGCACCCAGCCATTTCCCAGCTTACTGATGAGAATGGGCTTTGACGTAACCTCCGGGAGATAAACCTGTGATTTGCTTGAAGACAGTTGAGTAACTGGCTTGAGACTGATAGCCAAAATCCAGCGCAACCTGACTTGGTTTGCGGCCATGTAACAATTGAGGAATCGAGAGATAAACCCGAATCAGCCTGCGCATTTGAGAAAAGCATTCTCCAAGCTCTGATTTAAACAGTCTCGATAAACTTCTAGATGTCATACCAACATCCGCAGCATATTGCTCAATGGGCAGATCGCACTGCGGATTCAGTAGCAGTCGCTTACAAACCTTAAATAAGCGCTTGTCCTTCAAGCGGGATATTTGTTCAATGGCAGCAAACTGTGTGGTGACCATGTATTCATTCTCACTACTGCTCATCGATAGTGCGTGTGTCATTGTTCCTGCTATCAAGCCATGCTGGTCTAGAATTACCCGCTTTTTTATATACAGCTGGTGAACGCACCCTGACACATCGATTAAGGGTAGGCGCAAGCTGTATTGTCGCCCTCTCATGATATCTTTTTCATACATTTGATAGAGATTGGCGTAACTTCTCCAAGGTAAATCATTGTCAGTTAAACCTAGCAGCTGTGCGTGCTCATGCTTCCCGGCTAATTTCTGGTGTGCTTCATTGCAGGCGACAATCTGGTGTTTTTTGTTTTTGACAACAAGATACCCTTCAGGAAAAGGGATCATTGGATTTTGAAAGAAATATTCAATATTCATAATTCAGCCAAAGAAACATCTTGTTACATATATACCACTAGCCTCTTATCGTGTCTCTAGTTGGCTTTCCTTTTCGCTGTTGTTCCAAGACAATCCGGGACACCACTTTGCACTCTGAACACAAGAAAGTGTATACCGCTTTTGGGGGCTGCATGGGCTTAGTACAACTGGTCCCATTGACAATGATTGCCGCTGCTTCTGAGCCATATTTGAAGGTTTTTCAGTGCATCGAGACTGTATTCACCTGAACTAAGCTAAGCTAAGCTAAGCTAAGCTAAGCGCTGGCTGGCTGGCTGGCTGGCTGGCTGGCATCGTATGCAAAAGTCTGATTTACGCTATCCTGAGTGATGCTTTCCAGCAGCCCCGCCAGACTGTACTGATACTGCCAGTCTTTACTGAACGCGCCCTGGTTGTACCGCCTTGAAGTTAAACGATTTAATGCATCGTACTGATTGGTTAACACCAACCCGTCGGGTGTTTGCTGGCGGGTGAGAATCCCGTTGGCATTCCAGTTGAATGAATAGCTCCCTTGCGGGGTGGTCATGTTCTGGATCTGACCATTCGCATCATAGGCGTAACTGACGGGTATTCCTGCGTTATCCCATTGTGCAATCTCACCAAATGGGGTGTAGCTGTACTGATGGGTCAACCCCTGACTGGATTTTCATTGCCAACCTTCACCAGCAGCCAGCGTCATTTATCAGTTAGGAAAGAGCTTATCCTTCATTTTGAAAAATAATAAGAGCGAGAGTAAATACAACAAAAAAGCAAGTAATCGCCCTCCCAACATAGGTACAAGCAGCCCCATTTCTAACTTTTTAAATAAAGATGGTGTAATCACATAAACAGGATAGTAATAACCGGTATCAAGGGCTAACCACACTAATCCATTTGATGCGTTCACTATTCCCAGAAGATATGTTGCAACCGGGAAAATCAAAATCAACAGACTAAGATAAATCCTCAGCTTTCTAGCCATTAGTTGCACCTCTTACCACGTCTTGTCATACGGCAAGTTGGAGGATTTGCTAGTCGGTCATACTCTTGCCTCAGTGCATCTGAAAAATGCTGACAATTTTTGCCCACAACACAGTATGTGTTGTTATCCCAATCCTCGCGAATATTATCCAATGCTTGGCGCATTAAATTATCGTCATAGACAGGTCCAAAAAAGTCATACTCATTTCTGTTATAGCCATCGTCTGAACGAATATCGTCAGCAAAAAATCCAACATTTTCATTTGGATTACCGTCAAACCAAGGCTGTTCATGTGCGCGATGATAATTGCTGCTTCCATCGGGAATATGGTTGTTACTGTAATAAGATTCATCACCACTCAATGGCTTGAACCCAAATCTCGCTAATCCCAATGGGTCGATATAACTCAGTGGATCTCCCCTAACATATGAATAAATATTCAATCCCCCACCCAGCCCAATCGGATCACGCTGAATATTTTCTCTTCTGAGTATCTGTCCTGGCATTTCCGATTACGGGTAAATAGAAATTTTACTGATTAAATCTTCAACCGTCCTGGCATCATCAACTAAAACCAATATGCTATGCTTCGTGTGGCCATATTTCGAATACCAATTTTTATTTTTCAGAAGAATATCGAGAATTTCGGACTTTATCGCGTCAAGGTTCATTTTTTTGTATAAGATAATTCCAATTCAGCCCAAACAGGCTTTGAACCCCAACTATCCCATCCAATAATAGCTTTTATAGCATGCAGAAAAGTCAAAGAATACACCTCTTTTTTCTTAGCCGATATAATACGGTACCTTGCTCCGCAGGAATCAATCACTACACCATGATCAAAACAACCTTCAGCTAACTTCTTCTCACTGACAATGTGAAGTTGTTTTTCATCAGATATACCTCCCATCAGATAACGAGGTGTATATACCAGCACGGGAATTTTTAATTCTGACACCCACAACCTCCTGCTGTTGCAGCATCTCCAGCTAACCCTCCCGCCAAAGTTCCTTGAGCCACTTTAGCCCTCCTCGGAGTTCCATACCATCACCGGCCAGGTGTACCGACATTTATTTCTTAATGTCTCGTTCCAGATACTTCCGCAATATATTTCTAGTCATATAGGCTGATGTCAATTTACTCCCAAAAAGCAACTGTTTTCACACCTTCTTTATCCACAATATAAATTGTTATATCTTTCACATCTTTGAAATGTCGAATCATATTTTTATCATCACTGCCATTGACAGTGTATCCAATCTCCTTTTCTAAAGAAAGTGCAAATTCAATTTGCCCACTGATATACCCTTTATTGTATGCATTAATCCCCCCCTCTTGATATCCAAAAAAAAAAACATAGAGAACCAGAAATCATAGCCACAATAACAAGTGTAATGATACGAACCATATTTATCACATTATTTCCCACATGAACACCTTCTATATACTGGTGATAGTCCTGGTCTAAACCCCCAGTCATTACTTTCAACTAAGTCAGTTTTTGAACTTTGTGAAACCGTTGTTTTCGCACCAGTTACAATCCCAACATGGTTACCGGGGCATACCTGGGGTTTTCTTTCGGTAGTACATATTGCAGAGTGGCCTCGCTTATTTGCTCGCTAAAGCAGGCTTTGTCATTTTACTTGCTTCTCAGCAAATGCAAGTTTATTTTTCTCTACATCACTGATAGAAGGTTCTACCGATTTATACAGCGTAGCAACTTTGGCGTAATCTTTATTTTCCCAGGCAATTTGTACTTCTCTTCTGATATGCGCCAGCTTGCTTTTCAACTCATACTGGTCACACTCTCTTTCTCTTAAACCCGATAGGCGTTTAAAAACGAACTCATTATGTTGCAATAACTCAACTGCATAGGTAGACAATAACGACGACAGTTTGGCAACACAGTTAGCCAGTACGGAAGGAGTGCTGGCCTGGAAAAAGGTATACCTTTCTTTTTCGGCCACACCCTCCAGTCTAAGAATCTCTCCCATATTAAATGGCCGCTCTTGCCCACCATACAGAACATTCAGCTCACCAATTTCAACATCGAGTTCATACGAACGGTATGCATCATAACGCACAGCCATAAACACCTTATCACTTTCAAAACGAACGACATGATTCGTAACTTCAACACAGCGAAAATGGTAATCAGAAACAAGGAACGAAAAACCTTTCTGAACCAAACTTTCTAAATCATTAGTGCTCATCTTAATCCCCAAATAACAATGACCATCCGCACAATTCATTGGGTGGATGGTAAGATCCTGTTGATGAGTTGTATTGCCAACCATGTCTTGTCTTATGGCAAGTTGGAGGATTAAATGGAAATATATAATATTTTATGGAACGGAAACCATCGATAGATGATTCCCGTTTTCTAATGCTGATAAACGTATATTCGCCAATTACCCTCCACCTTTCTTATTCTTTAACCTTAGTCCAGACCAAAATAAAAAACGGATAAAATGAAAGAAACAAAGCATAAAATTAATGCTATATATGGCTGCCTGCACCTAAAATGTTCATGAAACAAGCTAAATTCATTTTTACAAAAAACACTTGCCAAACTTCCTGAAGAAAAAATACAAAGCAGCGAATATAAAAAAACAATAATGCTGCAATAGCCAAGAAAATACAGAACTTTGGGATTCACTATTTTCATCTAATATGTATATCCATCGATTGTTGATTGGTTTATTACATCTTGGACGAAAGATTGGCACTGATTTGTCGGTCCCCATCTACCAAGCCCTTTTCCAATTTCCAAAAGTTCATTCACTTTATTTTCATCGACATTATCTACATCTTCACACGACACACCTTTTTGTTTATACCTACCAGTATGATCAGTAACTTCCACAGGATCACCGGGCAAATCACCACTTTCGTTTCCAGCATTTCCGCCGCCCCCGACTGATCCCATACCAGCTTCCTTGGTGTCAGTCTTGATCCACTGATGGTCTACCGGTGCCCACCCAAAAGCTGGTTGGCTACATATTTGAACTTTCAGCCCCAGTGAATCAATATACTTCAATGGATTGCCGCCCACGTAGGCATAAATATTCAACCCTTCCCGCAACCCAATCGGATCACGCTGAATGTACCGCCCAGTATTCGGATCGTAATCCCGGTAGAAATTGTAGTTCAGGCCGGACTCCGCATCCCGGTATTGCCCTGGAAAACCAATGTTGAAGGTGATTGGTTGAGCTGTGCCACCTGCTTTCCCGAACGGGCTCCTCGCCTGTTGCCAGATCAGGTTTTGTGCCTGAATCAACCCGACCGGGGCGGACAGGTGATCACTCAGCACATCTGCAACCTGTCCGTCTGCATCAATCGTGACCGGGGCGTAGCCTGTGGCGCCGTAGGTATAATCTTTCTGACCCTGAGGGCCGTTTTCACGGAGTAAAGTGTTCCCCAGCCAATCAAACTGCGTTTGCTAGCATTCTTCATGGTGCCTGCTACGCCATTTAATTAGAATATTTAATCAGCATAATGTGTTGATTGTATAATTATTCAATTAACTCGCCAGATGGAATTCCTGCAAATCCAAGCCTCTCTATCGTAGTCTCGATGGTCGCTCTCATCACTTCAGGATTATCAATGTAACTTTGAAGATTATTAAAGTCAGTTATCCTTTCGCCCATATATCGAGTAACATCATATGGCCAACTATCAATCTTATCACGCACATCATCAAAAAAAACTTTCGCCTCATCAATTCGATCGCACCATATAAACAAGCACAACATATCAAAATATTGACTTAATGGATATCGAGTTTCATACTGTCCATTCGCAATGTAATTTTCATACGCCTTAATCATCTCATCACATGATATACCCCCCTCTAATGGGAGTGGTGTTTGTGCTTTAAAGTCAAGAACATACTCAGAAAAACTCTTCTCATGCTGAAGTAATGTTATATGAAATGGCACACCATTAGATATTTGCCTAAATGGTGTTCTCAAAGTTAATGAGATAACATCATCTTTCTGGCCAACTAGATTATGAACATGAAATATAGGCAGATAATTAGAATTGGTTGAGTCCCTATCTAGACATATTCCTTGTACAAAAAATCCCACTCTTCTCAAAAGCCACATGCTTTTATAAATTCCAAGCCCAGTAAATTCATCATGCCACTGCTTCGTTATTTTCTTCTTAATTAATGGTGTTAGTTTTTTCATTATCTATGGATTAACCTCAATAATATTATTAATACCAGATGGGCCTTGCGTACGAATCTTCGTTTGTTGACGAGCTGAAACGCCCCTTCCCGGTCTAACTGTAAATTTATAATCATAAACATTACCAGTGGCAGGGTCCCAAACATCTAAACGTGTGCTTCCTTTTGTACCATAACCAACTGGTTGACCACCTCTAAAACTAACTTCTGTTTCGAGACTTCCTCCAAATCGGCGTTGATAACGATCCATTAACTGCTTCGCATATGCATGCTTTTTTGAGCCTGCTGCAGCACCAAAGCCACCAATTTTCTTCTCCGCTCGACTAGCGACGTCTTGCACCAAATCTACTGTTGCTCTACCACTCTTCGCAACCCGGCTCGCAGCCCCCCGATCCCGTTACGCCGGGTATCACTAATCCCGCGACATCAAAACTCAGCGCTGTTAAGTTACAGAACCTTAGATGGAATTTATGAAAAGCTTAATACTTAAGGTCCTGTCTATTCATACACTTTATCAACAATAGTTTCTAGGTTCACAAATAGGTTTTATACATACTGTTCAGCCAGAGAACCCATAAATACAAATTATTTTTTATCATTTTACCTATCGTCTCTGTGCAAAATATCCGAGTTTTTTCAGATCACTTAAATAATGCTTCTTGAAATAAATACCACCAGGAACTGATGCAAGAAGAAACAACACAAAGAAATAAATCGTATAAATTGGGTTTAATTTAAAACTTTCTCGCCAATCATCGATCATCGTGAGTGCTAAAAATAAAGGGGAAACTAACACACATGAAAATACTGCATAAATAATAAATCCTCCAAAAAATTTCAACCCTCCCCCTGACTTACCTAGGTACAATAAAGATTTTCCATAAATGATAAATCCTCCCCATAGCACAAATGAGTATAATAGAAAATAAATTGCCGTTAATAACCACATCATATTAGAACTGCTGTCCTCCTAATTCACCCACACCCACTGATATGCCTTCAACAATGGCCCCTACAGTATTTCCCGGAGCATTACTTATACTTGACGCACCCAGAGGTCGCCCAATAACTGGGAAACGGTAAGGCCCTACATAACGACCGATTGCAGTACCCAATGGACCGCCTAATGCGCCACCTAACGCTGCACCTCCAGCAGCTGAAAAGTCATAATTACAAAGATTAGTGATATCTTTCCCTGCAACGACATTACCAGCACCTTGGCCCAAAAGGCTTGCTATACCAGCTCCAGCGGCTGCTCCTGCAACACTAGCCCCAAACGGATTAACAGCACCAACTAATGCACCAGCACCAGCTAATGCTCCTTGCCATCCACCAGAAATATAGCCTCCAATACCACCAGAAATAGCACCATAGATACCACCGAAAAGACCAATTTCACCAGTAGGGTCAATATATCTAATGGGATTATTATAAACATAAGTATAGACGCTTACTCCCCCACCCAACCCAATCGGATCCCGCTGAATATACCGCCCTGTATTCGGATCGTAATCCCGATAGAAATTGTAGTTCAGGCCGGACTCCGCATCCCGGTATTGCCCTGGAAAACCAATGTTGAAGGTGAGTGGCTGAGC
>NZ_JAUOQQ010000003.1:0-223319 GCF_030547675.1 Photobacterium sp. 2_MG-2023
TTGTGCCGTCCGGTGCCGTCCGATGGAGCCCATAGGTTGTGGGTAAGCTCAGGCCAAGGGTGCAGGGGAAAGACAGGGTAAAGTGGCCCGCCTCAAAGCTGCCGTCCAGTGCCGGTTCGCTATACCACTGCGGTGCGTTGATCAGGTTGAGTGTCAGCGGCGTTGGTGTGGCCGGTGCGGTCAGGTTCATGGTAAACCCGCCTGCGGTACCGGGCACGTTCAAACCGTGCAGATAAAACCGCAACAGGTGCGCATCACAGAGGTCGCCGATACCGTCATTGTCTGCATCTTCCTGACCGGGGTTGGCAATCTCAGGGCAGTTGTCTGTGCCATCAGGAATACCGTCTTCATCGCGGTCAGCCTCAAACACATAAACAGCACCGGCATCTGAAACACTCCCTTGATCAGGCTGATATAAATCGACACCAGGAGCACCAACTACGAGTGTATGACCATCAACATCTGTACTGTATCCGAACACATCGCTAAAGAGCCCACTGGAAGCTGAAATTTTCTGAACAATCGTCCACGTGTTACCGGTTCGTTCAAATGCGATGACTTCAGCTTCAGCAGGATCTGGGCTCAATGTGCCTGCGAATAGCTTGTTGTTCTGCAATGCAACATCAATGCCTAAAGATTGAGTGGAGGATGGCGTATCCGATGTCAGCGTTGCCTGTAAAGACCAACTGCCTCCGTTACGGGTGTATACTGATATCGCGCCAGTATTGGATGTTGCCGAGTTCTGAACAGATGGGATAGCAACTGCAATTGTGTCCTGATGAATGGCAACACTGGATCCGAATTGCTCATAGGCAGTCCCTCCGAGATTGTTCAGGGATTGCTGCTCAGACCAGACTCCGTTGCTTAACGTAAAGACTTCGGCATCTCCTAAATTGCCGTCTCCACGGGGTGACCCAACAACAGCGGTTTGGTCGTGAAGTGCGATAGAGCGACCAAAAAGATCGCCAGCCCCAATGTCGTTTGAAACCAATTGTTGCGATAATGCCCAGTTTGTCCCCGTGCGCAGGTAATAGTCCACCTGGCCGCTGTCCGTGCCATGGCTGTCTTTTTGTGGTGTGCCGATTAACAAGTGATCACCTTGGATTGCAATGGCGGACCCAAACCGATCGAAGGTTTGAGGGTTGGTTGGTGTGAGTTTTTGTTGTTCAGTCCACTGATTGCCAGCGCGGACAAAGATATAAACTGCACCAGTGAATCCTGCTTGATACGGTGCGCCGACAACGATTGTGTCGCCATGGATAGCGACATATACTCCGAAATTTCCCCCGAGACTATCGCTGGGAGTCAGGATCGCCTGTTCCGACCAACCCGAACCATTTCGTTCGAAAACATAGGCACGCTCCCCATTCACTTGGCCGACGACCATGGTATCGCCATCAATCGCCACATCTCTTCCAAACCTTCGATCAGCACTCGCATCACTGGCAAAAAGTGAGGCCCTTTCAATGTAATCAGAGGCTGCCTGTACTTTTTCAGGTATTGAAACAGAGATAGCCATGAGCAGTACGGTTAGCATGCCCGATACGCTTCGGTACGACGTGATAAAACGTTTGTTATCTTTCATCATTCATCCTTCCTGTGATGGATTAAGCCAGGGTGAAATGATATTGACTGATGATGTGTTCTTACCGGTTGAAGTCAGTGAGATTCAACCGTGAAAACTAAACCCATACCGAATGATCACCACATGAACTTCACCCTGAACCAGAAAGGTGGTATTCACTCAGAGACACCAAATTCTGAATACAGAAGAATCTCACCGGGGTTAAAAGGACGAGTGGCTTGTTTTCATCCTTTGGCTCAAAGCCTAGCACGCATTTTCGGTATTACACGGTGAGTTTGCTAATGTGTGAATTGTTATTATTCCTCGTTTTTTTCTTTGCGATTAGCCATGATAAAAGGGTGGTTTGTGAATGGTTTTATTTAAAAACTAGTGTTGTTATCCAATAAAAACAGATTGAATTCAGAGCAGAAAAGCGCCCGAGTTGACGATTCTGGAGTCCAGCGGTGGCGTATGCCAGCATGATGGTGGGATCAATGAGGATGGGGCAGATTGTAAAGAGGAAATATTTGAATTTGGTTGTCTCAATCGATTCATCACTCGAATACGCGACTTTAGTGATTTGATTGAAAAAATGCTTAATCAAACCAAAAATCGGACGCCTTAACTATTTGCTACCTGAGTACCCGTGAAGAATGTTGTTAAGCCAATCGCACAGTCTTCCAGAGCGGTACGCTAATAGCGCATATCCTGTTCCCATCAGGAACATTTTCACCACTATTTGTTTGCCCGGTCCCTTTGGAACCGGGTTTTTTTTGTCTGTCCCGTTTCTCGTTCTGAAAAAGTGACAATGAAAAAGCACAGCCGGCTGGCTGTGCTTTTCAGTAAGAGTCAGGCGTACAGTTATGCGGCTGTCGCTAGCTTCTCTTTAGCTACTTGTGCGGTGACAGGCTTGGTGATGAATGACAACAGTACCGCGACTGCCAGCATGCCAGAACACACAGAATAGGCCAGCGTGTAGGTGCCGGTCATATCGACTGCTACGGCGGCTACCACTGGGCCAATGAAGCCACTGACACCCCACGCAGTGTATAGAACTCCATAGTTAGCACCGTAATTCTTCAGGCCATAAAAATCGGCTGTGATCGATGGGAAAACGGCAAGCAGAGTACCGTAGCCAACCCCGGCAACGGCAGCACCGACAATCAGGCTGAACTCGTTGTCGAAGGTGGCGAACATCACCATGTTGATGGCTTGCATGATAAAGGCAATCATCAGCGTTTTAACGCCGCCGATTTTGTCTGACAGTATACCGGCAGCGATACGGCCACCTGAGTTGAACACAGCCAGAATCACCACCAGAAACGCCGCGTCAGAGAGATCGGCCTGAGTCGCTGCAATAGAAGTAATATTGCCGATAATCATCAAGCCTGCCGCGGAGGCAAAGGCGTACATCACCCACAAGGAGTAAAACTGGGGTGTTTTCACCATGCTGCGCCAGGTCATGTTAACAGCTGGTGCCAGATTGGCAGAGGCCGCGACGGCAGATGGCGCCTCCGGCTGGTAGCCTTCCGGTGGGTTGTTGATAGTGCATGCCAGAGGGACAGCGACCAGCAGTACAGCGATGCCGAGGATCAGAAAGCTCTGATTAATACCGTAATCGGCAATCAGGGATGATGTCAGCGGCGCCAGATACACAGCAGCCAGGCCAAAACCGGCCGCGATCAGTCCGTTTACCATGCCTTTCTTCGAAGGGTGGAACCATTTCATTGCTGAAGGGCTTAAACAGGCATAGCCAAAGCCAATACCGCAACCTGTCAATACCCCGAAAGTCAGCACCAGCAGCAGTGGTGTGGTGGCAAAGCTGGATACAATCATACCCAGGCCAACCATGGTCGTGCCGAGCAGCAAGACCTTACGCGGACCGATTTTGTCCTGAAGAATACCGGCTAGTAACAATGAGAGAGAAAAGGTAATGATAGCAACGGTATAGGGCAGGGACGCATCGGCGTTTGACCAGCCAAGGTCTACCACTAAGGCTTTCTTAAATACACTCCAGGCATACAAAATGCCCATACACAAGTTAATACAGAACCCTGCCAGCAGGATTTGCTTGGCGCGATCAAATGTTTTCATAGGTCTCTCTAAATGCCGGAACGGCAACTGCTTTACTAAACTTTTCTTGGTAGCAATCAAAAAAAGATGTATTTGTTGTTGAGGGCGCGGATTCTATCAATAAATGTTATTAAAATACCGGACAGCAATGTTTTGTTACAAATAGCTTGCTTGAGGCAGGTGATGATGGTGTTTGGCGGGGAAGGTTCTCCACCCCCTGGATAGCAGAGGGTGGAGCCAGGGAAAAGCTGACAACCTCAGTTCATGAGTATGTTGTAAATTTTGTCTTTAAGCTGCAAACGCTCCATTTTCAGTTGGGTGAAGTGGTGATCTTCGGTGGGAATGTTGCTGCATTCCAATCCCCGTATTCTATGGTCAAGCTGGTGATATCGGTCTGACATGGCCTTAAAGCTTTCGTCGCAGGTCTTCAACTCTGTGATTTTGTCCTGCATTTCGGGGAACTCAATGAAGAGTGCGTGATTTTCACCTAACATGTCTGTCACTCCATAAATTTTAGTGAATGAAAGCCCTGCTTTTTCGTCATTGTTTTTATAAACGTTCAACTATTTGCTTATTGGTCAGAGATTACTGCTGGTCAGCGCATCCCTTGCAGTTAAAAATGTTTACTCGTTTAAGCATAGTCGAATGAGGTTATTTTCAACCCCACTGAGGCTGAAAATCAGATGAAAGGCACAAAGCTATAGTGACGTTGTCACAAGCTGGCGGGAAGCAGTCGGGTGATTATTGATACTTTTTGGCACGTAGTGTTTTTTTGAGCGATTCAATATAGGCAATTCTGTCGGCATTAGCAGGCGCTGCCTGAGTTTGCAATTTTGCTTTAGCCTGTGCTTCTTCCTGTGACATGTAGCGGCCATTAATTCTGACATGAGGGGCTTTGGTTTCCTGTTCGGCTCGAACAGAGGCATCCTCCTGGGCTTTGGCTATTGCATCACGTGCCGTACTTTGGCTGGTTTTGTCTTCCATACGCTGTTGCAGCCAGACAGGTTGCTGCTTATTTTGGACCGGTTTATTGGCCTGTTGCTGACGTTGCTTAAGCACCGTTTCCAGATAATCGCTAAAATCCATGTTTCTATCCTCGCCCATACTGAGCGTATTGTAATTGGCTCTTGGCAGAAGTGAAAGTTTACAAACTGAGGTAATCTGACTCAGTAGGTAGAATGTTCTTTCGTATTCTGAACTGGCAGCAAAAACCTTGTTTCAAAATCTGATAGCGGCAGTGGCTTACAGTACAGAAATCCCTGAAATTCTTCTACACCTATGCTTGCCAGGAAATCTGCCTGTCCTTTGGTTTCTACACCTTCTGCCACCACGCTGATATTTAGATTATGGGCCAACTCAACGATAGCGTTAGTGATGGTGACAGATTCTTTATTGAGGGGTAAATCACGGACAAACTCGCGATCGACTTTGAGTATCTGAATCGGAAACCGACTGAGGTAGGCCAGGGAGGAATAGCCGGTACCAAAATCATCAATGGCAATTCTGACTCCCAGCGCGTTGATCTGACGTAACTTATTCAATGCCAGCTTAACGTCAGACATGACGACACTCTCTGTGATTTCCAGCTCTAAAAAACTAGGGTCACACTGGCTATTCTGTATCGCTTTGCTGACAGTACTGACAATATCAGAATTCAGCAACTGCCGGGCTGAAATGTTCAGGGCAAAATGCAGCCAGTGGCCTTGTAACTGCCATTGGCGTAATTGTTTGCAAGCCTGCTGAATCAAATGCTCACCAACCTCGATAATCAGACCTGTGGTTTCCAGAATAGGGATGAACTCAGTGGGTGACTGGATGCGGTTGTCATCATCGACCCAGCGTAGCAGCGCTTCCGCTCCGCAAAGCTGACGGGTCCGTGAGTCAAACCGGCCCTGATAGTAATACTGATAGCGATCAGTGCCGCAGCTTTGCCTCAGTTGAGCTTCCATTTCCAAACGTTTGACACTGTTGGCACCCATTTGCCGGTTATAAACCCGGTATTGTTGCTGTTGTTTGTTGTCTTTGGCTTTATACAGCGCAATGTCTGCCTGCCTGAGCAAGGTTTCGCTGGTCGAATGGATGCTGTCACTGTAGGTGATACCAATACTGGCACCGACCACCACTTCTTTACTGCCCAGTGTCATCGGCTCGCTGAGATGACGAAGGATACGCTCGGCCAGGTGTTCAAGAGCGGGCAGCCGGTTATCTGATGCTACCAGGATGGCAAATTCATCACTGCCTAATCTCGCCAGCATGTCATTTTCACGCAAAATAGTCTGCAGACGTTCGCTGACGGCTAGCAGCACCTGATCGCCGGTGTCGTGACCCAGAGAATCGTTGATTTGCTTAAAGCGATCCAGGTTGAGGGTGAGCAGGCCAATGACAGGGCAGGGCGATTGCTGGAGCAGGTGATCGATCTGCTGCTGCAGCATCAATCGGTTTGGCAGTTGGGTGAGTATGTCAAAGTGCGCTAATTGTTTGAGTTTGCTTTCAAACAGCACTCTGTCGGTAATATCTTTCCCTGTTGTGATGTAATGGCTGATTTTCCCCAGGTTATTGCGAATAGGAGAAATGCGTTTTTCCATATACACCAGACTGTTATCTTTCTTGCGGTGCGAGATGATGCGGTTGATTGTCTGGCCTTTGACCAGCTGTTGCTGCAATTTTGCCAGTTCTGCCGGATTTTGCAGAGCGGTAAGAATCAGGTGCGCGGCATCACTGCCGATCAGCTCGTTGGCATCGAGCTCGTTATATTTTTCAAAGCTGTGGTTTACATACTCGATGATCCCTTTTTCGTTGGTGATGATGATAGAGTCGTCACTTTGCTCCAGGGCGCGGGACAAGCTTTTCAGTTTTTCTTCACGATCAACCCATACAGTGACATCCCTGATATTTAACAAAATCTCATTACCGTCATTGTAAGCGGTTTCGCTCGCAATGATTTCAAGGTGTTGTACAGACGTAGTGTTGATGGTGATCTGTTGACTGACGGGCTGGTTATCACCCTGATTCATCTTGCCGTGTACCTGACTGAGTAATCCAGCCAGCTTGTTACTGGCTTCGGGATCGTTAACCAAAGCGGTAATCTCTTGGTGTGAAGCCTGTTGTTCTGAGGTGTTCAAAATCTGGCAAGCGGACTGATTGATATTGAGTACAGTGTTGTCCTGCTTGAGCAGAACCATGCCGTCCGGAGCATGTTTCAGTACATGGCTGAACTTTTTGACCATGTCGTGTAACTCGCCTTTCAGGCGTTTTTCATGGCGAAGCATTTTATGCAGGTGCCAGGCCAGTACCAGACAGCCGAGAAGAAAGCCGAAAGAGATCAGTGAAAACAGCGTGAATTTTTCAAGTTTCTCCCGTGAATACAGATTGTTAAAGATAAACTGACTCACACTGAGCTGGTTCAGTATTGAGTGAAGTGTGCTGGCGTTTTCCCATTCTTCTGCCAGAAATTGATACCCGTCAGACAATAATGTGTGGTTATCAAGCCGTGAAGAGGCGTGTGTAATAGGATGTCCCCGTCTCTCTGGGTTAGCGCTAGGACTGCCATTAAGAAAAAAAAGACACAGCAAAAAGATAAAAAGCAGCAAAAAGAACAGCAGCATTTTCGAATGAATCACATTTCTCTTCATATATCATCCATCATCCATGATAGAGCAGAGTCCCTAAGAGAACAGTATAGTGACGGTTTTCTGGGCATGCATAACACGCATTTCATGCGTATTAGGAATTTTTTGGCTTATCGATGAACAATAGACAATATTTTTGAATATGAAAAATGCAGGCAGCATCAGGGGCTGCCTGCAATTGAAGAACCGTGATAGAAAGAAAATGATCAGTTTGGAGTGGATTGTGCCTCAATCAGTTGCTGGCGCTGGCTGCTGACAACAAAAGCGAACCCGATCAGAACGAAGACACAGGTGCCGGCAATGCTAAAGGCAACAATGCTCAATCCTTTATCGGCAAAAGCCGCAACCAGTGAACTGGCCGCAAAACAACCTAATGTTTGCAGGAAATTCATCACCCCGGCCGCGGTTGCGCTGCAGTGCTTGAAGTCTTCCAGGGCTTTACTGATCACAATGGGGTATATCGCACCGTTAGCAACTGCAATAAAACAGAAAGGCAGTAAAACGGGCCAGATGGTGTCGGGTTTATGCTGCACAGTGATCAACAGTATGACCAGCGCACTGCCGATGAACAGTTTCAGCAGCCAAGGCAGCAGCTTTTTACCTTCCATGCGGTTTAGCAGTGCCCGGCAGCCATAGCCGCCAATCAAAAAGGCAATAGTCTGCGGCACATAACTTAAGCCGATATCTTCGCTTGAGTAGCCCATAGCAGACATGATAAACGGTGACCCTGTCAGGTAGGCGAAAAAAGCAGCAGAGCAGGCTGCAAAAATGAGCATGTTACCCATGAATTTTTTTGACTTGAGCAGGCTTGTATAGTTAATTGCCAGTTCTGACAAGACGTTGCCCTGCTTTTTTTCACCCTTGGCACTTTCAGGCTGCATGGTCGTCATCAGTGCTAACACGGCACCTAAGGCAATCAGGCTCAGGAAGATAGCACGCCAGCCAAAATGTGACTGAATCGCTGCGCCAACTAAAGGCGCAAGGGCCGGTGAAAGGGCGACCAAAGGCATGATAGTTGCGAACACTTTTTCGGCAAGCTTTCCTTCATACCTGTCAATGACAATAGCCTGCCAGAGCACGGTGGCACTGCACGCACCCAGCGCCTGAAGAAAACGGAATGCCAGCAGGGTTTCCACATTCGGTGCCATTGCACAACCCAGGGTGGCGAGGCTGAACAACAACATGGCACCCAGCAATACTTTTTTTCTGCCTAAGCGGTCAGAGAGAGGGCCATAGATAAGCTGACCAATGGCCATGCCTAACAGAAAAAGGCCGAGTGTCATGCCAATCAGGCTGGATGAGGTATTCAGATCGGCCTGCATGGCGGTGAAAGCAGGCAGATACATGTCGGTGGCCAGAAAGCCGAGCATGCTAAGTAATGCAAACCAGGCAAGCGTAACGGTAGTTGGTTTTGTCGTCATTTTATTGAAACCAGAAGTTTTTTCAGTGATCAGATTGTAAGCGTGGTGATTTGTGCTGTGAAACGCTAAAATTTCAACATTGCTTTCAAAAAATTTGATTCAACATCACGCGTAATTAAGTAGCAGGATATATGTTTTCTTTCAATGATTTGCAAGTAATTGATGTTGTTGCGAGGCGGGGCAGCTTTTCCTCAGCAGCAGAAGAGTTGCACAAAGTGCCCAGCGCAATCAGCTACACGGTCAGGATAATCGAGGATAAATTGTCTGTAACCTTGTTTGAGCGTCATCACCGGCAGGTCAGCCTGACTCCTGCAGGCCAGTACTTTGTTGAAGAAGCCAGACAGCTGCTCAAGCAAATGGAGCACATTAAGTTGCAGACACAACGTGTTGCCAATGGCTGGGCTGAAAATGTGTCGGTGGCACTGGACACTGTGGTCAGACAAAGCCGTGTCAGCACTATGGTACGAGATTTTTATCAGGCGTTCCCGGATGTTGAGCTGCATCTGACGATGGAGGTCTATAACGGGGTGTGGGACGCCCTGGCAGACGGCCGGGCAGATCTGGTGATTGGGGCGACGGCGGCCATTCCGGTCAGCGGGGATTTCGATTACACCGATATGGGAAACCTGCACTGGGTGTTTGTGATGGCGCCGGATCATCCGTTGACGGAAAGTCCGCTGCCTCTGCCAGACTCAGAACTGGCTAAGTATCCCGCTATCTGTCTTGAAGATACCTCACGTACATTACCTAAGCGCACAACCTGGCTGATGAATAATCAGCGCCGCATTATGGTGCCGGACTGGTCCAGCGCGTTTCAGTGTCTTGAAGCCGGGCTGGGCATAGGCGTTGTGCCGGAACATATGGCCGCCCCCAAGTTGAAAAGAGGCAAGCTGGTGGCCCGCACGCTCCCTCATGCCCCGCCGGTCAGTCCCTGCTGTCTGGCATGGAACAAAGCCAGCCTTAACCCCGCCCTGAGCTGGCTGCTGGAGTACCTGGGAGATAGCGAACAATTGCACCGAGAGTGGATGCGATAGCAGAAAAAAACACAGTATTCAAAGCGCTCAGTCGATGTTGTTCGTTTAAAACAACAGATTGAATACGTGAATATTGGTATGAAAAACAAGCGAGAGGATAAAAAAATCCTAAAAACAGCGCCAAGTCATAATTCTTTCATTCAGACCGCTTAGGATGCCCTTCGTCAAATCCATTACTTCCGATGAAGATGAATAAAAATACTGTGTTGACGATGAACAGAACGACAGAAAAGAATAGCGAGCTGTTGGCAATCGCTATTGATTATATCTACCAGGCCTTTCCGAACCTGAGCTATCGCCCCAGACCTGATGACGTCAAGCTGCTGGCGGCTTTTCTGCAAAGTCAGAATCCTGATTCTCCGGCATGTCTGGGCGAGTTGATGAACAGCAGCTATAACGCTATTGATATCGAAATTAATAAATTTCACAGCCGGCAGGGAAAACACAATCAGAGCATACCGGCCTTCAGCTAGAGGACTGGTGACTGAAAACGGCGGCTGGGCAGGCCTGGGTCGCCGTTTTCTGTTGCTGACACGTGTTTCTGCCGGTGCTATCCGGCCGGTGTTTTCAGGGTCTGATAGCCAGCCCAGATCCGTGTTGCGGTTGTCACCCAGCACAGTGATCCGAAAATCCAAGCGATGGGCGCAAAATGTGCCGGGAACAGGCAAAAGAGAACAAAACACGCGATAGTTTCTGTGCCCTCAGTCAAACCTCCCAAGTAAAACAAAGATTTGTGTTGATAAACCGGATTATCAATATCGCGCTTACCTACCATGATGGCAAAAGCCAGAAAGCTGGAACCTGTGCCGACAAAGGCGAAGATCAAAAACGCACCAGCAACTGCATTTTGCGTCGGGTCTGCCAGAATGAAGCCAAAGGGCACAAGAGAATAAAACAGAAAATCCAGTGTGATATCCAGAAAACCACCACAGTCTGTGATGCCCCTGCGCCGGGCCAGAGCGCCATCCAAACCGTCAAAAATGCGGTTGATAATGATAAAACACAGTGCCAGCCAATATTGCTGGTAGAGGAGTGCAGGCAATGTCAGCAGCCCAATACCAAACCCGGCTACTGTAATTTGATTGGCGGTGAAAGGCGTTTTCGCCAGCAGTAAGCCTACACAGTTAACCGGCGCTTTGATGAATTTGATGGCGTAGCGATCAAGCATGGGGCTGTTCCTCCTTCAGCGCGGCGGGCCAGTGCAATACCTGACCGTCAGGTGGCACGTCATCCTGATCATGGGTGACCATCAGCGCTGGGATATTCAGCTGCCGGATCTCCTTAAACACCAGGTCGCGAAACTGGATACGCAGATCTTTGTCCAGTTTACTGAAAGGCTCATCCAGTAAGATGGCGTCCGGCTCTGCCAGCAGACAACGCATCAGACTGATCCTGGCGCGCTGTCCGCCAGAAATCTGGCTCGGGCAATGAGAGGCCAGTTCTGTCAGGCCTAACGCAGCTAAGGTGTCATAAGCTCTGGTTTTACGTTCAGGCTTTTTCACACTGGACGGTAAACCAAATGCCAGGTTCTGCCACACATTCAGGTGCGGGAATAGCAGATCATCCTGAAACAGCAGGCCAATGCGCCGTTTATCCGGAGCCAGTTCATTGAGCAATCTGTTATTGAGGTTGATCTCGCCCTGATAGAGACAGTCGGGCGGAATATGGCCGGCAATCACACCCAACAGGGTCGACTTCCCACAGCCGCTGGGTCCCATAATCGTCAGTACCTGTCCCTGCTCAACCGACAGCGTCAGCGAACTGAGCAACCGCTGATGTCCATTATTTATAGTGAGGTTTTTGACTGACAAGCACATTGGCTTTTGCATTCCTTGTGTATGTTCCGGAGGTCATTCTCGATTGATAGTAACGGCTTGCGAAAGTGGCAAGCGCGAAGAGCATGAAGGGCACCAGTCCCTGCAGCAGTCCGTAAATCGCACTGACTCTTCTGTCCTGTCCGCTGGCGAGCGCAACGGCTTCTGTGGTCAGGGTGCTGACCCGGCCTGCACCAAGACTGAGTGTCGGCAGATACTGAGCCAGGCTGACACTACAGCCTACGGCCAGTGCCAGACAAATTGCCGGCATCAGCATAGGACGCTTGACTCGCCACCAGGCCTGGAACTCCGATAAGCCAAGGCTACTGGCTGTTTGCGTATACCGGCGATCAAAACTGCGCCATGGGCCATCCAGCGCAAGGTACAGGTAGGGAAACACAAAAAGCACATGGCTCCATATCACCCATAGCAGGTGATGCTGGCCGGGGATCATATAAGTGGTGACCTGAATACCGAACAGCAAAGAAACCTGTGGCAACACCATGGGCATGGCTATCAGCCAGCCTGGGATACCGGTTCCTGTTTTGTCCCTGTATTCCAGACAGCCAATGGCCAGACAAAGCGCAATCGCTGTACTGATACCGGCCAGCATCAGGCTGGTAGACGCCAGATCGGTAAACACGGCGGTTTCCTGTTGCCAGAATTGCACACTGAACCGGCTTGGTAACAGATCCGGAAACCGCCAGCGCAGCGCCACGGACCAGAGCATGAGAACAGGAATGACAAGCAGCGGCACCGCTATTAACGGCCAGTGAAAGTAACGCCCTGGCAATCGTTGCTCGCGATGGCCAGCATATTGCCAGCCTTGAAAGCCACGCAGAATCAGCCATTCCAGCACGCGAAACACAGCAAGCAGGCAAAGGCCCAGCATGAGCAGCATTAATGCGCCGACAGCGGCTCTGGGCAGCAAAGCGACATCCGGCTCATTGAACCACTGCCAGACCAGAACGGCAAAAGTGGGAGGACGGGTCGGGCCCAGAATCATGGCCATGTCTACCACAGAGATGCCATAAGCCAGCACGGCATAGATCGGCAGTCGCATCCTGGGGAGCCATTGCGGCAGTATAATGGTGATCCATGTTGATGCCCGGTTATAGCCCAGGCCATTGCCTGCAGCCAGCAAGCGGCCGACATTCAGTTGCTGCAGGACAGAGATACTCATTAATAACAGGAATGGAGTCTCTTTGATCGCCAGAGCCAGGGTGAGCCCTATGCCGTAAGAGTCCTGCAGCAGAGAAAACTGACCGGGATTGCCGCCCAATGCTGAGACGAAACGGGTGATGATCCCCGTGGATGAAAAGGTGAAAGCAAAGCCAATCGCGAAGGCCACATGCGGAATCGCCAGCATCGGAGAGAGCCAGGATTCTATACTCAGCCAGCGGCGGGAGCCCCAATATCTCTGCAGGATCAAGAAGGTAAAAGCTAATGCCAATAAAGTACTGATGACGCCAGTGGAAAGCGTCAGCAGAACAGAAGCAGACAAACCGGGCCAGGCCAATGCCTGATAGAAAGCCTGTGGCCCGGGCTGAGTCAGGCCAGCAAAGGGTAACCAGGACAGGGCTGGCAGCAAAATGCCGAACAGGCCCGGTAATAACGGCAAACAGCAGATCAACAGCGTGGCAATAAACATCAAGTACAACATATTGCAACGTTCGCCTAATGGGTGTCAGGGATAAACTTACAGGGTGTCAGGAAACGCTCAGTGTCCATATTTTTGCTGCCAGGCGGCCTCCAGCGCAGTTTGCCAGCTAGGGTGTGGCTCAGGGATTGCACGATACAGTTCTAAACTTTGTGCTTGGTCGGCTCCCATAGCCTCCGGTGTCAGCACGGCAGGATCACCCCAGATCTGAATATTTGCTTTTCGTTGTTGCGCTTCAGGGCTCATGAGAAAGTTAATCACAACCCGGGCACCTGCTTTTGCGCTGGCATTCCAGGGGATGGCCAGAAAATGAATGTTAGAGAGGGCACCTTGCTCAAAGGCAAATGCCTTGGCTGATTCAGGCAGATCGCCGCGCTCGATTGCGGCTTTGGCTTCATTCGGATTAAACGTAATGGCGACCAGAAGCTGCCTGTCATCTAACAGTTGCATCATTTCCGTTGAACTGGCCGGAAAGCGTTTTCCCTGCTGCCAGGCAACGGCATGGAGCTGATTGAGGTACTTCCAGAGAGGCGCTGTGAGGCGAGCGAATTTCTTTTCATCCGTTGTCGGGTCAATGGGCTCATAGAGCGCCGGCGCCGCGTTGGTCAGCTCAATCAATGCGGCCTTTAAAAAACTGGTGCCATGAAATGCAGGCGGCTGCGGGTAGGTCACTTTGCCCGGAAAGGCGACGGCCAGACTTAACAGTTCAGCAAAACTATTGGGTGGGTTGCTTAATGTCTGGCTGTCATGGATGAAGACCAGTTGTCCTACCCCCCAGGGGGCTTCGAGACCTTCTGTGCTTTCGGTAAAATCTTCATAGACGGGCAGTTGTTTATCGACCAGCTCCCAGTTGGGTAGCTGGGCGACAAACGGGCCATCCAATAAGTGATTGGCTTTCATGGTGCGGAAGTTTTCGCCATTGATCCAAACCATATCGACGCTGCCGCCGGTTTGTTTGCCGGCCGCTTTCTCCGCTAACAGTCGCTGTGAGGTTTCAGCGATGTCGGCCACTTTGACATGGTTGAGCGTAATGTCGTAACGACTCTTTACTTCGCGGGCAACCCATCTTAAATAGCTGTTGATGGGCTGGCTGCCTCCCCAGGCATTGAAGAAAACAGTCTGTCCGCGCGCTTCTTGTTCAATCGCATCCCAGCTCATCTCGGCGATGGGCGAGGTTTCAGTTTGTGCTTCATTTGCCAGAGCAGGCATAGCCGCTGCGATTGCCAACCCAAGTGTTATCCATGCCATTTTCATTGCTGATCCTTACTTTCCTGCAGATGAGCTTTCAGATTGTCGCTCTGTGATTTTTGTTGATGGCCGTTGTCGCCACCTCGCCGCCAGCGATGAAATCTCTCCAGCAATGCCAAAACCCGTTCCGGTTTATTGGCATTTTTCCATACACCTGCTGTGTATTTATTGGCTTCACTCATAGTGGGGTAAGGGTGAACCGTACCCAGAATTTTGTTCAATCCAAGCCCGTGTTTCATTGCCAGGGTAAACTCCGCGAGAAGTTCTCCGGCCTGGTTACCCACAATGGTGGCACCGAGGATGGTATCTTTCCCTTTTGGGGTCAATACTTTAATAAAACCATAGTCTTCACCGTCAGCAATTGCGCGATCTAAATCATTCAATTCATACTGAGTGGTTTCCGCGTCTATGCCCTGAGCTTGTGCTTCTTTCTCATTAATGCCCACACGAGCGACTTCGGGAGCCGTATAAGTCACGGCAGGCAGGACACGGTAATCCACTTTGAATGACTTAAACTGTCCGAACAGGCTGTTTACAGCCGCATACCAAGCCTGGTGTGCGGCGGCATGCGTTAACTGGAACGGGCCGGCAACATCTCCGACGGCGAAAATATTGGGATAGCGGGTTTGCAGGTATTCGTTAACGTCTATGGTTTTGCGTTCGTTCAGCGTGATGCCAAGTTCTTCCAGGCCAAAACCTGTAACATTGGCCACACGGCCTAACGCCAGGATGACCGCATCAAATTCAACCTGATGCTGCTGTCCGTGATTATCCTCAAGGATGACATACTGAAGGGCTTCGCCGGAATCCGACGTTGCAGCGTCAAATTTTACTGCTTTGTGTTGCAGTTTAATGTCTACGCCGTCTTTCATCAGGCTGTCCTGAACCCGCTTTGCCACATCAGCATCTTCCCGGACCAAGAGCTGATCTGTCATTTCAACCTGAGTGACCTGGCTGCCCAGGCGCTGAAAACTCTGTGCCAGCTCACAGCCAATCGGGCCGCCACCCAGTACAAGCAGCTTTTTGGGTTGCTCTGTGATGGACCACAAGGTGTCTGAGGTCAGATAGCGTACTTTTTCAATACCCTCGATGGGCGGTACAACAGGTCGGGCACCGGTGGCTATAACTATGTTGCGTGTCGTGATGCGTGTGCCGTTGACTTCCACTTCCCAGGGAGAAAGGATACGCGCTTCGCCCTGAATGCAGTTTACCCCAAGCTCAGAGTAACGTTCGACGGAATCATGCGGTTCTATCCCTTTGATAACACGGTGAATACGTTGCATGACAGCAGGAAAATCCACCTGGGCTGGCTGGCTGCGAATCCCGAACTCCGGTGCCCGGGTGATAGTATGCAGAGTATGTGCGGCCCGGATCAGCGCCTTAGACGGTACGCAGCCGGTATTCAGGCAGTCACCGCCCATTTTGTGTTTTTCAATCAGAGTGACTTTGGCTTTGACGGCTGCGGCAATATAGGCGCTGACCAGCCCGCCGGCACCGGCACCGATCACAACCATGTTCTGATCAAAACGCTCAGGTTTTTGCCAGCCTTGATAGACCCTCCGCTGTTGGACGAAGGCCATGATTGCTTTGGCGATAAAGGGAAAAATACCCAGCAAAACCAAGGACAGCAGAACAGGCAAAGAAATCAGCCCGGACAGCGACTGAATCTCACCCAGCTGTGTCCCGGCATTTAGATAGACAGCGGTACCTGGCAGCATACCTAACTGGCTTACCCAATAAAACTGACGCGGGCGCATAGGTGTCAGGCCCATCAGCAGGTTTACCAGAAAAAAGGGAACGACGGGAATTAAACGCAGCGTAAAGAGGTAAAAAGCGCCGTCTTTTTCTATGCCACGATTAATCGCGGCCAGACGCAGGCCAAATTTGCATTGCACCCAGTCTCGCAATAAGAACCGACTGGCCAGAAATGCCAGTGTCGCTCCGATGGAGCTGGCAAAAGAGACGATAAGCAGGCTCCACCAGAAACCGAACAGTGCAGCGCCAAGCAGCGTCATGATGGCAGCCCCAGGGAAGGACAAGGCCGTCATGACAACATAAATGAGGAAGAAAAGTCCGCTGGAGAGCAGAGGGTTTGCGGTAATGGTTGCCTGTAACGAATGCTGGTAAACCTTAGCCTGTTCCAGAGTGAAATAATCGCCGAGATCGAAAGCGAACCAGGCCACGATGGCGCTGACGATGAATGTCAGCAATAAGGGTTTTTTCATATTTTTCATCATTGATTATCTGCGTTGCTGTTGGTTTGCATTGCCATTCGACGGCTCTTGTTTTTGCTCAGTGTGTTTATGATCCTTTGTTAAAGGAATAGTGCAAAACGCCTGAGAAGGGACATCTAACGCAGTATTAAATTTCGCAGACAGGTTTTGAAAGCTGACTAATGCGGTTAACTCAACGATAGCATCTTCGTCATACCACTGTTTGAGGTCATCAATCATTGCTGATGTGACTTTCATGCCTGTTACAGTCATGGCTTCTGTATATGCAAGAACAGCTTTTTCTTGTGTATCGAACAGCGGGCTTTGCTGCCAATCAGGCAGAGATTGTACTTTTTCTACAGACTGGCACCGCTGCGCCAGTCGCATACCGTTGGCATCTATGCAGAATGCGCAGTCATTTAACTGTGAAACACGTACACAAACCAAGGAACGTATCACATCGGATACAGGGGATCGCTTTCGGTCGAGATAGCCAAAAAAACTGGCAACCAGATAAAAGAGGAAGGGGCGGCGTCCCCAAAGCAAAGCCGGGTTCAGGGGTTTGCCAAAGTGCCGTGTCTGCAGCCAGAGCAGTGGACGGATTAAGATCGAATAATGCTGTTTTGTGGTGATGCGCACCTGAAGCTCTCCGGATAAAGCGATTTAATAACACGACCGCGGATACCCGGACAAATTTCAGAAAACAGTCAAATTTGTGTGTTCTTGTTGTTAATTGACTGAAAGTTGAACACTGCGAGGGGCAAGGTGGTTCGCCGCTGTTTTAGGTTCGTGCTGTTCCAGCAACAAATAACTGCTTGCTATTACAGGTAGAAGTGCAATGAGCATGGTTTTGCCGATATGATAATTTCGGTACCAGTGTTTACGTGCTTTGACTTTCAATATGATGCCCCAGAAAAAAAGCAGCATATTGAGCGCAGAAGCAATAATGCTGGGGATCAGCACCTCGTTAACGTTAACTGCGTCAGTGTGCACAAGTGCGACAAGAAAGGCCGGAGGTAACAAACTGATGAAGACCAGGTAACGCATCAGTCTTGGCCATTTACAGAATTTGTCTCTGAAGATGTTGTCAGTCTGACCCGGAAACGGCGATGACGAACGCATGAAACCTCCCTTGGGTGGTGGCAAAACATACATTCTAAAGGTGACAGAGCTGAAGGGAAGCTAACTGATAATCTTGTAACTTGCGTTTGTGAGTTGAGTCTTCATTTTACACAGCCCTGACGGAGCGTCAGGGCTGGAAAGCAGGTTATAAACCGTCAGCGTTCATCACAGGTAATGAAACACTGACAGGGGAAACCTTAATGATGAGCACTTGAAGCTGATGTTTCCAGCTTTGACAATAGCTCATTTCGGCGTTGTGGGGTAATAACAGACCAGTGTTTACCACTGACTGCACCTTCCAATGCCCAGAGCAGATCCAGACTCAATGACTCGTGATGAGATTCCTGCAACGCTTGGAAAGCACCAATAGCACCGACCTCGAAGAGTTGATCAACAGAACTGATACCGGCTTTTTTGAGCATACGCTCATTGGCCAGACGCAGGTTAGGCAGATCTTTAATGCGATTAGGGCTAGCCTGCAGTTTTTTCTCTTTATCCGCCTGGGCAGCATTCAGAGAACGTTCTGCATGTTCCAGGATAACATCAGGGGTTTCCCACCAGTTATCCGGAATGGCATAGTGCTTCGTAACAACAGGAAAACCGCGTTTCTGGTAGACGTACGGTTTGAGGTCTGCTTGTTTGAAGGCTTCTTCATTTCTCGCATTAGCGCGCAGATGCAGCTTGTTGTTAACAACTAGAGCGAACATCGTTTCACCTGCGAAAATGCCAAACCCGCCAAACATAGAGCGAGATTTTATTTGACCAAATTTCTCAAATAAACGAATTGAATCTTTCAGTAATGGTTTGTCCATGCTTCTTTTCTCGGCAATTATTTTCAACAAAAGAAGTCACTTAACAAAGGAGCGAGGATTCAATTATGCACAAGATTATGAATGCTTTGTCATAGTTATGACAAAAACAGTCTATAATCTTCACTTCATCCATCGGCAACCCCGCTACCATGAGTAAAAGCTAATCAAGCAGTTACTTTTAGGCCGGAAGCTTTGCGTCCCATTCTTTCAAATGGTTTGCCTTGTTCGTGACTGTTTAATCATATATCAATAAGACTAATTTGATATGGATCGCACAAAAAAATTGTGAGGCTAATCGCAATAAAAATCGTATAAATTTTACAGAATGCGATGCATTGTCTCATTAATTCCCCCATGGCGTAGTAATATTCCATATGCAAATAGCCGATAGTCAAATTAATATCGGCTGTACGCTACATCACATGGAGGAAAATCGTTTATTTTTTACGTGATTCGTTTTACAGAATGGCGGACAACTAATTCCGGATTGATTTCAAATGTCTGGAAATCGTGACTTTTGCTTTTCACTCTTTCCATCAGGATTCCCACTGCCGTTTTGCCCAAACGCCGCTTCGGCTGGTGGATAGTGGTCAAGGGTGGGGAGAAGTAAGGGGCCAGATCTATATTGTCATAACCGATAATAGAAACATCTTCAGGCACTCTCACGCCGGCTTGCTCAAACGTGCTGATTAATGCCATGGCCATAATGTCATTGAAACAAAAAATGGCTGTTGGACGATCTTTCATAGCAATAAATTCATTGGCTGCAACAACTGCAGATTCACATTCGAAATCACCTTCAAGAATCCAGCCTTCATTGACAGTCAGACTCGCTTCGCGCATCGCTTTATTAAAACCTTTCAGCCTTTCACGGCAGGTGGATTTATCTTTCTGGCCAGACAAGCAGCCGATTTTAGTGTGTCCATTGTCAATAAAATGGCGGGTTGCCAGGTAACCGCCCAGCTCAGCGTTATCTTGTATATTGTCCGTTTTGGGGCGGGCCGGACCCCAGTCCATGATCACCATAGGCAGATCAGGCTGTCGTTCTAATTGTTCCAGCAACTGATCATCCAGATCAGAGCACATGACCAGTAGCCCGTCGACGCGTTTTTCAGACAGCATGCGCAGATAATCTTTTTGCTTGTGGAGATTACCTTCAGTGTTACAAAGGATCAGCGTATATCCTGCCTTATAGCAGTATTCCTCGACACCATGCACCAACTCTGCAAAAAATGGATTGGTCGATTTGGTCACCAACATGCCGATTGTACTGGTCGTGTTGCATTTCAGGCTGCGTGCGACAGCACTAGGCGCATAATTCAGCTCCTCAACTGCAGTCAGGACTTTCTTCTGTGTCGCCTCCGCTACGAAGCGGGTTTTGTTGATCACGTGTGAAACTGTGGTTGTCGATACACCAGCCATACGTGCAACATCTTTAATGGTTGCCATAGTTGTTCTTCTAGTCTTCAGGCCCTTTGGGCCTCTTTGAGTCTTAATGTTGGCCAGACGTTAAAAAGCCGCTTTATGCATAAGAAAGCGGCAAGAAATGAATGACTCAGGCCTGGTCGTTAATCATGTTCTATCGGTGTTGTGCCATCTGACAATGTCTTGAAAAGATACCCACAACGCACTGTAAAAGAGAACCCGAAGGCTATCGCCCAAGGGAGCGTAAACCGGATAAAAGTTTGACCGCCATTACGCTTCGTTTCATCGGTTAATCGCTTGCGATCACATTTTACTGAGACTCACGCACAGTGCAACGTTTCTCTTGTTGAGTGGAATGATTCTTGATAGAGGTCAATAATAGGATGCAACAATTGTACGCAATTTTAGTGGTGTAAAATCAGCAGAAGGCACAGTTGAATGTGCCTCATGGTTTGTGGCGTTATGCCGACAGGACGACAGGGAAATGCCCGCGCGGGTGAGTCTCTATGATAACAGGGGCACCATACACGGATTGGATATGTTCCGCTGTTAATGTGTGCCAGGCATCGCCATCTGCTTGTATTTTACCGTGGTTGAGTAAGATCAAACGATCGGCATACTCAGCAGCGAGATTCAGGTCGTGAATAACAAGAATGACCGCGGCGCCATTGTCTGCCATTTTTTTTGCCAGACTTAAGCAGGTTTGCTGATGGGCAAGATCTAATGCAGAGGTGGGTTCATCCAGCATTAATAGACATTGATCCCCGGCAGCGCTGAGTTGCGTCAGTACCCTTGCAAAGTGGACACGTTGTTTCTCTCCACCGGAAAGTGAAGGATAAAGCCGCTGGCTGAGATGACTGATACCCACATCGGCCATTTTTTGACGCGTTATGTGCTGGCTTTCTTTCAGACTGAGCTTTAAGGGCATAGTGCCCAATTCTGCAACTTCCTGAGCGGTAAAACCAAAAGACAGCGTACTGTGCTGAGGGAGCACGCCCATATGATGCGCCAGACGGTGGGCATCCCAGTTTTTACGATGCTCACCAAAGATGTAGATATTGCCTTTGGCATGCATTTCCCCCGATAACACTTTCAGCAAAGTACTCTTACCGGCACCATTAGGTCCGAGTAAAGCGGTCAGCTCACCACTGCGAAAACTAATGCTCAGATTATCGAGCAACACTTTACCGCCCAGTGCCAGCGACAGTTTCTCGGCCGATATTGCCACTGGCAGGTTTCTGGCAGCTTGCTTTTTGGGTTGACATATTATGTGGTGGATCATTGCAAACGACCTCGCTGTTTTGTAAGCAGGACGATAAAAAATGGCGCGCCCAGAAGGGCTGTGATAATACCTACCGGCAGCTCGGCGGGCGCGGCGACAACGCGGGCTAGCATGTCGGCAATCAACAGGATCAGTGCGCCCAGAAGTGCGGAAAGGGGCAACAGTGTTTTATGGTTAGGGCCAGTTAACATGCGGCCAAGGTGCGGCACAATCAGTCCAATGAAGCCAATCACACCGGAGAGCGAGACGGCCACGCCAACGCCGGCTGCACACAATAGAACCAGTAAACGTTTCAATGCTTGTACATTGACACCTAAATGCTGAGCCTCAGATTCGCCCAATAAGAGGGCATTTAATGCATTTGCCTGGCGAGTGAACAGGCAGAACAGGGTGGCTAGAGTAACAAAAGACAGGGCAATACCTGGCCAGGTCGCCCCCGCCAAAGAACCCATAGTCCACAGTGAGAGATCACGCAGTGCCTGATCATCGGCATAGAAATTCAGCAGCCCGAGCGCCGCACCGGATAAAGCGCCAATCGCCACGCCAGCAAGCAACATCACTGTGACAGAGGTGCCGGTTTTATCTGTACCGAGAAAGTACACAACCCAGGTTGTGATAGCGCCACCTGCAAAGGCAAAAACCGGTACGGTTCCAAGGGTAAGCAGCAGCGGGAATGACGCTGCCAGTGAGCCGAACAAGACTATGGCTAATGCAGCGCCTAAACTTGCTCCGCCGGCAACGCCTATAATGCCGGGATCAGCCAGCGGGTTTCGGAACAGTCCCTGCATGACCGCGCCACAAAGCGCCAGCACAGCGCCGATGGCAATACACAGCAGTGTGCGTGGTAAACGAACTTGCTGAATAATCAACTCAATATGGGGAGCCACTTTCTGCTGCCCCGGCAGAATAACCTGCCAGATGTCGGAGAACGAGATAGCCATTGGTCCGACAATGATGGAACAACATGCCGCAATGGCCAGTAACAGACATGTCGAGGGCATGATGGCTGACGTTGGCAATCGCAGTAATGACAACAGACGGATGCGTTGCATCCTTGAATGAGACATGCTTGGGTCAGACATGGTTTTACTGGCCATACAGAACCTGATTCAATCGCTCGGCTTCTTCAAGACTCTTCAGGTTCAAGCCGCCAATCAGGGCAGTACCGTCAATGGTATATAACGCATTGTTCTGACCAGCAGGTGTCGCTGCCAGTAAGGGTATGCTTTTTATCAGACCGTTGAGTCCGCCTATCGACTGGCTGGCATGAGTACTTAGCAGGATGATATCAGGTTGCATCTCCACCATAGCTTCCGCAGATAAGGGTTTGTAAGATTCAATGGCTGTAGCCGCTGGATTCATGCCGCCTGCGAGCCTGATAACCGTATCCGCAGTGGTGTGGCGTCCCCCAACCATAGGTGCTCGCCCGGCATGAATGGTCAGAAAGAGAATACGTTTAGGTGTGTGTTTGTCTGCCAGACGCGATTCAATTCGCTTCACTTGCTGTTGAATCTGGCTGTTTAGCTGTGTTGCCTGGGCCTGTTTCCCCGTGAGTTGACCTACTTGCTCGACACGCTTGAGTAGATCATTAATGGTATCGCCCGAATTAAGGATGTCGACTGAGATACCCGCCTGGCGAAGCAGAGAGAGTGTAGTTTCAGGCCCCATTTCTTTAGAACCCACGACCCGGTCGGGCGTCAGCGCGATGATGCTTTCCGCGGAAAGCTGTCTGTGATAACCAAGGGTTGGAATGCCATTACCGGTATAAGCTTTACTGGTGATATCGACACCAACAAGCTGACTCTCTGCGCCCATTGCCACTATGAGTTCGGTAATGCCGGAACCTGCACTGATTATTCGTTCTTCTGCCCATGCAGATGTGGCAGCGAAGAAAAGAGCAACAGACAGTACGGCGCGTTTCATGAAAATCCCTCAATGTGATTGCAGATAGTCTTGATAAATCAAAGCAATATCAATTGCTTATGGAGTTCTGACAAAATATCTCAAATGAAATACAGATGAAAATCAATATCACACAAATGATATTGTTATCACAAGTGATAATTATTATTAATCGCGTCATTATCCATGAATGCTAAACAATATCAATTATCATTTGCAAAAGGACATAGAGCACCTTATCATTTTTACAAATACAATTAATTATCATTATTTTTTGTGTGTTGCTGTGCTTCTGCATGCCGATAAGGCTGACAGGCTATGAGGGCCGACTTTGCAAGCAGCATGATGAAGGAGAGCGTGAGTGTTTGAGAAATTCAGTTTGGCAACGCTGAAAACAGAAGTTGGTGCGATGCTGGAAGAAAACCCGAATTTGCACGCAGTGCTGATAGCGGAAAAGCTGGGTGTGACTGAGGGCGAAATCATCCTGGCCTTACCGGATGAACTTGTTACCCATATTGCAGGGGAGCATGCTCAGGCTATTTTAGAGGTGCTGCCGGAGTGGGGAATGATGACAACCATTGTTCACTCTATGGGATCAATCTTTGAAGTAAAGGCGCCATTTCCGAAAGGTAAAGAAGCGCGTGGATACTACAATCTGATTGGGAAAGCGGGTGAAATGCATGGCCACCTGAAGCTTGATCGCGTGTCGGATGTGGTTTTAGTCAGTAAACCTATGCAAGGAAATGAAAGTTATTTCATTGGTTTTCTGGCAGACAATGGTGAGTGTATTTTTAAAATTTACCTTGGCAGGGATGAAAAGCGACAGCTTATCCCTGAGCAAGTTGAGAAATTTAATTCGTTGAAACAGGCTTTTGTTGGAGAAGAAGTGTAATGAGCGAAGTGAAACAAGAACGTCTGCAAAACCGTCTGGAGCCACAAATTCAGGCGTTCAGAGATGCTTGTCAGACACTGCAGTTGGCAACAGTAGACTCAGAAGGAAAGCCGAATGTGAGCTATGCGCCATTTGCTTTGTTGGATGACGGATACTATGTGCTCATTTCGAAAATCGCCCGACATGCCCGAAATCTGCTGGAAAATCCGCAGGTATCTCTGATGATGATCGAAGATGAAGCAACCTCTAAAACGATTTATGCACGTACCCGTTTAACATTCGAAGCCAATGTTGTACTGGTAGAACGTGACACTGAGCGCTGGCAATTGGGTGTTACAGCGTTAAAAGCGCGTTTCGGTGAGATTGTTGACGGGCTGAGTGGCCTGGAGGATTTCAAACTATTCCGTCTAGAGCCGACTCACGGCCTGTTTGTTAAAGGTTTCGGCCAGGCATTTCAAGTGACTGGTGATGATCTGATCGATTTTGTCCACCTGACGGAAGGGCATAAGCGCATTGATGATAGCGATGATGTAAAGTCAGCCTGATAGCTATTTATACAAAAAAACGGACAGTTTACTGTCCGTTTTTTTATGGTGCGTTTTAATGACTGAGATTGGCTTGAGAAAGAATGCGCGCTGTTATTGCGTTAATCTTTGGCAAGCTTTGCTGGCTGGTTAATGCCAGTTGCTTCTGCTCTTTGAGCACATCACTCAGAATGTCTGGTGTTGTCAGAGGGTTAGCCAGTACCACACGAAAGACTGTAGTGATCCGGCGATCCCATTGTTCTGGCATCAAACGTGTTCGCGAGACAAAAGACTTACCCGATTCACGCTGACGTTTCTGGATGTACTGAGTCAGATCGTTCAGGGCTTCGTGAATGGCCTGTTTGTCTTCATCGTTAGCAATAGCCAGCGCCTTTTGTGTATCTTCAGGCACGTAACGATAAGTCAGCAAGCACAGCTCTGGTGCTGATATCAGTTCAAACTCGGGGTCAGATTTGATCAGCTCAGCAAAGTAGCGGGCTTTCTCGATACTGTTGTTGATCAGTAATTCATATCCCTGGCGGCTGATAATATTCAGGCTGGCAAACACCAGCATCGCCATACCATTTCTGGACCCTTCAAGCGTATGGCTGCCAAGATCTTTGGAGCCTTTACGGAGTATGTACTCTGCATGATGTTCAATTGCAGCCATAGAGGCGGGATTTTTAAAAATCACCATACCCGCACCCATAGGGATATACAGCTGTTTATGGGCATCAATGGTTACTGAATCTGCTCGCTCGATGCCTTTCAGTAATGGACGGTATTTATTGGACATCAAGGTCGCACCACCCCAGGCCGCATCAACATGGAAATGGCAATTGTGCGCGAGAGCGATATCGGCTAATTCATCCAACGGATCGATGTTGCCTGTTTCTGTCGTTCCGGCAACGCCAACAATCGCGAAGGGTTTGATATTTTTGGCTTTGAGACTTTCGATGGTGTTCTGCAGATCTTCGGTACAGATCTTATTATTTTCGTCGGTTTTGATCGCAATCAGGCAGTCTCTGCCAATGCCGAGTACATCGGCGGCTTTTTTCAGTGAATAATGCCCGCGTTCCGACACCAGTACAGCCAGATCATCATAGTCGTAATGTTTCATCGCCCGAAAAAGGCCTTCCTGCGCGACCCCTTTAAAATCACCTTCTGGCTTTAGCAGGTTGTTACGGGCAACCCATAGTGCGGTGATATTCGCTATTGTTCCGCCCGAACAAAATGCGCCTAAAGAATGTTCAGCACTGTGCATCCAGCGTTGATAAAACGCATCTCTTTCACCGTAGATCAGATTGTGGAGAATCCCCAGTACCTGCCGTTCAAGTGGCGTGAAGGCCTTTGAGGTCTCGATTTTCACCAGGTTCTGGTTGAGGCCAATCATGATCTTTGACAGCGGCATCAAAAAGTAGGGCAGAGCCGATGTCATATGACCAATGAAAGTGGGTGCGGATGTGTGAACAGACTGAGCAACCAATTTTTCCAGTAAGAAATGTGTATGTTCAGAGACAAAACTGGGTTGCTCTGGCACAGAAGCACAAGAGAAATCTTTTTCAATTTCAGTCAGCGGCTTTTCCTGGGCGGCAATGTGAGTCTGTAAAAAGGCGTTGAGGTTTTCGGAGATCTCTTTCTCGATCCGACCAAGCGTGGAGTCGGGGGCTTCCGGCACGGTAAAGATACGGTGCAGGGTATCAAGAGATGCTTCAGCTTGTCTGTTTTCCACTGCCATAATGAGTTGTTACTTTTAGTTAACGTCGGCAAATCCGGCTAATTTACTGGAAATGAGGATAATTGTCTTGAAATTTTTATCAGAATGCACCGAACGTGTCACGTCCGGTGCCAGTCGGTTGAGCGTTATTCGCACTGAGTGGCAGCAATAGCGCTCATTTGTCGGTTGTATTCTTTGAGTGGCTTATCAATGTCATCCGGGTGGGTTAACAGGTCGGCAAAAGCGCTGCGAAGCTCATAATTTTTGGGATGTGGCGTGCTTTGACGATCCTCAAAGACTTTCTTCGCGTAATCGCCGAGGCTACCTTGCTGGGCAGATAGTGTTTTAATGTCTTGCTGAGTCAGCTTAAGCCAGGATTCGACAGATTGTGACAGGTCTAAATGGCTTTTATCGTTTGCCAGGTACCAGTCAACGGCTTCACGTTTCAATTCAAAATGGTGGGTTCTTCCTTCCATGAACCAGTCGCCGACTTCCTGTAAATCGGGATCTTTTTGCACAGTCAGCTGGACCAGGTTCTGGTACCACTCAAGAGAAGCATCAATGTACTGATGGTATTTATTGCTTTCGCAAGTTTGTGTGGAAGCGAAAGCAGTAGTAGGTAGCAGGGCGAACGAGAGAACAAGAGCTGGAAACTTCATGGTCTTTCCTTGAACTGTTTGATAGAAGCTATTAACGCCATGTCATCATGGTGTTCAAGCTTTCGGAGTATTTTGGCAAATTGTAGCGGTAGAAGCGTCTGAAAGGAAAGAGATCTTGGTATCATTCGTTCACATCGTTCAACGAATATGAATCAAAGCGCACTTTTGAGTGTGAATCAACTGTAATATGTCTGAGGAGAATACAACAAGAGGCCCGCAGGCCTCTTGTTAGCAAAGGGTTACCCCTTGTTTTTCATCGCTACTGAGATGCAGTAAGCTGCGCCTCCCCAGGTAATACCCAGGCCGAATAGCATCATGATGATAGCACCAGCAGTCATACTTATACCTCTTTATTCTCTAGTGGTTTAGATGCAACATTGATAATCACTGCAATCACAAACATCGCTGCTACCAGGCCCCAACCCAGCATTAGCAAATCAGACGTTTCGTAACCACCGTAGCCGTTATTAAAGGTGTTGGTCAGGTTCGTACCCAGGATGATTGCCAGCATGATTGGGCTGATAAAGCGGATACAAATTTCAAACCATTTACCGATAGAGAACTCAGAAATGCTGTTCACATAGCTGCGAATGTCAGAGACTTTCAGCAGCCAGCCAATAACCAGCAATTCAATCAGGCAGCTTGCCAGCAGGGCAACGTTGTTGATGAAGTAATCAACCAGATCCAGCAGCAGCAGGCCACCATTGGTTGCAAACGCCATCGAGACGATAAAGCCAACTCCACAAACTACGGAAGCTGCTTTTTTACGCGACCATTTCAGCTTATCCATTACCGCCGAGGTCACAGCTTCAATGATTGAAATGTGTGAGCTCAAACCCGCAACAACCAGAGCCAGGAAGAACACCGGGCCAAGAATATACGGAGCCGGTAACAGGTTTATTGCCGCAGGAATGGTGACGAAGGCCAGACCCACACCGGCAGAAACGACTTCAGTAAGCGGTTTAGCCTGTTCCTGAGCCATATAGCCAAGCACAGAGAAAATCAGAATACCCGCTACCATAGAGAAGCCACAGTTGATCAATACCGTCATAAAGGCATTGTTACTGATGTCAGATTTCTCAGGCAGGTAGCTGGAGTAGGCGATCATGATGGCAAAACCGACACTCAGGGTGAAGAAGATTTGCCCATAGGCAGCAGACCACACTTTTGCATCCAGGATTTTGCTGAAATCAGGCTGGAACAGGTAGTTCAGACCGTTCAGTGCACCATCCAGGAAAATAACTCGGGCAATTAGCGCCAACACCATCAGGAACAACAAAGGCATCATGATTTTGCTCGCGCGCTCAATACCACCTTTAACACCGGTGAAAATAGCCGCGAATGTGATACCCCAAGCGATGATCATCGGAATGGCGATGTGCAGTTGCAGTCCACCCAGATTACTTGGCGAGTTATCCCCGAGTTTCAGATATTCACTAAAGAAGAAAGCGTTAGTATCACTTCCCCAGCTTTGAGTGAATGCAAAGCCCAGGTATGAGATGGCCCAACCGATAACAGCGACGTAATAAACGGCGATGACAGAAGCAATGAATACCTGGAACCAGCCCAGCCATTCCAGTTTCACACCTAGCTTGGAAAACGCTCTTGGTGCTGCACCACGCAGCTTATGTCCCAGGCTGAATTCCATAATCATGAATGGAATACCGGCCGTTATCATGGCGAAAAGGTATGGAATAAAAAATGCGCCGCCGCCGTTTTCGTAAGCCATATAGGGGAAACGCCAGATATTCCCTAATCCTATAGCAGAACCCACGGCTGCCAGAATAAATCCGGCTCGGGTTCCCCATTGTTCGCGTTTCATAAGTATCTCCTTGTGTACTGTTTTTCTCTATGAAACAGTATCTATTAAGTTTTTTATTCTAAGTATTTACTTCCTGTATCGTGGAATTTGGTTTGAAACCCCACGCAGTTAAAACGAGATTAACCACTGATACTTACCAGCGCAATAGACAGTAAGTTTTGGACTATTGGTTATAAATAGGCATTACTATTGACTTATTCCTCCGTACTGTGGAAATAACAAGTTGTTAACGAAATGTTTAGACGATCACACCGTAATGCTGTGATTATTGAGTGAATTGTTTTATTTTAATTTTTTAGCGTCGATGACTAATAAATAGTCAAAAATTAGACTTTTGCAACATTTTGAAGACTAATTGTACTAAGTAAGTAGTTTACTATTTTCTTTCAGAACACAAAGCTGACACCAAGATTGGTTTGATACACACTCAACCAGTCACTATCGATATTCACGTCACAGGCTTGTATTCCTGCCGTACCTTGGCAATCAGCAGTGGTGTTTCCGTCAACACGGCTGGCTAACCATCTGGCTTCTAACCGAATTCTGGTGTTGTTATTGATGAAAAAGTCAGAACCAAAAAAGGCGCCGCCCGACAATAAAATATTCTGTTTTGACCAACTGACATCCATGAGTGTCCCACCCAGACTTAAGCCGATAAAGCTGGTAAGCATAGGGGCTACGCGATAATGGCTGCTGCTTTGAAAATGAAAAAACGTTGCACTGCCGTCGTCATCAAAGCCTTTGGTTTGCATTTTCATGTGCTGTGCAGTAAATCCAATCCGGCCATTGAATAATGATTGTTTTCCGTAATTACCTTCAATGGTGACACCGAAAAGACCCACGTTATCCGGGGATATTGTCATCCCGCCCTCAGACTCAATACTATCCGGAAAGGAGTAACCCCAATACGGCGTCACATAGATTGGTTTTTGCGAACTCGCTTGTGTTTCAGGTGTGATTGCCAGAGCAGAGACAATGCACATTATGAATAAATGATTGTTATTTAATGCCATTTTTCCTTCCTTGCGCCAGTATCAAATAATTGTGATAGTCGCCCTAAAACCATGTTTATTGTATGGTCAAGGTGCACGCTCAGCCCTACAATCTGCTAGTGTTAGTACCAGTGAATGGTGCTGGTAGCCCGCACTCACAGTGATAGTAAATATGGAGCGTATATGAATCATTTAACCCCTGAATTTAAAATGGCGTTAACCGTTGCCGTTATCATTATGATAGTCCTTTTCGGATTTGGGTTGACGGCAATAACGCATTAATCGTTATATATCACCCTGTTATTATTTTTCTCCTGTTGTTGAGCATTCGCCTTACAATGAAATGAGGGGAAGGTTTTTGTTTTTTAACAGAGTGAGTTAGGTGTATGAATCACTTGCCTTTTAGTCTCGGGGATCTGGATGGCAGTCTTGTCGACACATTTTCTGCAAAATTGTCGGAATCAAAAAAGCAAAAAATTGCACTGGTGGTTCAAGGGGGCGGGCAGCGCGGCATTTTCACTGCCGGTGTTTTTGATGCCTTTCTGGAAGCCGGATTTGACCCGTTCGAACTCTACATCGGTACATCTGCCGGCGCGCTGAACCTTTCCTCTTTCATCAGCCGCCAACCCAGGTTTGGCCATGACTTCATCGTTAACCTGACTACCCAACAAGAGTTTTTTAATCTCTACCATTATCTGAGTCAGCAAAAGCCGATGAATCTGGACTGGGCCTTTGATCAGATTGGCCTCAATGGCAAAACGCCTTTAGATGTCTCGACGGCCCGTCGCGTATTGACGTATCGTCAGGCACTTGCCTGTGCCACGCGCAAAGATACCTTGCAGGATATCTACCTGCCTATGTACGAAGACAACTGGCGTGATGTACTGCGCGCGTCCTGTGCCATTCCACTGCTTTATAATCTACCCGTTAGTCTGAATGAACTTGAATGGGTCGATGGCGGAGTAAGTGCGGCTGTACCTGTGAAGGAAGCCTGGAAGCGAGGGGCTGAGCTGGTCATAGTGGTTCGTACCGAACCTTTGCAGATGATACAGCAAACACCGGGGGTGCTGGATGACTGGAGAGAGCGCATCGAAGTTGCCCTGCCGGAATATATTGAGCGATTCAGCCTGAATGAATCTCTCGACCGCGTGAAAGCGGTGCGTCATGAACTGACCGACCGTTTCGATAATTGGAAGCGTTTGTGGCTGGATAAAGAAACACAAGGCATGATCGCAGCCGATGAAATGAATAAAGAGCTCGAAGAAGAGAAAAAAGCGGTGAATGGTTACCGTAAATGGCTCAGTGGGTTGAATGTAGAGCGTTTTCTGTCCTTAACCGGTAAACGTTCTGAAGTGTTTGATATGCTCAACCGCTACTATCAAACCTACAAAGATGTTAATGGTTTCCTTATTCATCCTCCTGAGGAACTGAAAGTGATCCAGATTGCGCCGCAAAAAGCCCTGCATAGTAAGGCTTTGTTGAGCAGCCAGCAGGATTTGAATCTGGATTACATGCAAGGTAAGGAAATCGGCCGTGAATTTTTGGTGTATTTTGCTGATATGCTGAACAACAAAACGACAGTCAGGCAATAACCTGATTTTCAGTACTCGATACACAATGACGTACCAGTAGCGTGATGGCCATAACCGGTGACAGTGACCATCCTTTGGCACATGGCACCAGGTAGAGACGGAAAGTCCTCCGTTGGTACATGGAGAAAATGATGCAATCAGGTTTTTATATTGGGGACATGTTCTGTCAGCCCCACGTTTTTCAACTGCCTTTGGATTACCACCACCCTGAAGGCCAAAAGATTCGTGTATTTGCCCGTGAAGTGGTGGCGAGAGGCAAGGAAAGCAGCGATTTACCCTGGTTGGTTTATCTGCAGGGGGGCCCGGGTTTCCCATCACCGAGACCGGAGGCCGAAAGTGGCTGGTTGAAGCGGGCACTGAAAGATTACAGAGTCCTGCTGCTCGATCAGCGGGGCACCGGACAGAGTGAGCCGGTCCATGCGCAGACTCTGGCAGGGTTAACGGCGCAGCAGCAAGCCGATTACCTGAGCCATTTTCGGGCAGATAATATAGTGCATGACGCAGAAGCCATTCGGGAAGCATTGGGGATCAAACAATGGTCACTGCTTGGGCAAAGCTTTGGCGGGTTTTGTGCTCTGCATTATCTTTCTTTTTACCCGGACAGCCTGGTGAGCGCCTGTGTAACTGGCGGAATTCCTCCAATTTCTGGCCATGCTGATGAGGTGTACCGGGCAACCTATCGCCGGGTGTTGGATAAAAATGCGGCTTTCTTTCAGCGTTTTCCTGCCGCTCAGGCATTGTGTAATCGCATTGCGGATCATGTATTGACCCAAGATGTTTTTCTGCCGAACGGGCAACGATTTACTGTTGAGCAGTTTCAGCTGATTGGCATCAATCTCGGCAGAAGTGGCGGGGATCTGGCGCTCTATTATCAGCTGGAGAGTGCATTTGTCGAGGTGAGCGGGCAACCGGAACTCAGCTATAGCTTCCTTAACGCCATGCTGGCGGAGCAGTCTTACCAGACCAATCCGATTTATGCGATTTTGCACGAATCAATTTATTGTCAGCATCAGGCGTCCCGCTGGTCTGCGCACCGGGTGCGCGATGAATACCCGCAATGTCATTATCAGCCCGGCCAAGATTTTTGTTTTACCGGAGAAATGGTTTATCCGTGGATGTTTGAGCAGCTCGACACCCTGAAACCATTGCGAGAAGCGGCAGCTATTCTGGCAGAAAAAGCAGATTGGCCAGCGTTATATGATGCCAGTCAGCTGGCCGCTAACAAGGTCCCGCTGGCTGCAGCGGTTTATGTCGAAGACATGTACGTGGAATTCGATTACAGCCGTGACACTCTGGCCGGTATCCCAAACAGTAAAGCCTGGATGACGAATGAGTTCGAGCATAACGGGCTGCGGGCGGATGGTGAGCGTATCCTTGATACCTTACTTCGCTTTAGTCAGGAGATTCACGATCAGTTTCAGGGCTAGAACAGAGGCTCTGAGGTATGCAGGGCCCTTTATCTCTGACAACAATCATTATTGCTCATGACTTAATTGTTATGTTATAACACTTTTAGTGGGTGGCACCGGAGCATAAGTCAACGGTGATGACTGTTTTAGTGTCATAATTTTAGATATCATCAGCGCCACATGCATACCAACAGCGCATTGAAGTCAGCGGTCTAATGAACTGTGTCGGTAGATAACATAGCAATCAATTGTCGTCAGACTGTGGTTGTATGAGAGGTAATAAAACAAAATGGTAAATGTAAGGGCCAGAGTCCCCTTTAAAGTCGGTACGAAAAGCCATATCCCTGCCGATATTCTCTCTTTTGATGGCCTAGCTTCAGGAAAAGAGCACGTTGCGCTTATTTTCCGTGATGCAGATAAACAACAACTCCCTCCTTTGGTTCGGATGCACTCTGAATGCCTTACCGGGGATGTTTTTCATTCGTCACGTTGTGACTGTGGTGAGCAGTTAGATGAAACCATAGAACGGATGGCTGAAGAAGGTGGCATTATCTTGTATCTGCGTCAGGAGGGCCGTGGTATTGGTTTGTATAACAAAATCGATGCCTACCTGCTGCAGAGCCAGGGTATGAATACCTACGAAGCGAATAATCATTTGGGATTTGGTGATGATCTCCGGGATTTTTCCGAAGCGGCACAAATGCTCAAAGCACTAGGTGTTGAAAGCATCAGGTTGATCACTAATAACCCGAAAAAAATTCAGGACCTGGAAGCTTTAGGCATTTCGATTGAAGAAGTCGTGGGTACAAAAGCACACTTGAAAGAGGGCAATGAAAATTACCTTCGTGCCAAAGCCAGCCGTGGTAAACACCGTTTTCATTTTGACTGAAACCGGATAAAAGCCGATTGTAAAGCGAGCTGAAATGCTCGCTTTTTTTTGCCCGTAAAACCGCAATTTTAAGATTAGTTTTTATAATCCGAATTATAATAAAGTATCGTGCTGATTAGGTTAGGATTTACTTGTTGTTTGCCTTTCCTGCCATTACTATCCCGCTCGAAAGCTCGTCATAAGGCTACTTGATGCAAATGGTCGATTCTGCAGCCATTTCTCAACGTTCACTCTCCGCATTGACTTATGATGACTTGAACTTATCTTTTTCTTTGTATTGTTGTAAGGAGTGAGGTTGTGCAAAGGCAATCTTATTCTGCCAGTGTGGCAAAAATGTTGTTCCTGATTATTATTCTGGCCGCCGTTGGGCAAATGACCCAAACCATGTACGTGCCAGCGATCCCACAAATGGCAGCGGTATTCAGCATTAAGCCCGCTTTCTTGCAGGCTGTGATGGCCGCGTATCTCATTCCGTACGGCCTGTCTCAGTTCGTCTACGGCCCTTTATCGGATCGGATTGGACGTAAGCCTGTGATGTTGGCCGGTATGTGTATTTTCATACTCGGCACAATACTGGCGCTGTTTGCCCCTTCGTTTGAAGTTTTTCTGCTTGCCAGTTTTATTCAGGGCATGGGAACCGGGTGCGGTGGCGCAATGTGCAGAACCATTACCCGGGACTGTTACGAAGGTGCAGAGCTGCACAAAGTAAACAGCCTGGTCAGCATGGGCATTATTTTCTCGCCGCTGATTGCGCCGGTACTGGGCGGATACCTGTCCGAGGCATTTGGCTGGTCGGCAAGTTATGTGTTTTTACTGGCGTTGGGTGCTGCCGTTACCTTGATCATTTTATCCCGCTTCACCGAAACCCTGCCTGCTGAGAAGCGCAGGGTAGAACGTGTGACAGTCAGCTACAAATATGTGCTGAGTAATCGTAAATTTCAGGGGTATGTCATGTGCTTAGTGGCAACCTTTTCAGGGCTGGCTGTATTTGAAGCTGCCGCTGGCGTATTACTGGGTAATGTACTGAAGCTGGATCCGACGACAGTGAGCTGGCTATTTGTTATGCCATTGCCGGGATATCTGCTGGGCTCCTGGATGTCGACTTTGTTGCTCAAGCATATGGGCCAGCAGCGGGTGCTTTATGTCGGGTTGGCAGCACTTGGCTTCGGTGCGATAACCATTTTGTTGCCTGGGATGGCAGGGTTAGTCACTGTTAGTTCACTGATTGGCGGCGCATTTTTGTATTTCATTGGCTCCGGGATTGTTTTTCCTGTTACCACAACAGCAGCGGTGGAGCCTTTTCCTTTCCATGCCGGTACGGCAGGGGCTGTGCTGGGTGGTTTGCAAAACTTAGGCGCGGGTGTTGCGACGCTGGTGGCCTCTATGCTGAGTGCAAAAGACCAGTTCAGTCTGGGCGCAATAATGACGTGCATGGTGCTGATGGCGATTGCCAGTCTGCTCTGGGTCAGACGTTGTCAGCAGGAAGAAACGCCTGTATTGGTATGATTTAAAAAAACGGTGCTGATATCAGCACCGTTTTTTGTTGTATCTGGCTTAATCACCTGATTAGTCGCGTTTCCACAAGATGTGGCAGAATTTATTGTCCGGATTACGGCTTATCAGCATGCGGGCAAAGACGTCATCTAATTCATCGCTGGCTTCATTCACCAGCCCGATCCGCACTTCTGCATATTCTTCGCCATCAACAGCGAAGCCAACATGGCCTGGCCAGTCTTCTCCGGTTTCTACAACCTCTGCAGCACCACGGTCATCAAACTGAGCCGTGAACAGCAAGACATCGGCGGGTTCCAGACTGTCTTGTGCCATTTCCAGAAAAATATCGTAGGCAGCTTCAATAACGTCGTCGTATGAAATCAGGTCTAAGTTATCCATGTTTGGGTCAATATCAGTTTTATTGAATAGAACCGGGAGTATACCAAGGCCACCTGTTGATGGCTATGATACAGACGATTGTGCTGTAGCAGGCGCGAGCAGGCCTTAGTTGGTTGAGATTGCAGCGTTTAAGCCTGCCGCCAACTTTAAGGCTGCCACTTTCATGCTATGATGCTGGCAGACAGTGCGGTGCTCCAGGAAACAGATATTGCCAACTTTTCTTCCCGTCATTGATAACAACCGGCCTTTTCAACCGGTGTTTCAACCCTGTATTAATGAGACTTTGCAACACCTCGGTGTCCTGTTCAAAGACACACTTCACAGCGTATACCTTGCAGGTAGCGTTGCACGTCGTGATGCTGTGCCCGGGCAGTCCGATCTGAACCTGACTCTGGTGTTTGAGCGGCCACTGAACGATCTGGAAAAAAGCAGGCTGCACAGCCTGAGCACTCATATTGCCAGGCGTTACAGGGCAGTGAAACGTCTGGATATCAGGCTCGCCATTACGCGTGATGTCTTGTCACTGGACGGTATTTTTCAGTGGGGTTTCTGGCTCAGACATTGCTGTGTGTGCCTTAAGGGCGATGACTTGTCCGGACGCTTTGGTGCCTTCGAACCCAGCTGGGACGCGGCAAAATCATTAAATGGGCCTTTTGAACCCATCCTCATTGAATACCGGGAGAAAATCCTGAAAACACGGGTGCCTGAGCATTACCTTGACTACTGTGAATATATAGGGAAGAAAATGCTGTGGACGGCATATACGCTTGTGTTTCACCGGGAAAAAGTGCTGGCCCTGTCAGTCAGAGAGGCCACAGATCTGTTTTTGAAAAATTACCCTGATAAAGCTGTCGACGTTGAGCGTGCGTATATTCTGATGAGCCGGACACAAGTGCCTAAAAAGGCCTCCTTGTTTTTGATGCAGGGTTTTGGCCAGTGGCTTGTTGATGAGTGGAATAAAATTGAACGCAAAATCGGCTAAGCATCCCCACGTTCCACCTGGGCAAAATACACATTCTTTATCTCAGCAAGCTGAGGGGTTCGTGCTCACCCGTCAAAGCCGGGACAGGCAAGGGCAGACTCAGATTGTTATCTGGGTGAAAACGGACCAAGGACCTTGCCAGCTGATTATCGACGGTGAAAGTCCCGTGTGTTTTATTCCGGCCAGCGAGCAGGAAAGGGCAGACACTGTACTTACCCAACACGGTTTTTCAGTCAACTGGCGCACGCTGGACATGAAAGACTTTCAGCACCAGACCATGTCGGCCTGCTACAGTGCTACGATCAGCTCCAGCCTTCGGATTGGCGCATTGTTGTTAGCAGAAGGCATTAAAGTGTTTGAAGATGATATCCGGCTTGCTGACCGTTATCTGATGGAGCGTTTCATCCGCGGTGGAATTGCCTTTGCAGGGAATGCTGTTATCAGAGACGGGTATACCGAATTTCGTCAGGTGAAAACCAAATCGGCGGATTATCTGCCTTCACTGTCTGTAGTCTCACTGGATATTGAATGTTCAGAGAAGGGCGTTTTGTATTCTGTCGGTCTGCACAGCGAGGCTGACAGCCGGGTGATTATGGTAGGAGAGCCACTCAACGCAGAGCAAGAGCAACTGACATGGATTGAATGGGTCCGGGATGAAAAAGCCCTGCTGGTGGCCATGCAGGAGTGGTTTATCCGCTACGATCCTGATGTCATTATCGGCTGGAACGTGGTGGATTTTGACTGGCGCTTGTTACTGCGGCGTGCAGAATGGCACAAATTGCCTTTGCGGCTTGGCCGTGGCAGGCAGACGCCGCACTGGCGCCAGTCCAGTCAGAACCCGAATGCCGGTTTCATCACCATTCCGGGCCGGGTGGTGATGGACGGTATTGATACGCTGAAAACGGCCACTTATAACTTTCGTTCCTGGTCGCTGGAATCGGTCGCACAAGAACTGCTCGGCGAAGGCAAAGCTATTCACAATGTGTACGATCGCATGGCTGAAATTAATCAGATGTTCCGCGAAGATAAAGTGTCACTGGCACGCTATAACCTGCAGGACTGTAAACTGGTTACCCGGATCTTCGAAAAAACACACTTGCTGGATTTTGCGCTGGAACGTAGCCGGCTGACGGGCGTCGAGCTGGACAGAGTCGGCGGCTCGGTTGCTGCATTCACCAACCTATATTTACCTCAGTTACATCGCGCCGGTTATGTTGCCCCTAATCTTGAAAGCGAAAACTGGATAGCCAGCCCCGGCGGTTATGTGATGGACTCGAAACCGGGTTTGTATGACTCGGTGCTGGTGCTGGATTTCAAATCGCTGTACCCGTCGATAATCCGCACATTCTGTATCGATCCCATGGGGCTGGTTGAAGGTTTACTTCTGGATGAGGGGAAATCTGAGCAGCAGGCCATTGCTGGCTTTCGGGGCGGCCGCTTTCACCGGCAGAAACATTTTTTGCCCGAAATGATCGAAGCGCTGTGGGCCGCACGCGACCAGGCGAAAAGAGACGGTGAAAAAGCGTTTTCGCAGGCGATAAAAATTATCATGAACTCTTTTTATGGCGTACTGGGTTCCTCAGGCTGCCGTTTTTTTGATCATCGTCTGGCCTCTTCGATCACCATGCGGGGTCATGAAATTATGAAGCTGACCCGTGAGCGCATTGAAGAGCAGGGTTATGAGGTGATATACGGCGACACGGATTCGACGTTTGTGTCGCTGAAAAAGGCCCACAGCGGTGAGGATGCGGATGCCATCGGTGCCCGGCTGGTGGTTGATATCAATGCCTGGTGGGCCAGGCATCTGCAAGAGCATTACAATCTTGCCTCCGCTCTTGAGCTGGAATACGAAACCCATTACCACAAATTTCTGATGCCGACGATTCGGGGACAGGAAACCGGCAGTAAAAAGCGTTATGCCGGTCTTGTGATTCGAAGCGGTGTTGAAGAGATGGTGTTTAAAGGGCTGGAGACGGTCCGCACCGATTGGACTCCCTTAGCACAGGAGTTTCAGCAGACTCTTTACCGTAAAGTGTTTCATGACGAAGACGTGGAAGAGTATGTACGTGCTTACGTGGAAATGACCGGGCAGGGAGCATTTGACGACAAACTGGTGTACCGCAAAAGGTTACGCCGTCACTTGTCTGAGTATCAGAAGAATGTACCGCCCCATGTCCGGGCCGCCCGGCGAGCCGACGAGGTTAATCAGCAGCTGGGCCGACCATTGCAGTATCAGACTGGCGGCTGGATTGAATATGTCATCACCACACATGGCCCGGAACCGGTGGAAGCCAGACAAAGCCAGATTGATTACGACCATTATATAGACAAACAGCTGAAGCCGATTGCAGATGGGATCCTGCCGTTTATCGGACGGCATTTTGACGACATTATTGCACCGCAACTGGGGTTGTTCTAAATCAGATTTTCTTTCACGGCATAAGCGGTGAGCTCAGCCGTGGAGTGCATGTTGAGTTTATGCTTGATATTCTGACGGTGGGTTTCCACTGTTCGGGTGCTGATCCCCAGTTCCATCGCAATTTTTTTACTGCTTTTGCCCAGCGCCACCTGACGCAGTACAGTTTCCTCACGCCGGCTTAATGCCGCCAGCACCATTTCAGCAGGCTCAGCCTGCACAATGGGCGCGGCGAATAAGGTATCGGCGACCAGTCGGCAAAAATACCGTCCGCCCTGATGCACGGCTTCTATGGCTTGCACCATTTCCTGTGCGGAAACTTCTTTGAGAATATAACCGCTTGCACCGGCCTGCATGACCTGAAGAATGTATTCGCGATTGTCATGCATGGTCAGGATCAGCACTTTGATCTCAGGAAAATGGTGACGGAAATGGCGTGTGGCTTCAATACCGTTCATTTCCGGCATACTGATATCCATCAGTACCACATCGGGTTGGCACTGCTCGGCTTTTTTCAGCGCTTCATCGCCATTATTTGCTGTTGCAATCACTTCGATGTTGGCTTCGTTGTCGAGCCGTGCTTTAAATCCTTCCATGACGACCTGATGGTCATCCACTAACAGCACTTGAATTTTTGCCATAAATGTCCAGTCCTTGTTTCAGAGGGAGGTTGACCAAAATTTCCGTTCCTTGCCCCGGTTCACTGCTGATATCCAACTCGCCACCAAGAAATTCCAGCCGTTCACGCATGTTGCGAAGGCCGATTCCTTTGCCATTCATGGCGTGTTGCACATTAAATCCCGTCCCGTTATCGCGAATAATAAACTGCAAGTTTTCCTGTATCACTGAAAGTTCTGCATCGATAGCGTCAGACTGAGCATGCTTGCTGATGTTCACCAGTGATTCCTGAGCCACCCGGTATAGCGTCGTCATCATATCTGTAGAGAGGCTGGCGTTGCCAAGTGTCAGAGAACGATTGACACGTATGCCGGTCGAAGCGGAAAAATCACTGAGCAAGTTATCCAGTGCCGCAGTCAGTCCTATGTCATCCAACGAGCTGGGACGCAGACTGTGCGAGATACGCCTCAGTTCGGCAATGGCCTGCAACAGGGAGGATTCACTCAGACCTCGATGGCGTATGGCCTGTTCGATGTCTGATCTGGCTATTTTGTCCTGAAGCAATTCCAGATGGCACTTGCAGGAAACCAGCAACTGGTTCACCCCGTCGTGGAGTTCTCTGGCGACATGCTTTTTCTCTTCTTCCTGAAACATGACAGTTTTATACGCCAGCTCTTTTAAGCGGCTGTCTGCTAACCTGTGCTCATGAAGGTTGATCGCCAGCGTGGTGATCAGAATGATCAGAGTGGTGATGGCAACCAGAACAATGACAGAAATGAAGGTCGTCCGAATGTTAGCCTGTACTCCCTGTTCGACCTTGGCCATTTGGCGGGCGACATCTTCAATGTACAGGCCGGTACCTATCATCCAGCGCCATTTAGGCAACCATGCCGCATAACTGAGCTTTGTCACGATTAAATCACTGGAGGGTTTATGCCAGAGGTACTGATGGAAACCACCGCCAGACTTGGCTTTTTCTATCAGTGCCTGAATGAGGTAATTGCCATTATTATCCTGCAAATTCAATAAATTTTTTCCGACCAGTTCAGGCAAAACAGGGTGGGCCAGATTGGTGCCATCTTCATGGTAAACAAAAAAATAGCCGTCATTGCCGTATCTCAGGTCGTTCAGAACACGTTTTACTTCCGCCTTGGCTTTTTCATCATTGGCTGCGGCGTTTTGATAGATGTGATTAATGCTATCGAGGGCAAGATCGACAGTGTCTTTCAATGCCTGCTCTTTAGATGCGATCAGGCTGGCACGAAAAGTGGCGATTTCTTTTTGCCCGAGTGAGGTTGCCTGATGGATAGCAATCCAGCTGATCGCAGCGCTGATCAGCAGTAATGGGAGCAGTGTCAGTAAGATCAGCTTCACTTTCAGGGGCATAGTTGCAAACGTAGGGCTTTTGAGCGATTGCATAGTTGTCTTGAATGTTAACAATTTGTTGGGGATATCAAAGAAAAATAGCGGCACTTTATGGAAAAAGTGCCGGCTAGCTCTAGATTTTTGGGGTTTCATCGCAAGGCTACAGTCCGTAGAAGCCAGGGAATATTAAGACAGAGGCCAGGATCAGAACCTGAATGGTAATGAAGGGCATAACACCTTTATAAATATCCCGCGTGGTAATACCGTCAGGCGCAACGCCTTTAAGGTAAAACAGGCTGAAACCAAAGGGCGGAGTCAGGAAGGAGGTTTGCAGATTCATGGCAATCAGAATGGCAAACCAAAGCATATTGATCCCCATAGCATCGGCAATAGGCGCAAGGATCGGCACCACAATAAAGCAGATTTCAACGAAATCGATGAAAAATCCCAGAATCAGAATGATGAGCATGGTCAGGATCAGGAAACTCCATTCTTCACCGGGTAAAGACAGCATCCACTCTTCGACCAGATAATCACCGCCTGTGTAGGTGAATGCCATAGAGAAAGCTGTCGCACCCAGCAGGATACCAAACACCATGGCGGTTACTTTGACGGTTTCAAATGCACTGTCATACAGCATGCGCCATGAGAACTGGCGGTAAATGAGCGACAGCAAAACCGCCCCCATGCCGCCCAAAGCAGCAGACTCGGTAGGGGTGGCGATACCCGCAAAAATTGACCCTAACACCACGATAATCAGCGCCAGAGGCGGCAACACGGCTTTCAGTGCCGTGATAACTTCCTGCTGACGAGACTGGTCGGGATCCCGTTCCATCGGCTGGGTGGCTTCCGGATTCAACCAGCTGTAAATGACGATGTAAACGATATAAGCCAGTACCAGTGCGAGGCCGGGCCAGATAGCGGCCTGAAACAGATCGCCAACCGGAATTCCCAGTACGTCACCCAACAAAATCAATACGATGGATGGCGGGATGATCTGACCCAGGGTACCTGAAGCACAAATTGTGCCTGTCGCCAGGCCTTTGCTGTACTGATATTTCATCATAACAGGCAGGGATATCAGGCCCATTGCGACAACAGAAGCCCCGACCACGCCGGTTGACGCGGCCAGCAGCGATCCTACTAATACTGTTGAGATAGCCAGACCACCGCGAACACTACCGAAAAGTTTCCCCATGGACTCCAGCAGTTGTTCTGCCAGGCGGGTTTTTTGCAGCACCAGGCCCATAAAGACGAAAAGCGGTACGGCCATGAGCACAGTATTTTGCATAATGCTCATGATACGAAACGGCATGAATGCAAAGATTTCCGGCCCTTCTGCCCAGACGCCGAACAGCAGTGCGATGCCGCCGAAGGTAAATGCCACTGGAAATCCGAGTAACAGGGCAAACAGGGCAACGATAAACATGATGATACCAACCACGGAATATTCCTTATTTTTCGTGGAACAGGCTTGGGTTTACCAGCCGGTTAATGTTGTGCAGCAGCATTCCGATCCCTGAAATGGCCATAAACAGGAAAGAAAGAGGGATCAGGCCTTTAATCAGCCAGCGATAAGGTAAACCGCCCGGGTCGCCGCTGGACTCACCAAGAGAGTAGGATTCTTTCATATAATCAACGCCATACCAGTACACCAGGATACAGAATGGCAGCAGGAAAAAGAGTGTCCCCAGCAGGTCGATAATGGCGCGGGTTTTGAGAGTGAAACGTTCGTAGAAAACATCTACCCGCACATGGCCGCCAGCCTTAAGTGCGTAGGGAACGCCCAGCAGGAAAACGGCAGAGAACAGATGCCACTCCATCTCCTGCATGGCAATAGAAACATGGTTAAAGGCATACCGCATAACAACATCATAAAAAACGTTGAACATCAGTATGATAAACAGAGTGCTGGCCATCCAGCCAAGCAAATCAGAAAACCGGTTGATGATTTTTTCGAAGGCTAACAAGCTTCGCATAATAACTCCGTCGCGAGGCAACATTCCAGACTGATAAATAAGTATGCACCGGACAGACCGGTGCATGACTTTAGTGTTATTTCTGTTCAGCCTGACTGTCGAGATAGGCTTTATCAGCAATCAGCGTCCATTCACGGGCTTTTTTCAGATAGGCCGCTTGTGAATCCAGGATCTCTTTTGCCAGAGGATCACTCTTGGCCTGCTCTTCAAGCAATTCATCGTTGGCCTGGCGAATGGCTGCCATGACGTCATCCGGGAAGTTCATGACTTTGATGTTCGGATATTCTTCCTTCATGGTTGACCAGTTCTCAGCACTGGCGTGGGTATTTAAGATATACATGTCATAGGCAGAGAGGCGCATCGCAACGCGCAGAATTTCCTGCAGATCAGCCGGCAGGCGCTCCCAGGATTGTTTGTTAACCAGAAATTGCAGTTCAGTTGCAGGCTCATGCCAGCCGGTATAGTAATAAGGTGCGATTTTGTGGAAACCCATTCTCAGGTCCAGGCCCGGTCCCACCCATTCCAGCGCATCAATGGTACGGCGCTCAAGTGCTGTGTAGAGCTCGCCCGGCGCAATATTGGTCGGACTGGCACCTAACTTAGCCAGTACCTCACCGGCAAAGCCCGGAATACGGATTTTCAGGCCTTTCAGATCATCAGTCGTTTTGATCTCTTTCTGAAACCAGCCGCCCATCTGAACGCCCGTGTTACCACCGGGGAATGACAGCAGGTTATGAGGGCCATAGACTTTTTCCATCAGTTCCATGCCGCCACCGTGATAGAACCAGGCATACTGTTCGGCCGCGACCATACCGAAGGGCATAGTGGAGAAATAAAGGGTATTCGGTACTTTGCCTTTCCAGTAGTAAGACGCCGAGTGGCCAATGTCATACTGGCCGGCTTTTACCATATCAAACACGCCCAGCGGCGCTTTGTGTTTATTGGCAGAATCGATTCGGATCTGCAAACGGCCGTTAGACATTTTCTCTGCTATCTCGGCCATGGTTTTGGTGGTGTCACCAAAAATAGGAAAGTTTGCGCCCCAGGTTTCAGCCAGCTTCAGGCGATAGACTTTTTCTGCGGAATAAGCGGCGGTACTGGAAAGTAAAACCGCAACCGCGCTGGCTGCCACCAGAGCATTGCGTACAGTGCGTTTTACCAGACTCATGTTTCACGTCCTCATTGTTATTGTGATAGCGGGATAATCCCTATGCAATCAAAGCATTGAACAAACTATAGGCCTGAACAAGCGCAATAACACTGAGTGGAGATCAAATAAGATCGTGATAAATAGCGACTAAGGTATTACGTATTAACACGTAGGTTATCTTTTTGGTTAAATTTAACTGTTTGATAAATAACTAATACTTAGTGCGTCATGTGCTTTAGTGAGTGACGTAAACTACGTAGAAAAGACATAGGTAATTATGTTAACTATTTGTGATGGGTGTGAAGTGGCTCACTGATGACAGATCGGCATTACTTCACCCGAGCGTACCCTTGGCCGACTGGCGTTATCAGCATAAAGTCGTTACTATCAGTTTGTATGCAATTTAAGCAGTTTGTGGTTGTTATGAACCTTTCACCGTATAGCACGCAGATAGCAGAGAAGGGGATATGGAGCAGTTAGAACTTTTTACCATTCCCAGCCCGTGTATTGGTGTCTGCCAGGTGAATAACAGAGGGTATTGCAAAGGTTGCCTGAGAAGCCGAGAAGAGCGATTTCACTGGCAGGTGATGAGCAACGATCAAAAACGGCATGTGATCAAATTATGCCGGCAACGTTACCTGCGTTTACTCAAGCGCAAGCGAGATCTGGAAATGCAGGCCGCGAACGAGCCAGACAATCCACAGCAAGATCTGTTCTAGAATTTCATTTCGTTTCATGCAAAATCACCAGACACAAAAAAAGCGCCCTGAGGCGCTTTTTTCTTCAGCGTTTTCACACCAACCGCAATTAGATGCGGATAAAGTCCATGTGCTGAACTTTTGGCTTGAATGGGTGACGCTGGATGTCTTGTGGCTTAACGTTCACTTCTTTACCGTCGATTACCAGAGTGATGGCATCGTAGAAGCCTTCTTTATCCATCTGGTTGATCACGTCATCGTGGTTCAGTTCGATTGCAACTGGAGCTTCAGTGCCACCGTAGATGATCGCTGGGAATTTGTTAGTGTGACGCAGGCGGCGGCTCGCACCTTTACCCAGGTCTGAACGTACTTGTGCTTCAAATTTCATGATAACTACTCTTAAGTGAGTGAATAAAAGAAGGTATTTCAGTAATGCGACCTTACTGAGTACCGTCAAATTGAGCGCGGATACTAACACTCCCTCATGAAACTGACAAGAAAAAATCCTGACAAGCCTTTTAAACAACGAAAAAATCATCAGAACCATCCCATGCATAGCTCTTTTCTACTTGCAACAAAATACACCCAACAAGTTTCATAAATTGGACTTAGTTCCAATAAAATTGCCCAACTGTGATATAAATAACATTGAGATTGATAGTAATTATCATTTGTTTTTGTATAATCTTTACCAATAACGAATCTAATTGATAAAAAAAATTGATAGCAGGGTATATGAATCACAAACAACTCTCACTGATTGCCAGCTCTGTATTGCTGGCCCTTTCTCCTTCATTGCATGCTCAGGAAAAAAAATCTTATACAGATGAAATGGTGGTTACGGCAACGCGCACCGAGCAAAGTATTATGAATGTGCCGGGGTCTGTATCGAAAGTCACTGCCGAGGACATGGAAAAGAACCTGGCGAATGATCTGCAAGATGCGCTGAAGTATGAGCCCGGTGTCCAGGTGAATGGCAATGGCCGCTTCGGGATTTCTGATTTCACTGTGCGTGGTGTTTCCGGAAATCGCGTGAAAGTCATGGTTGATAATGTTGAGCAGCCTGCCGGGTATAATCCGGGTGCCGACCAGATGCGCAAGTATTCAAATGGATTCGAGGTTGATACTTTAACCGCTGTTGAAGTAAGCAAAGGTCCGGGCTCAAGCCTCTATGGTAGTGATGCCATTGGCGGTACAGTCTTGCTGAGAACGAAAAATCCTGAAGATGTATTACAGACTGGAGAAAACAATCATCTGGCTGTCAAAACGGGTTACGCAAGCAGCAGTGATCAATACAAAGCAACGATTGAAGCAGCGAATCGTACCGGTGCTGTTGAAAGTTTGCTGATTTATACCTATCGGGATGGCCATGAAACAAAAGCGCATGGTGATGGGGCTGATATTGAAGGTCGCAGTCGTGGGCAGGCGAACCCGCTGACTTTTGCATCGCATAACGTGCTTGGCAAAGTGTATGTCCAGGTGAACGACGCCAACCGGGTTGGTCTGGTTGCAGAATATTATACACGCGATACAGATGCCCAAATTCTGAGCCAGGAAAATTACGATGCTGGTGGCGGTTTCATGCCGGGTTTTGTTTATACCAATGTGCGAGGTCATGATGAAGATGCTCGGATCCGATTGGGGCTGAACCACGAATGGCAGGCCAATCTTGCTGTTGCGGATTCCGTGAGCTGGGCGTTGAACTGGCAGCAGAGTGAAAGTAAACACGATAACTACGATCATACTGATAGATATGGTAATCGGAATCGCTACCGTGGCGGTGAAGATTCAAGCACTCAGTTTGATGCACAGTTTAATAAAGCCATTGCGTTATCCAATACTCGTCATGAGCTGACTTATGGCTTGAGTGTTGTACAAAATGAGTTCGAGCTGGATTATAAAGACTATTTCCTGGATGCAGGGACAGAGAAACCTGGTCCTGTAGAAGTGCCAAATGCAAAATCTGTGAAATACGGTATTTTCCTGCAGGATCAACTGTATTTAATGCAGGATCAGCTGGTGGTGACAGGCGGTCTCCGCTACGACAACTATCAGGCTGAACCAGCTTCCTCTTCTGGTCTGTCAGACCATGAAAGTGATGCTGTCACGGGTCGTTTGGGGGCGGTATATCACTGGACGGAGAGTTTCAATACATACGCTCAGATCAGTCAGGGCTTCCGTTCACCAACTATTAGTGAAATGTATGAAGATAAAGATAACAGTGCGCTTGGTTACAAGATTGTTGCCAACCCGAATCTGAAATCAGAGAAAAGCCTTGCTTACGAAATTGGTGCAAGAACACAGGGGCGCATCGGTTTGATGAGCATCGCGGCTTTCTACACCGACTATAAAGATTTCATTGCTTCCCAAACTGAGGTTGTCAGCGGTATTCAAATCACCAGTAATGAAAACTTAGACTCGGCTAAAATTTATGGTGCTGAATTCGCATCTGAACTCTGGTTGGACGAAGCTCTGAACGCGCCAAGCGGTACTTACGCAAAAGTATCTCTGGCTTACCAGGAAGGCGAAGATAAAAAGACAGGTGAGGCCTTAGATTCTGTCGCTCCGTTTACATCGGTTGTGGGTCTTGGTTATGACGCACCGAGTGGTGATTGGGGCAGTGAGGTCAATGCGGTTTATGTTGCATCGAAATCTGGTTCAGACTGGTCGAGTGATACTAATGTTGATGCGCCAAGCTACACTGTGGTTGACCTGACCGCTTATTACACACCAACCGAAGATCTGGTGCTTCGTGCTGGCTTGTTTAACGCGTTTGACAAAAAATACTGGCGTTATCAGGACATTGAAGGCTTTACAGCAAGTGAACCCGGCTTGGGTCGTCACACGCAACCAGGTCGCAACTGGGGTGTGAATGTGGATTACGCATTCTGATTTGTTGATGGAATTCACTGTCTGAATTTAGCCGCACATCACTGTGCGGCTTTGTTCATTCTGAATCATCAGACTTACTGCTTGTACTGATCCAGATCGAACAACTTATCTCGAATCGCCCAGAAGCGGCCGCTTTTACGGGCAATAATGATTTCCGGCGGGCGCAGCCTGTGTTCATTGCTGGCAACACGTGTTGGCGCTGTATCGGTAAAGGGCCGGTGGCGATCGACCAGATGGGGATTGATGAATTTTTTCAGAAAATCACTTTTCTGTGTTTTATTGGCTAATGTCCAGACTTCGCTGATATGGCCGTCTTCCTCACTGAAGTAGGTCACTTTCAGCTGAGGCTTGCCGTACTGGTTCTTGCCCGGTTCCAGCTTCATGTCGGTACACTTCATGATCATTGCATCTTTAAGTTTCAGCGCATCACGCAGTTTTTTGTCCGGATCGACCATTACCGCATCACACTGATGGCAGCGTCTGGCGGCGATGTCGTTGTCCGTACCGCATTCTTCGCAGAATTTGGCGCGAAAGCGATAGCCACACTCTTCACGCTCTCCGTCATCATCTTCGAAATAGCCCTGACAGCGGCGGCCATAGTGTTCTATCAGAAAACCGGCCGGGTCGAGTTTGCCCCAGAAGCTGTTTTTAAAGCCGCAAGCCGGGCAGGGCACCATGATCACTTCACTGTTACTGTCAGGTTTGGGATCGCCGACTTCCGGCTGGTACAAGTCATAACAGTTACCGGCATATTCGAGCACCAGACAGTCCGATTTGCCTTCGGCTAACCGCAGACCACGGCCGACAATTTGCTGGTAGAGGCTGATAGATTCTGTCGGGCGCAGAATGGCAATTAAATCCACATGCGGTGCATCAAACCCTGTTGTCAGAACGGAAACGTTCACCAGGTATTTGATCTGCTGATTCTTGAACCCTGTGATGATGCGATCCCGCTCTTCCAGCGGAGTATCGCCAACCACAAGCGCGGCAGACTCACCGGCCAGATAACCCATGATTTCTTTGGCGTGATTGACCGTAGAGGCGAAGATCATCACTCCTTTTCTGTCTTTGGCATAATCGATCACCTGATCGATGATCATTGGGGTGGCGCGGGACGACTTGGCGATCACCGCATCCAGATCTGCCTCTTTATAGTGACCGTTGTTGGCAGGCTTAAGACTGGAAAAATCATAACCAATGACGGCCATGTCCATGATGCTGGGTTCGGTCAGGAAGCCTTCATCAAGCAGATAACGAATAGGCAGCTCGAAAATACAGTCACGGAAGAAGCGATCCTGCTCTGTCCGCACTTGCCCCCGCGTGTGGTATTTGTAAATCCAGCCCATGCCCAGCCGGTACGGCGTGGCTGTCAGGCCAAGGATTTTGATACCAGCGTTGATACGCTGGAGATGCTGGATAACCCGCTGATAGGCGCTGTTTTCATCATCAGGCACCCGGTGGCATTCATCAATGACCAGCAAGGAAAACTCATCGTTGAATTGCTCAAGGCTGTTGACCATAGATTGCACGGAGGCAAAAACGACTTGCTGATCGGTTTCTTTCCGGCCCAGCCCGGCTGAAAAAATGGACGCGTTCAGGCCGTAGCTTTCATACTTGGCATGGTTTTGTTCAACCAGCTCTTTGACATGGGTAAGCACCAGTACCCGGCCGCGGGCTATCCGGGCGAGTTCTGCGATGACCAGGCTTTTCCCTGCCCCGGTTGGCAGAGCCAGGACTGCAGGTGAGCTGTGTTTACGGAAGTAGTGAACTGTGGCTTTGACACAGTCTTGCTGATAAGGACGAAGCGTATACATCAATCACGGTCACTAGTGGAAAGCGAAGGGGAGTGTAACGGCTTTTCTTGGTGTTAGACAAGTAATCGGAGTAGGGCCCAGAGAAATGAGCCCCGGTGGTCAATCATTAGGAAGCCATGTTCAGTGGCAGTTTCGTGGGCTTGATGGTTTTGGTCATCATGCAGAACTGGCGGCGCGGAATAAAATCGTGCTTCTCATAGAAGCTGCGGGCGCCTTTGTTACCTATGTTCACTTCGAGAGTCAGTGCATGCACACCGGCTTCTGCGCAGTGATGTTCAATCTGAGGCATGAGCTCAGTGCCTATTCCTTGCTGGCGCCATTCGGATTTCAGGTAGAACTGATCTATCAGGGCTATTCGTCCGCCATGCTCAAGGCTGAAGCTGTAACTCAGGATAATATGTCCGGCAATCATAGTATTGCCTTCATGTTCAATTTCTATAAACCAAACCTGACCCAGTTCAGGATTGTTCAACATCTGGTGTACTGCCTGTGTGGTTTGCTCACGCTTTTGTGGCAGGACTTCATATTCAAAGAGTTCCCCAACTAGTGTAAGCAGCATGTCCACAGAAGACAGGCTAGGCGCTACAAGTGAGATGTTCATAAGTCAACCTTAGTTGTTCGGTGTTTTCATGGCACAGTGGTGAGTTGTTCAAGGTGTTTATACGGATAACTCATGCCCTCTGTCTATAAGTGAAGACCGTGAAAATGGAGAAATGTTCTACTTTTTGAGCTTAGTGGCAGTTCAGGCAATGCGATGTAAAAATTTGTGATCAAGGGTTGCAATTAGTGATATCGCTTCAGCCGGCTCAGGTTTGAGATTTTTCGTGCATCACGCAGGCCAGGTTTTTATAATGGCGCTTTTGCACCACTCGGAGCCTGCAATGCGGCTTGACAAATTTTTATGTACCGCCCTGGGAATTACTCGCAAGGAAGCCGGTAAATTACTCAAAGAAAAAAGAATAGAAGTGAATGGCGACATCGTCAAAACCGGTGCGCTGAAAATCACGGATGACTGTGACGTTGAGTTTGATGGCAGCACGCTGCACATGACGGGCCCGAAATATTTTATGCTGAACAAACCTCAGGGTTACGTTTGTTCGCATGTGGATGACTTTAATCCGACCGTCTTTGTGTTGCTCGATGAAGTCAGCCCGGAAAAACTGCATGTGGCGGGTAGACTGGACGCGGATACCACAGGGTTGGTGCTGCTGACGGATGATGGCCAGTGGTCACACCGCATCACCTCGCCGCGCCACGTTTGCGAGAAAGTGTACTACGTGGAAACGGCCGATCCAATTCCGGCCTCTGCAATCAAGGAGTTCGCCGAAGGTGTACAGTTGCGCGGCGAGAAAGATCTGACCCGACCGGCAAAACTGGAGATTCTTGAGGAGTGCGCAGCACTGATCACTATCTCTGAAGGGAAATACCATCAGGTGAAGCGCATGTTCGCTGCAATCGGCAATAAAGTGGTGGCGTTACACCGTGAGCAGGTTGGCGCTGTCGTGCTGGATGAAGATCTGGAACCTGGTGAGTATCGTCCTCTAACGGAAGAAGAAATCGCCAGCTTTTAATCTGTTAGCGGCTTAGCGACTCAGTGTTATAGCGACTTAGTGGTAAAACGACTTAGCGGTAAAGCGAGAAGGCGTCGGCCCTGTAGGGGTATCGACGCCTTTTTAATACCTGCTATTTGTTCTTTCAGGCTGCAGAGAAAAACAGCGAAAATTCGCTGTCAGGCAACATAGATGCGATTTTTTGGTCAATACTTGAACTTTGTGATAACGCGCATCACAATTTTTCGCTAGTACACTATAAAAAGAAACTTATCATTTCCTGTCGGGAAAGATTTAAGTAGCGGAAATTGTCGTACAATCACTTCCTCTCCTTTTAAATATGCTAATAAGTGGTTTATGAATAAATCTGACAGTCCAGGCCTGAGCTTTTCGCTGATCCTCATCCTGGGGGCAATTGCCGCACTCACACCGCTGGCAATTGATATGTACCTGCCTGCTATGCCAACTATCGCGAAAGATCTGGGCGTGAGCCCCAGTTTAGTGCAGGTGACCCTGACAGCGTATACCGCAGGTTTTGCCGTTGGACAGCTTATTCATGGCCCGCTTTCAGACAGCTACGGCCGTCGCCCGGTACTGATAATCGGTGTGATGCTTTTCGCACTGGCGGCAGTGGTGAGTGCAATGAGCCATAACATCAATGAACTGACCTGGATCCGTGCCGCGCAAGGCTTTGCCGGTGCCTCTGCCGCCGTTATCATTCAGGCGCTGGTGCGGGATATGTTTGAACGGGAAGAGTTCGCCCGTACCATGTCTTTTGTCACCTTAGTGATGACAATTGCGCCATTGGCCGCGCCAATGATAGGTGGGTATCTGTCTGTCTGGTTCGGCTGGCGTTCCATTTTCTGGTTTCTTGCACTGGTTTCGGTGCTTGTCATTCTGGCCGTGTTAAAAATGATCCCCGAAACCCTGCCAGCTGAAAAAAGACTGCCGTTTAACTTAGGCTCCACACTCAGAAATTATGCGCGCATGCTGACATCAGCCCCCGCGCTCGGTCTGGTGGTGAGCAGCGGTTTTTCGTTTTCGGGGATGTTCGTTTTCCTCACTGTCGGCTCTTTTGTGTACATCGATCTTTATCATGTCAGCACCGAAAACTTTGGCTTGTTGTTTGGTCTGAACGTGATCTGTCTGATTGTCATGACCACCTTGAATGGCAAGCTGGTACGTAAAATGGGCTCGCATTATATGCTGCGTTTGGGCCTGATCATTCAATTGATCGCCGGGGCAGGGTTGATTGCAGGACAGGTGCTTGAACTCGGTCTGTGGGGCGTTGTGGTACCGGTAATGCTGTTTGTGGGCGCGATTTCTACCGTTGCCAGTAATTCAATGGCTTGTTTGTTAGCCAAGTATCCGCATATGGCGGGTACGGCTTCGTCATTGGCTGGTACAATGCGTTTCGGCACAGGTACTGTGGTGGGCGGTATTGTAGCGGCGATGCCAGATACCACAGCCTGGCCGCTGGCAGGAACGATGGCCGCTTGTGCAGTCTTAGCCTGCTTGTTTTATTGGGGACTGGCGAAAGACGCCTGATGACCTGTGATTGAATAAGAGTATTTGAAAGAAAATTATGGCTGCGTTTTATCAAGAGCTGAACAAACTGGTGGATGAAGGTCTGGCTGAGTTGGAGTCTTCTGTTACAGCAGGCAAAACTCCCAACAATCCGGTGAGTGAAACGCACTTTATGAGTGCCTGGATCACCAAAGTGATTAAACAGCAACGCTATGATCATTGTGTGGCGAAAACATTGCTGGGTTGGCAGCAGATGGCTCGCAGTATGGGTAAGCAGGCACAGCTGAAGCTGAAGTTTGAACACCTCGCATGGGCGCTGTCGGGTGTGTTGACTGAAGAAGGCACCACCAGTCCGGTGAAATCTGAACAATTGGACAGGTTTTACAGTGCGCTGCTGCAGCTCGACTGGGTGGTGGCGACAGAATACGAAGTGAACCGAAAAGTGACGCACCACACCGATGGTCAGGCGTCATTGGTGGTGTGTGCGAAGCAGTCAAATGAAGCATTTGATGAGGCAGGAAGACTGGCTAAGCCATTGTCTGTTTATGTTCGCGGCAATATCCAGCAATGCATTGATTTGGCCTATCAGCAAGGATTACTGCTGTACAAGGTTACTGACTATAAGTCGCTGGTGAAATACCACGGTGAATATATTCTTTATCCTGATAATGCAGGTGACTATCTTCCCGAACTTCCCACGCGAGCAGCAGAGTAAGAGACATTAAAGTGCAGCGAAGTCGCTGCATTTTTTATATTTTTATTATGTTTATCACGGTTTGTAGCCTGTCAGATAGAGTAAATAACAGGTCGGTTCAGGTTGTCATTCACTTGTGACTTCAACTTGTGATTTGAAAGGGCCAGTATAAAATCCGGGCCTGTCGCTTTTCTTATGCTCTCCTTATTTTTCAGGAATATGTATGTCGCCATCTGCTTCTCCTTTATTTGAAGGGGTGTTTGTCCGTCGCCTGCTGGCGATTGCTTTTCCTATTGCCTTACAGGTTATGCTGTTTTCCAGCCGTAGCCTGGTCGATATTCTGATGCTGGGTCAGTTAAATGAGCTGGATGTGGCGGCAATTGGTATTGCTGGCCGGGCACTGTTTGTCGTTACTATTATGCTGTTTGGTGTGACGACGGGGGGGGCATTACTGGCGGCCCAGTATTGGGGTGCTGGCAATCAGCACGGGATGAAGCAAAGTGTTGCGCTTACGCTGACCATGACAACCCTGGTCGCCACACTGGCTGCGCTGGTATTTCTTGTGCTTCCTGAGCAGGTTATCGGATTGGCGACAAATAACCCGGAGGTGATTGCCCGGGGCGCTGAGTATCTGCAAATTACCGCCGTGAGTTTGTACGCTGTGTCGTGGGGCAGCAGTGTCTCTGTGGGTTTACGGGCTATGCATCAGCCTGCGATCAGCACGCTGTTCAGTGCCGTAGGCATTGCGCTTAACCTGTTCCTGAACTGGGTACTGATTTTCGGTAATCTGGGGATGCCGGCTTATGGTATTGCCGGTGCAGCATGGGCCACGGCGATCAGCGGTCTGGTCGAAATCGCGCTGCTATTTGGTTATCTGCATCTCAAGGATCACCCGATTGCGCTGCGCTGGTCGCTGTTTCCTGAAGTACTTAATGCTCAGATGATAAACCGCTTCCTGAAACTGTCGCTGCCTACTACTTTTAACCATCTTGCCTGGTCGGGCGGGATCTTCATGTATCACGTCATTATCGGGCAGGCCGGTGTCGATGGTTTGGTGGCCTTATCGGTGATGACGCCTATCGAGTCGATGGCGCTGGCGATGCTGATTGGTATTTCCAATGCATCAGCCGTACTGATTGGCAATCAGTTGGGCGGCAGTAACATGGATCAGGCTTACCGGCAGGCCTGGGCCGTCACTGTGATCAATTTTGGCTTTGCTGTGGTCACGGCTGGACTGATGTTTCTGATCCGCGATCCTGTACTGGATTTGTTTGCTGCCATGACAGCGGAAACCCGGGAGTTGACCGAACATTTCTTCATGATTTTTTGCGTCGGTATGATAGTGAAAAGCTTGCCGATGACCATGATAGTTGGCGTGTTACGGGCAGGTGGCGACATTCGTTTTTGCTTTTATCAGGATATTGCGGCGCAATGGATGATAGGGATCCCACTGACTGCATTTTGTGCCTTTGTGCTGAAACTTCCGCTGGAATGGGTTTACGCCATGCTGGTATTGGAGGAAGTGGTGAAAATCATCGGTTCCAGCATACGCATACGCTCAAAAGCCTGGATGAATAATTTGGTGGCAGGTTAAAGTTTCATCCCATAACTTCCGATCCGGATGTTATCGCATGATAATCAGTTTTTTCTTTATTCAGACAAAGGATGACTGATTGGGTAGACCACAACACCAACAGAAAATTATAAGCATCGCCATCCTGGCGGTGCTTTTTTTTGCTCTATAAAAGAGAGGCTTGGCGCAATGTGACAGGAACAAGCCTGCTGGCGCTATATACTACACTAAGTGATGAGTGTTGAAGTGAACACCTCAGTAGCAATGAGCTTTGTTTGATATGACGTAAATTAATCCGTTTTCCAATGTGAGAGCATAGTCACTATTGGCTGTCTGCCCATGATATTTAAAGGTGGTTTGGCATCATTCGATTCACGCTTGGAGAAAAAGGATGTTGAAACTGATTGATCTCTGCAAAGGGTATCAGGATGGCAATGAGTTTCATTCTGTGCTTCAGGGAGCCGAACTGACATTACAGCGGGGCGAACAGGTTGCATTGATGGGGGAAAGCGGGTCAGGAAAAAGTACATTACTCAATCTTATTGCAGGGCTGGATAAGGCAGACCAAGGTGAAATCTGGCTGGCAGATACCCCGATTCATGCCGTGACAGAACGTGAACGCACGGCTTTTCGCCGTCATCATATTGGCCTTATTTTTCAGCAGTTTAATTTGCTTCCTACTTTAACAACACAAGACAATATCCAATTCTGCCGCCAGTTGAAAGGCTGGCCGGAAAAGCCTGAATTGTGGCGAGCGATTGTCTCTGCACTGGATTTAAAACCTCTACTTAAGCGCTATCCGGAGGAAATGTCAGGTGGTCAGCAGCAACGGGCGGCCATTGCGCGGGCCTTATATATGGAGCCCGACATCCTGCTGGCCGATGAACCGACGGGCAGTCTGGATGAGCGCAATGCTCAGGCTGTCATGCGATTGCTGACCGGACTTTGTGAGCAGCTAAATTGCTCCTTGCTGCTGGTGACTCACAGCAAGCAGGTTGCCTCCTACATGAATTCCAGCATAGTGCTGAAAGGGGGCGTACTGAATGCGCAGCCCCGTCTTTAATGCTTTGTGGGGGCATTACCGGCGCCACCCTCTTCAGATAGTGCTCTTGCTGCTGGGGTTGATGATGGGCGTTGCTCTGCTCGTCGGCGTGCTGGCGGTCAATCAGCAGGCCAAAGCGAGCTACAGGCAAGGCGAGCTGTTATTTGATAACCCGTTTCAGTATGCCATCCGTCATCATCAGGCAGGAATGACTGTGCCTCAGGGCTTTTACATTCAGCTGAGGCGACTGGGGTATAAACAATGTGTCCCCCTCGAAACCCACAGGATTCAGACGGCTGAAGCCGGTGAGCTGACGCTGGCAGGTATCGACCCGTTTGTTATGTTGCCGTTCGCTCAGTCTAATGGTCAGCTGACGGGCGCACTGTCCCTGACACAAAAGCCTTATCCGATATGGATAAATCGCGAACTGGCCGCGGTAAAAGGACTGACAGAGGGCCAGCTACTGAGGCTGGATTCTGGCGATGCAGTCGGACGTCTGGTGCTGGTGGGCAACAACCGGATTCAGGGCTCGCGCCTACTGGCTGATATGGGGCTGGTCAGGCAGTTATTTCCCCGTTCCGGCTTCACTGCCGTGCTGTGCGGTGCATTGAGCGCTCAGGAGCAACAGGATATCAATACCCTGTTGCCCGGCGGTCTGCTCCTGACGGAAAACGACAGTGCACAGCTGGAACCGCTTACCCGGGCATTTCACCTTAATTTGTTTGCTATGGGGATGCTGGCTTTTGTCGTCGGGTTGTTCATCTTCTATCAGGCCATGTCATTGTCGTTAACCCAGCGTCAGTTTCTGGTTGGCTTACTCTGTCAGGCTGGCGTGACGGGCAGACAGCTGGCGGGCGCCTTGTGTATTGAAGTGGTCATCTGGCTGATGATTGGCGTCGCGGGTGGCAACCTGCTGGGGCTGTTTCTGGCCCGTCAGTTATTGCCTTCTGTCGCCATGACACTGAGTGATCTCTATCAGGCGAATATTGCGCTGACAACGGGATGGCACTGGCAATGGGGGGCGCTGAGTCTGGTTATCGCTGTTCTGGGTACTTTGCTGGCTTGTGGCTGGCCGTTAATGAGGTTGATTCGTACCCAACCGATCAGGCTGACTGCGCATATGACTATGGTACGGGGCAGCTGGCGAGAGTTTATCTGGCAGGCAGGCATGTCCGGCGTATTTATTATTGCTGCCATCATTGTCTACTTTGTCGATCACAGCCAGTTTGCCGGCTTTGTGCTGATTGGCTGTCTGTTAGCGGCGGCGGGTTTGATCATGCCATTTATACTGTGGGCGGCCTTTAAAGCCATTGCCAGATGGCTGAAATCGCCACGGTTGCGCTGGTTTTTCAGTGATGCCGCCGCCAGCCTGAGTTACCGGGGCGTGGCGGCGATGGCGTTTATGCTGGCGCTGGCAGCCACCATAGGCATGGATACCATGGTTGGCAGCTTTCGGCAGGCAACTCAGACCTGGCTGGGCCAGAGGCTGGCTGCCGATATCTATGTGCAGCCTGCCACGGCTCAGGCTCCGGTAATAGCAAACTGGGCTGCTGAACAGCCGGAAGTGACCGAGCTTTGGTGGCGCTGGCGACAGGAAGTCTCTGCCGAGCTGAAAGAACACACCTTGCAGGTGCTCAGTGTTGGCCGTTCAGACGGTGAAAAACAGTCGCTGCCCATGAAGCAACATCTAGACGGCTACTGGTCTGCGCTGCAGAACAACGGCACGGATAAAGTGTTTCTGGCCAGTGAATCTCTGGCGCTGAAAAGGGGATGGCAGCCCGGCCAGCGTGTTGATTTACCGTTAAGGCTGGGAGAGAACTGGCTGATGGCCGGGATTTATTATGATTACGGCAACCCGTACAGCCAGATCTTTGTGTCTGATGAGCAATGGCACAGGCTGTTCCAGCAGGATGGCAAAGTCAGTCTTGCCATCCACCTGGACAACAAAGATCACACCTCCGTGTTTCAGGACAGCTTGCAGGAAACATTTGGCCTGAAGTCTAATCAGGTTCGCGATAACGCACATATCATGGCACAGGCACTGGCGGTGTTTGACCGCACTTTCGTCGTCACAGCCACGCTGGGTAAACTCACGTTGTTGGTGTCAATCGGTGGCTTGTTTGTTGCTACAATCGCAGGTGAGCTATCACGGCAGAGACAGTTTGCTTTACTGCGCTGTATGGGCATGACAGGTAAAGAACTGGCCTTGCTGGGCGGGGGGCAGTTAGCTGCTATTGGCGTACTGACGGCAATGATTGCTTTACCCCTTGGCTTGCTGCTGGCACAACTGCTGATCGATGTGGTGCTTAAGTATTCTTTTGGCTGGACCATGCCTGTGCAGTTTTTCCCGCTTCAGTACCTGCTGACACTCGGGACGGCGCTGACAGCTTTGCTGCTGGCCGGTGCCTGGCCGGTGTGGCGACTGGTTAAGCGCTCAGCCATGCTGTCGCTCAGGGAGGCATTTTGATGCTGCTTGCTGATGCGCGGTTCAAACCGCTTGTTTTTGTTCTGTGTCTCCTGTCAGGCGTATCGGGGTGCGAACCAACGACTGTGCCAGAAAACCGGGCAGCAGACATACTGTCGCAGCAGAGCCAGACGGGTTTTGAACAGGTCTTGCCCGGTCAGCCTCTGGTGTTTCCCAGGGATCACTTGAGCCATCCGGGGTTTCGCACCGAATGGTGGTATCTGACGGCCAATCTGGAAACGGCACAAGGCCAGTGGATTGCGGTGCAATGGACGTTATTTCGCATCGCTACTCAGCCGCTTTCAGACTCTGAAAATGCCATCGGCTGGCAAGATACGCAGCGGTTTATGGCGCATGCGGTGGTGACGACGGCGGAGAAACGCTGGCAGGCAGAGCGGTTTGCCCGCGGCGGCATTGGTCAGGCCGGTGTGGAAGGAGAACCGTATCGTCTCTGGCTGGATAACTGGCGCTGGCAGGGGCAGGAGTCATCGCCGTTTCCCGCCACCCTGACGTTTTCAGACAGTCATTCAGATGCCCACACCGATGCTCACACTAATAGTGATACGAGCATGAGCGATAGCAGCATGGCCGCAACGCTCAATATCCGGAGCTATGGCAACCTGGTCAGACAGGGTAAGGCGGGTTACAGCCAGAAAGACCCCAAGGATCCGCGGCTGGCGTCTTACTACTACAGCATGCCATTTTTGTTACTGGACGGGGTTGTGACACTGGACGGCGAGACAATAGCGGTGAAAGGTGAGGGCTGGTTTGACCGAGAATGGAGCAGCCAGGCTATGTCTGAGCATCAAACCGGCTGGGACTGGTTTTCTCTCCATCTGGATGATGGTCGCGCATTAATGCTTTATCAGCTCCGCAGTACTCAACATGTTCCTTTTGCCTTCGGCAGCCTGAGCTGGCCAGATGGCCGTTCAATCGCCCTGTCTTCTGATGAAGCATCGCTGACACCGATAGCGACAGCCACACTATCCGGCAGGGAAATTCCGATCCGCTGGCATCTGCAAGTGCCTGCACAACAGATCGATCTCGATGTGCAGGCGCAAAGGGAAGATCAGTTACTGCCGTTTCTTTTCCCGTATTGGGAAGGCCCGGTGACCGCTTCCGGCAGCCAAAACGGACAAGGTTTCATGGAACTGACTGGGTATTGATTAAGATAGCTTCTTAAAACCTCACGCCTCTTTCATTTCCACAACCCAAACCGGCAATTCGCAACCAACAACCTGTTATTTTCACTGACAAACCCCCTCAAAAACCGTCACACCGCAACCGCTTCCCGGTGGTAAAATCTTGCGCAAAATGTTTGATATAGCTGCTTTTTTGTTAAGGAGGCATTGTGAGTGCGGATGACGATTCAGTGAAGCGAAGATATCCCAGGGCGGCTTATGCGCCCCTTGAGGATTACTCCACCCTTGCACCTCCGCCGTCGGCAGGGGAAGACCCGGAGCCAGTGGCACAGTTCGAGTACAGTTTTGATCTGTCCTGTTCGGCAGAGTCATTGCACCAGCACAGCACTTGCGAATTTGCGTTAGGCAACACCGAAGCAGAAGACTGGCGGACAAACTGGCAAATCAAACCGATTGAACAGGGCTATCGCCACACCACAGAGGTCAGGGTTGAAGAGCCGAAACATTTGTACGTGATCCGCGCCAGCTCATCGCTGGGTGTGACTCCGGTTGAGCCGGTGACCGTTCATCCCAAAGGAGCCGGTCAGGCGCAGGACGCCTTCGTGGCTGTTATGCCTGCGGTGGAAATTGACGGTCGTCTGGGCCACCCCACACAGGGTTACTTCTACCATTTTTGTGACGATAAGCTGGTGCAGGAATACCAGATTCTTGGTAATCAGCGCTGGGCATTTCAGGCGACGTATTCAACCCACGACCGGCTTCACGATGATCTGCACCATGGCGTACAGAGTGCTATTTTGCTGCCGTGGAAACGGGGCGGGCAGAAGGCAGACAATCAGTATCTGGTCTACCGCCGTGAGCGGATCACCCGCCTGCATCTGGATAATCTGAGTGAAGACTGGCTGGTACAAAACGGCGTGAAAATCGATCTCGGTGCGCTGCTGGATGCCATCAAAGAGCCTGTTGTTGTGCGGGAGAACAAGAACAATGAGCAGCATCAGACTGAGTCAACAAGCTCTCATACGGTACAGCGTGATCCGCCCACCGGACAGCGGGAATCATGGTCTGATATTGCTCGGCAATACGGCCTGACCGCCCGCGAATTGCTGGATTTGAATCCAGGCTATGAAGAAAACCCCTTGTTGCTGGAGGCGGGACATATTCTGACAGTACAATCACCGGATGCTGTGGCTGCTCCCGAGCCGGTCAGAGAACGGCCGCCAGTGCCACCAACAGACTTTAATCAGTCGCTCAACACTTGCTATCACTACGACGGTTCGTGCATTGAAGACACCAGCATCATTCCGATGTACCCCAGCGGGCTGGCGGCAGACATTCCCGTCGTGCGTATCAAGTCGGTGGTAGCGCCGGTGTTTGCCAAGTCCTGTGACGTCCCGAAAGGGTGCACAGACGCAGGTACATCGCCAGAGCCGATCACCCATTTCGGGCCGTTCTCGTGGTTCTTCAGCCCGGCTCATGCTAATCCGGTCGCGGCCTCTCTTGAGGTGCAGATGGCCTCTCGGGTAGTGCGCGCTGCCAATCCCGGCGGCGCGGTTGGCAATAACGCATTCAGCTCGGCCAACAAGGACGCCGCCATCGCCCTCACCAGGCTGGCCGGCAAGCTCGGCAGTGTGTTGGACGACTATCGGCTGATGACCTCCGGCGGCATTACCTCAGTGCTGATGATGCATCGAAAAATCTGGCACGATGACGACACCCAGCATACCGAAGAAGAACTGCACAACCTGGACAGCGTGCAAAGTCGGATCCGCATCCGCCTGACCGACCCGGCGCCGGGCGAATCTTATCCGCAGGTTCGTGCGTATCACATGGATGACACCCGCATTCCGGTGCGTTATGTCGGACTGGATAAAAAGACCAACAGCTACTCCGTTGCGCTGGAGGAAAACGGCCCGCATATTACCTGGACGCCGAATGAAGAGGGCAAGCCAGAGTGGCAACTGACACCGGATCATGACGACAGTTTTGAGGCGGACGATATTCACACCATACCGATATCTGATATGCCAACCCCGACGGTTGAAACCTATCCTGCCGCAGAAGAAGCACACTGGAGTGATGCGATCCTGGTGTTTCCTGACGGTTCTGAGATTGCGCCGATTTATATCGTCTATAAAGAAGATCGGCGTAATCAACCAGGTGTTGTTACTGGTAAAGGGAAAGACGTACCATGGGAAGACGGGTACTGGCTGGGCAAGGCGGCCAATGAGGGTCAGGGGCAGTATATTCCAACCGCGATTGCAGATGCCTTGAGAGGTAAAGAGTTCAGTCGTTTTTCAGAACTCCAGTCTACGTTCTGGTTGGAGGTGGCTAAAGATCCACAGCTGATGAGCCAGTTTAATCGTCGTAACCAGGCACTCATTCGTAAAGGTAATGCGCCAGCGACAGAAAAAGAGTTTCACTGGGGGGCGCCTGGAAAAGAAAAAAAATTAAAGAAATTCTCGTTGCACCACGTCGAGCAAATCCAGCACGGCGGGGCGGTATATGACCTGGACAATCTAAGAGTGGTGACACCTCGCCTGCATTGGGGGGAGATCCATGGTACTGAGGGGAGACGCAATGTTGACAATGAAAAATAGCTTGCAGGACTACACAGAAACTGAGTTCTTCGAAATTCTGGAGCAGACCATTGAAGCCGAAGAGGAAGACGTCGACACATTGGCGGATTTTTTTGAAGAGCATGTTCGTCATCCAAAAGGGTGTGATTTGTTGTTCTATCCTACCAAATGTGGAATTGAAGACACTTCTCAGGCTGTGATTGATGAGCTGAAACGCTGGTACGCCGAGCAGGGCTTACCCTGCTTCAAATCTGAATAATCATCCAGCTACACGCCACAATAGCTCAACTCCGTTGATTGTGGCGTGTATCTAACCTTCAGCGAATTTTAAGCTGCCGCGGAATCACTTCGACGCCGGCGCGGTACCGTCCCGCGGTGGCATTGAGTGCCAGTTCCAGTGCACTGTCAGCAATATCTTCAAACTGTTGTGGCAGAGAATGTATGCGCATTGGCAGAAAATCCAACAGTCTGTGATCGCCAAAGGTCGCCAGTTTGATGGTGGCCATCAGCTTGGGGTGGGACAGAAAACAGTCCAGCATGCCTTCAAACAGGGTGTAGGAGGTAATGAGTATACTGTCCGGCACCTGATCGCTGTCAATCCAGGTCTGCAGTAGGCGCTGGCCTTCTTCAGGGCTGAAGTGCGTGCCATACAGCGTATTGACGGCTATGTCTGGCCGGTGATCACGGATGGCGGCATGGAATCCCATTTCCCGCTGTTGCGAGATACCCAGATCCGGCACGGCGCCAATCAGGCCAATAGAAGCAGTGTCAGCTTGTATGAGCTGCTCGGTCAGCGCATAAGCACCATCGTGATCTTCACTGATTACACAGGCAAAAAATTCATCATCCAATCCACGGTCAATCGCGATAACCGGGACACCGGCTTCCTGGATCTGGCGGTAAAAAGCATTGTCAGCAGGTAAGCTGCTCGCCACAATCAGAGCGTCGATACGCCGCCCGACCAGCGTCTGCGCCACTTTCATTTCTGTCTCTGGTTCATCGTCAGAGCAGCTGATAATCACCTGGTAGCCGGCTTTGCGGGCATCACGCTCAAGAAGCTTGGCCAATTTTGCGTAACTGGAGTTTTCCAGATCCGGGATGATCAGGCCCAGCGAACGTGAGCTGCCTGCCCGCAGCGCGCTGGCGGCATGGTCGGGTTTGAAGTTGTGTTCATCAACCACAGCCATGACTTTTTGCTGGGTCTTTTCACTGATCCGGTACTGGCTGGCTTTGCCGTTAATCACATAGCTGGCCGTCGTGCGGGAAACGCCCGCCAGTCTGGCAATTTCATCTAGCTTCATCGTGTCTCATTCACTCGAAAATCTGGCAAAGTGTGTGGTGGATCATAGATTGAAAACGGATCCAATGTCCAATGTTTGCAATTCTTGCTGAATCGATCCAGCATCATGGCTGAAAGGTTTCAGCACTGTCTTATCAGGTATTCTATACTCTCTGGTACATCGCTGAAACTTTTTATTTACCTCGTTGCTGAATCGTTTCAGCTTGACTTAAGTTGTCATTGAGCATGAATCGGTTATCAGACAAAACACTCAGTATATCCGGCCTCCAGAGCCGGTGAGAACAAACAGGGGAGTGAAACATATGTTGTCACTGACGCAGCAAGACATAGTGCTGAATCAATCAGCCAGAGATAAAACCGCGGCAATATCGGCCCTTGCCAGTGAACTGACACAACAAGGCTTGGTATCTGAAGGCTATGTCAAAGGCATGCTGGCCCGTGAGGCGCAAAATTCGACCTTTCTCGGTAGCGGGATTGCTATTCCTCACGGGACAACCGATACCCGTGATCTTGTTCAGCAAACCGGGGTGAAAATTCATCACTACCCGCAGGGTGTCAACTGGGGTGACGGTAATACTGTGTATCTGGCGATTGGCATTGCTGCGAAATCGGACGAACACCTCGGGATACTGAAACAACTGACGAAAGTGCTGTCGGCAGATGGTGTGGCAGAGCAGATCCGGCAATCTAACACTGCCGAGGCTTTAATCTCACTGCTCAACGGTGACACTCAGCTGGAAGCCGATTTTGATGAGTCACTGATTGCCCTGCATTTTCCTGCGACCGATTTGCTGCAGCTGACAGCGGTAGCAGCCGGCCTGATTAAAAATAAGCAGGCAGCCGATAACGCATTTGTTGCTGATGTGATAGCTGAGGGCGCTTCGTATCTGGGGCAGGGACTGTGGCTGGCCAGAAGCAGCAAAGGGGTTAACCGCACGACCATGTCTTTTGTGACGCCGTCACAAGACATCATCCACCAAGAACAATCCACCCACCAAGAACAACCGGTGAAAGGCTTGCTCATGCTGGCAGCCTGTAACGCGGCCTGTCATAAGCCGCTGAACCTGCTGGCGCAAAAGCTCTATCAGAACCAGCTGCACACCTTGTTTGAAGCCGATGCGGCACAACTGCCGGCCTTGTTGACAGACGTTCAGCCAGCGGTGAGCGATGAGGCTAACACAGCGGTGTTTAAGATTCGTAATGCGCACGGCCTGCATGCCCGCCCCGGCGCCATGCTGGTGAGCGTGGCGAAGAAATTCGAATCGGCTATTCAAGTGAAAAATCTGCAGGGCGACGGTAAATCTGTCAATGCCAAGAGCCTGATGAAAGTGATTGCACTGGGTGTTAAGCATGGTCATGAACTGGAATTTATGGCTGACGGCTCGGATGCCCCTGAAGCCCTGTCGGCCATCGGTGATGCGATTGCTGCCGGACTGGGTGAGGGCAGATAGATGAACACTCAGGCAACCCGAAATGACACCCAACCCAAAGTGGTGGCGGTCAATCTCAATCCGGCGCTGGATTTGACCGGCAGTTTATCCGTGCTGGAGGCCGGTACGGTCAATCTGGTCGAACGAGGATCTCTGCACCCGGCAGGAAAAGGGGTCAATGTTGCCCGTGTGCTGGCCGAGCTGGGCGCTGCTGTGACTGTGACCGGTTTGCTGGGAACCGAAAATCAGGATCCGTTTTGTGAGCTCTTCAGCCAGTACGGTATTGAAGACGCGTTTGTCCGTGTACAGGGAGCAAGCCGGATTAATGTCAAACTGGTTGAAGCCAGTGGCCGTGTCAGTGACATCAATTTTCCCGGTGTGACAGTCAGCCAGGACGATGTTGTCGCCATGGAAAACAAATTGTTTGAGCTGGCCGAGCAGCATGAGGTGTTTGTGATTGCAGGCAGCCTGCCGGCGGGACTGAGCCCGCAAGTTTGTGCGGACTGGATCAAAAGATTAAAAGAGCAGGGCAAAAAGGTGCTGTTTGACAGCAGTAATCAGGCCCTGAAAGCCGGCCTGACGGCTTCGCCCTGGCTGGTGAAGCCCAATGATGAAGAGTTGTCCGCCTGGTGCGGCAAGACATTGGAAACACCCGCTGAGCTGAAAAGCGCCGCGGAAACGCTCTATCGTCAGGATATAGCGAATGTTGTGGTGTCGCTGGGCGAAAAAGGCGTGATGTGGCTGGATGAATCTGGCTGGCTGTACTCACAGCCGCCAGGCATGGAGGTCGTCAGCACCGTTGGCGCCGGGGATACCCTGGTGGCTGGCTTATGCTGGGGTTACCTCAATCAATGGAATAAACAAGAAACACTGGCGTTTGCGACGGCTTTGTCGGCACTGGCAGTGACCCAGATAGGGGTCGGCGTACCTGATGCCGGGTTGCTTAACCAAACGTTGGAAAGTGTTCAGATCAGTAACCAGCAGCCTGTTGGTCAAAACGTGAATTGTTGAATGACAAAGGTGACGACATGAAGATAGCAATACTGACCGCTTGCCCGAGCGGAATCGCAAATACGGTCATCGCGGCCGGATTAATGGAACAGGCCGCGAAAGCGCTGAACTGGCAGGCTGAGATTGAAGCCCAGTCCAGTATTATGCCGGTGACACCGCTGTCACAAACCGCCATAGAGCAGGCAGATGCTGTGGTAGTAATTGCAGACTGCCCGGTGGATCTGAGCCGTTTTGTTGGTAAAAAAGTGTATCGCGGCGACATGGCAGGCTGCCTGGCTGATCCTGATGCCTTCCTGCAATCGGCGGTATCACAGGCAACTGTGCTGGAGCAGGCGGAGCCCGTCGCTGCAGAGTCCGCATCAACTTCTGCGGCTCAGCACATTGTTGCCATTACGGCATGCCCGACAGGGGTCGCACACACTTTTATGGCAGCAGAAGCGCTGGAAGAAGAAGCCAAACGCCAGGGGTATAGCATTAAAGTCGAAACCCGTGGCTCGGTGGGAGCCAAGAACCAGTTGACGGCTGAAGATATTTCAGCGGCTGATTTGGTGATCATTGCTGCCGATATAGAAGTGGAGCTGTCTCGTTTCGAAGGAAAGCGACTGTATAAAACCAGTACCGGTGCCGCATTGAAGAAAACCCGACAGGAAATCGACAATGCTTTTGCTTCGGCTTCCGTGTTTCATGGTAAAGCCTCCGGCGCGGCCACGCCGTCAGCCAAAGAAGAGAAAACCGGTCCTTACAAGCACTTGATGACGGGCGTATCGCACATGTTGCCATTGGTGGTTGCCGGTGGTCTGGCTATCGCCCTGTCGTTTGTGTTCGGTATTGAAGCGTTCAAAGAAGAGGGCACCTTAGCTGCGGCATTAATGCAGATTGGTGGCGGCTCGGCCTTTGCACTGATGGTTCCAGTGCTGGCGGGCTATATCGCGTACTCTATCGCGGACCGCCCGGGTCTGGCGCCGGGTTTAATTGGCGGTATGCTGGCCAGTTCTACCGGGGCCGGATTCCTTGGTGGTATCGTTGCCGGTTTCCTGGCGGGGTACAGTGCCAAGCTGATTGCAGAAAACGTGCGTTTACCCTCTTCGATGGAAGCACTGAAACCCATTCTTATCATTCCGCTGCTAGCCAGCCTGATCACCGGACTGGTGATGATCTACATCGTTGGCGGTCCGGTGTCTGCGGCCATGAACGGGTTGACTGAATTTTTGAACAACATGGGTTCAACCAACGCTGTGCTGCTGGGCATTCTGTTGGGCTGTATGATGTGCTTTGATTTAGGTGGCCCGGTCAATAAAGCGGCCTATACCTTTGGGGTTGGTCTGCTGGCATCCCAAACCTATGGCCCGATGGCGGCCGTGATGGCAGCCGGTATGGTACCGGCGCTTGGCATGGGCCTGGCCACTTTCCTGGCTAAGCGTAAGTTTTCACAGCCTGAGCAGGAAGCGGGTAAAGCCTCTTTCGTGCTGGGACTGTGTTTTATCTCAGAAGGGGCGATTCCATTTGCCGCTCGTGATCCCATGCGAGTGATTCCGAGCTGCATGGCTGGCGGCGCGTTAACCGGTGCATTGTCTATGCTGTTTGGGGCAAAACTGATGGCACCGCATGGTGGTCTGTTTGTGTTGTTCATTCCTAACGCCATTACACCTGTGCTGATGTATCTGGTCGCGATTGCAGCAGGTACGATTCTGACGGGGGCCACCTATGCGTTTTTGAAACGCACTGAACAGGCGGAACTGGTGACGGCATAATGAAAAGAGCCCCAGACATATAAAATGTCTGGGGCGTTGCCACCGCTGCCTACTGAATCTGTGGGTGCTTATCCTCATTATGCACTCTGCTTTCCCCAAAAAGCGCATGACATAGAGTGACTGAGAACACCGACCGCTTTGTTGTATGTAGGCTCTCCGTGCGAGTAAAAACTGCCGTATTGGCGAATGCGCATTTTTCCCAATTATTATTGTTGATTGCCCAATGTCATCGTGGATGCATTGATGTTGTTATTATTGCCATCGCATGTTGCCTGCGATTATTCTTCGACTGTGTACAGAATGGTGTCATCACTGGTAATCAGCAGGTAGGTATCCCCTGGCTCCAGGTTAGGTAAACAAAGATCCAGTTGCTGCGGATCTACCACCTCGCCGTCCTGACCTTTGGTCGCTGAAATTTCAAACTTATCACCACAACTTGCCATCAATATGGTTGACGAGACTTTACCTGCAGCAACATTGGTTGAGCCAGTGGCTGTAGCTGACTGGTAATCAATTTTGATGTCTGTGTTGGTAAAGACTCTGAACCCGTACTGATCATCCGGTACGTCATCGTCGTTATCGCGTCGGATAGAGGTCACTCTGAAGCTATTGGTGGTTTCCCCATCCAGCCAGACAATCGTCCACCAGTCCTCACCATTGTTGAGCAGGGTATTTGTCTGCGCCGGTTCTTCTTCCAGCTGGTATTTGGTGTCCCAGATACCAATGGAGACAGGCTGGGCTGAACTGCCGCCCCAACGGTGCATATACTCGCTATGTGTGCTGTCGCTGATCGGGCCTCCTTGCATATTACCTGTGGTGAACAAACTGGTAGTGCTCGCATCTGAGCCGTTTTGCACAAATACATTCACTTGCTCGCGGGCTGTATTGACGAAGGTCAGTCTGGCCTGGTGTTCAAGCTGACCGCTGCCACCTGATGCATCGCCAGAATCACTGCCTGAGCTGCCACCACAGGCAGTCAGCGTTACAATAATTCCCAGATTAAGCGTAAAACCCCAAAATGGCTTATTCATTTGCCACCTCTAGTTGGATTAATTTATTCCTTTCTCAGTAAGCATATTTCAACGATTGGAGCTTTTTTGAGTAATAAGGGGGGCGCAGAAAAGTTTTCATTAATTAGTTCAAATTGCGAGGTTTTTTCACTCTCAAAGCTGAGACACGCTGTCTGGCGGCGGGATAATGCATGCACTCAGCAAATCGGGAGGAGAAATATTCGTGACGCAGGAAAACCACTAAACCATAGTTTGACACTATGGTTTAGTTAATGGCGTAGTTAATTTTATAACATTATCAATACTATTTTATTAACACATTCTGCGTTTCAGGCCGCTGATATCCAGCAACCGGGTTGAGATCTCTTCAACCGACAGAGAGGTGGTGTTGAGATAAGGGATCGCCTCGCGGCGGAACATTGCCTCTACTTTTGACAACTCACTTTCACATTGCCCTTCACTGGCATACTGGCTGTTGGCGTAGCGCTCATTGCGTATGGTGACAAGGCGCTCTGTATCTATGGTTAAACCGTATGTTTTGTAACGATAAGGCTCAATCCCTTTGGGTAGTCTGAGGCTGTTCATATCGTCAGCTATGAAGGGGTAGTTCACTGCACGAATGCCAAACTGCATGGCCAGATAGAGGCTGGTAGGGGTTTTGCCACATCTTGATACGCCAAGCAGAATAATATCGGCCTTATCCAGGTTACTCAGGGATATTCCATCGTCATGAGCCAGGGTGTACTCGATGGCTGCGATCCTGTCCTGATAGCTTGCCACATCACGGCTGATGCTGTGTGAGCGGCCCAGCATGGCATTGGGTTGCATGTTCAAATCTTTACTCAGAGGTTGCACCAGAGCGTCAAGCACATCATACAATTTGGCCTGACATTGATTAATAACGGCTTTTACTTCAGGCAGAACGATGGAGTAAAAAACCAGTGGCTCGATGCCGGATACCCGATGAGCTTCATCAATTTTTTCTTTGACTTGCTGAGCGCGTTCAACCGACTCAACAAAAGGCAGTGTGGTTTGGCGAATCTCGAGGTTAAATTGACCGAGTACGGCATGCCCAAGTGTTTCAGATGTAATCGCTGTACCGTCAGAAACGTAAAACACATCACGAAAATCAGATTTGCGGCGCATAATAAGTTGAGTCCTTTAGATGATCCTGTAACGATTGAGGCCAACATACAATTTATAACTATAACCCTACAGGGTAAGTGTTCTGCTGAGCAAGGTTTTGCCAGCAGTTTGTCTCGAACGGTTACTATTCTGAAGCAAGTTTTTTTTTGAATGCTAAAGCAATCGTTTCCGTTAAGAGTTTGCCCACACTATACAGCTGATCCAATACAAGGAGACTTCCCGTGCAACAGAATGTTGTTTGGTATGATGCTTTATCAATGAACGACGTTGATAAAGTTGGTGGTAAGAACGCATCGCTGGGCGAAATGGTCGCCAATCTTGCGAATGCTGGCGTGAAAGTACCTAACGGTTACGCAACAACATCTTATGCATTCAACCAGTTTCTGGAAGCCAATAACCTGAATGATCGTATTTACGATCTGCTGGATACGCTGGATGTCGATGATGTGAACGCGCTGAAGCAGGCGGGTGATACTATCCGTAAATGGGTGTATGAAGCACCGTTGCCAGCCGACCTTGAGCAGGACATTCGTCAGTGCTACAAGGAACTGGGTGAAGGTGACGAGATGTTGTCCGTCGCTGTACGCTCTTCTGCAACCGCTGAAGACCTGCCAGATGCCTCATTCGCAGGCCAGCAGGAAACTTTCCTCAACGTTCGCGGTATCGATTCAGTTTTCGAAGCCGTGAAACACGTATTTGCTTCTCTGTTTAACGACCGTGCTATCTCGTACCGTGTTCACCAGGGTTTTGACCATAAAGGTGTGGCACTGTCTGCGGGTATTCAGCGCATGGTACGCTCTGATAAAGCCTCTTCCGGTGTGATGTTTACACTGGACACTGAATCTGGCTTTGATCAGGTCGTGTTCATCACTTCTTCTGTAGGTCTGGGTGAAATGGTCGTGCAAGGCGCGGTTAACCCGGACGAATTCTACGTACATAAACCTACCTTGGTTGCCGGTAATCCTGCCGTCGTTCGCCGTACTCTGGGCTCTAAGCTTCAGAAAATGATTTACGGTGAAGGTAAAGCCCTGGGTACACAAGTTGTTATTCAGGACACAACCGCCGAAGAGCAAAACAGCTTCTCCCTGACCGACGCCGAAGTCGAGGCTCTGGCGAAGCAAGCCATGATCATCGAAAAACACTACGGTCGTCCGATGGACATCGAGTGGGCGAAAGACGGTATTACCGGTGAGCTGATGATTGTTCAGGCGCGTCCGGAAACCGTTCGTTCCCGTGATGATGCCAATGTGATGGAGCGTTTCCACCTGAACGGCCAGGGTACATCTCTGGTTGAAGGTCGTGCTATCGGTCAGCGCATCGGTACCGGTGTGGTCCGTGTGGTGAATCATCTCGACCAAATGGATCAGGTACAGGCTGGTGATGTGCTGGTGGCTGATATGACTGACCCGGACTGGGAACCTGTCATGAAGAAAGCGGCTGCCATCGTGACTAACCGTGGTGGTCGTACTTGTCACGCGGCGATCATTGCCCGTGAACTGGGTATTCCTGCCGTTGTCGGTTGTGGTAACGCCACCGAGCTGCTCAAAGACGGCCAGATCGTGACAGTTTCCTGTGCACAAGGCGAAACGGGCTTTATCTACGAAGGTGAACTGGATTTCGAAATCCGCCGCTCTGAAGTGGACAACCTGCCTGAACTGCCACTGAAAGTCATGATGAACGTGGGCAACCCGGATCGTGCATTCGACTTCGCCTGCATTCCAAACGAAGGTGTGGGTCTGGCGCGTCTGGAGTTCATCATCAACAAGATGATCGGCATTCACCCGAAAGCGCTGCTGAACTATGACGCGCAATCGGACGAGCTGAAAGCTGAAATTGATCGCCGCATCGCTGGTTACTCCGACCCGGTTGAATTCTACATTCAGAAACTGACCGAAGGGATCTCCACCCTGGCTGCCGCATTCTGGCCGAAGCGTGTGATTGTACGGATGTCAGACTTCAAATCGAACGAATACCGCAATCTGGTTGGTGGTGTGAACTTCGAACCGGTTGAAGAAAACCCGATGATTGGTTTCCGTGGCGCATCGCGTTACGTGTCGCCTAAGTTCCAGGATTGTTTTGCACTGGAATGTGAAGCGATTAAACGTGTTCGCAATACCATGGGTCTGCGTAACGTTGAAGTGATGATCCCATTCGTGCGTACCGTGAGCGAAGCGGCTTCTGTAATTGACTTGCTGGCGAAATTCGACCTGCGTCGCGGCGAGAATGGCCTGAAAGTCATCATGATGTGTGAGCTGCCATCGAACGCGATTCTGGCCGAAGAGTTCCTGAAGTACTTCGACGGCTTCTCGATTGGTTCCAACGACATGACACAGCTGACGCTGGGTCTGGACCGTGACTCAGGTGAAATCGCCCATATGTTTGATGAGCGTAATGAAGCCGTGAAAGCCATGCTGTCGATGGCCATTAAAGCAGCGCGTAAAGCCGGGAAGTATGTCGGTATCTGCGGTCAGGGCCCATCTGACCATGACGATCTGGCCGACTGGCTGATGGAGCAGGGCATCGATTCTGTTTCACTGAACCCGGATACCGTGGTGGAAACCTGGCTGCATCTGGGTAAGAAATAAGTACAAGTTCAGCTAAGCTGAAATGAAAAAATAAGCCCGCGCATGTCGCGGGCTTTTTCATGTTTGTCCGTCTTGTCAGGCAAAGGGGATATCCGTGCTCAAAACACACTCGGATAGTTCCTCCCCCTTTTCAAGGGAGAGGCTAGGAGGGGTTACAAGGCACAGACGCCAAATATGTGCTCACTTCACGAACCCCACCCTGGCCTCGTTTTGCCAAGGAGAGGGAAATTTCGTACTCACAACACACTCGAATAGTTCCTCCCCCTTTTCAAGGGGGGAGGCGAGGTGGGGGCAACGCACAAACGCTACATTTGTGATCACTTCGCGACCACCCTTAAACAACACTCACCGCCTCTTTTTCCTTCCGGCGGGTAAAGGCAATCCCGGCCACTAAAACCGCGAAGCCAATACAGACCCAAACCGGTAATTGCGGGAAAATGACAGCCGTACTGGCAAGTAAAGATGCCAGACCATAACCCAGGGTATGCGACATCGAAATCAAGCCGGCGATCTTTCCGGGTTTTTCCGGGTTGGTTTGTGTTGCCATTGACGTATATGCTGGCACTAAAAGTGCAGCGCCTACGGAAACCACGACCATGGCGATAGTGAATACCCAGAAAGCCGAGTTGAGGAAAAGCACGAAACCAGCCAGCAGGGCAAAGCCGCCCAGCCGGTACATGGTGTCGATGTCCAGTTTCTTCTTTTTGATCACCAGCACCTGGGTCAACAGGGTAAACGCGGCGCTCAGAGTCAGCAGCAAGCCAATAGCCTGACTGATGTCATCTGTGGCCCACATGGTGATCGATTCAATTAAAGGCGACAGGCTGTATTGCAGCAAAGCAACAACCGTGCAAAGCAATAAACCTGTCAGTAAGAACGGCAGCAGCGTCATTTCCGGCAGTTTGCGTGACTTGCCTGGCGGCGATGTTTTTTCTGAATCCGCTTTCGGCGTAAAAGCTGGTTTGGGCAGCCAGCAGGCGCCAAGCAAGGCAATCACTGGAAATGCGACCATCAGCATCAGTGGTGCATAGGTGTGCAGTTGTAAAGCGCCCATCGCCAGCAAAGGGCCAACCAGCCGTCCTGTGCTCAGCCCGATGCTGACGGATGTTATGGCTTGCAGGCGGTTGCCTTCACCGCACAGTAATATCGCCCAGTGCTGACTGGCCGGCACCATACCTGCCACAGTACAGCCGTAAATGATACGCGCCACTATAAGCCCGGCCAGCCACAGGTAGGTTTGTTCGCTGAACTCATTGCTGAGGGCGGTGAAAATGAGTAGAAGCAGAAAACTGACCGCCATTCCGGCTAACGCCTGAAGAACGACAGTTTTTGGCCCGTTCCGGTCACTGAAGCTGCCCCAGAAAGGTGCCGAAGGCAGAAACAGGAAACTGCCAATCGCAATCACAATCGACCAGGTGGGTAAGCCAAATGCGGAGTGTTCAACAAGAAAGGGAAGTGACACTAATAAACCATTTTGTCCGATGCCCATTAAGGCAGCGATAAGCGCGATAAGGGTAAGGTGAAAGCGACGTTGTGTTCGGCTGGCATCGTGCGTCATGTTCCTGTCCTGACTGGAAATGAGTGTGAAAATCAGGTGATACAAAGCAAAGGAGAAGTGTTCTCGTTCTCACTTGAGATTAGTGATGGGTATCCTACATCTAATTAATGGTTGTGAAAACTATTATCATTAACAGTAGGCTGTGATAAAGTTCGTGCACTCTGTTGTGCAACACATTACCGCATTCATGTATCAACTCATTGACGCTGCCTTTGATGTGGACGGGAAACGGATTCTTCATCCTACGTCACTGGCCTTTGAACCCGGAAAAGTCACGACTTTGCTCGGCCATAATGGTTGTGGCAAATCCACTTTGATGAAACTGCTCAGCCGGCAAAATGTGCCTGCTGCCGGGCAAGTTTTGCTCAAAGATCAGCCTGTTCAGAAGTTTGACAGCAAGACATTTGCTCTCAATGTCGCTTATCTGCCTCAGCATCCACCGATCACAGATGGTGTGACAGTGCGCGAATTGGTGTGTTTTGGCCGGTATCCCTGGAAAGGTGCATTCGGTCGTTACAGCCAGCACGATTACCTGTTAGTCGATGAAGCGATTGAGAGAGTGGGGCTGGCCCACTTTGCTGATCGTTTTGTTGCTACCTTGTCTGGCGGTGAAAGACAACGGGCCTGGGTCGCCATGTTGCTGGCACAACAGAGCAAGTGTATTTTGCTGGATGAACCGACTTCTGCGCTGGATGTCGCCCACCAATATGAATTGCTGCATTTAATCAGGGAATTGAATCTCAGCCTTGGATTGACTGTCATCATGGTGTTGCATGATGTCAACATGGCAGCCAAGTTCAGCGACCACTTAATTGCTTTGCATTCAGGTAAAGTGATCGCACAAGGGGTGCCAGAAGAGATGATGACCCCTGATGTTCTCAAGAAGATATATGGCATGGAGCTGGCGCTGTTTTCGCATCCGCAAACCGGCCAACCGATCAGTTACATTCCATAGCAATAAAAACAGGGAAAGACCGTGAGAAAGACTATCGCATTGCTTTTTACCGTACTGACTTTTCAGAGTCAGGCGATGACGATAAAGCACGAGTTAGGCGAAACAGAATTTACTGAGCTGCCTGAGAAAGTGGTGGCACTGGACTGGGCGCTGACAGAAACCGTGCTGAGTTTGGGGGTGATACCCGCAGGTGTCGCGGATAAAGACGGTTACCGTACCTGGGTAGGCGAGCCTGCATTGCCCGATTCAGCGATGAATGTCGGCTCACGGCGAGAACCCAATCTGGAGTTGCTGGCAGAGATGCAGCCAGATGTTATCCTGGTCAGCAATCACATGAGCCCTGTCTATCAGCAGCTAAATGCCATTGCGCCGACACTGGTGTACACCATTTACAGCGATTCGAAAACACCGCTTGCCAATGCCGTTAAGGTGACTCAGCAGTTAGGAAAAGTGCTGGGCAAAGAGCAAAGGGCGCAATCTGTTATTGAAACCGTATCGGCTCGCCTCAAGCGAAACGGTGATAAAGTCCTTGCTTCTGAGGCAGGGCAAAAACCTTTGATGTTTGTTCGGTTTATCAATGATAAAACCCTGCGTATTCATAGTGAAGGGTCTCTGACTCAGGACACTATTACGGCGATGGGGCTGAAAAACGACTGGCAGGAGCCGACCAATATGTGGGGATTCACCACAGCCGGTATCGAGAAAATGGCTGAGCATCAAGACACGAATGTGATGATTTTCGGCCCGTTGAAAGCGGATGAGCAAAAGAAGCTGATTCAATCACCACTCTGGCAGGTGATGGCGTTTACCCGTTCGGATTCCGTTTATGAGCTGCCTGCGATCTGGACTTTTGGTGGTTTAGTCTCAGCGCAGCGCTTTAGCGATTTCATTACACAAGCATTGACACAGAACTAATGCCGTCCCAGGTTACTTTGATGGATTCATTGCTGCGCTCGGGCCAACAAACCCGGCTGCTGTTGATTATACCGGGCCTGATAGTCGTTATTGGCTATCTGCTCAATCTTACCGTGCCTTATTCGCAAGGGTTGCCATTACTCTGGGAAACGCTGCTCAATTACGATCCCACCAATTACCAGCACATTATTGTTAACCTGACGTATTTGCCTCGCCTGGTGGTTGCGGTGTTATGTGGTTTTTCCCTGGCAGTTGCAGGGGCTGTCATGCAATTTGTGTTACGCAACCCAATTGCATCGCCAACGACCCTGGGTGTGGCCTCTGGTGCCGAGCTGGGTATGGTACTGGGTATCTTGTTATTGCCGGCATCTTTAGCAACACCTTCATTTTTTCCTGCGTTTCTTGGGGGCTCTCTGGCTACAGCTCTGGTGTTTCTGCTGTCGGCTAAACGGGGGTTCGCGCCTGTTCATATGGTACTGGCTGGCATGGTGATCAGCCTGTTTTTTGGCTCTGTCAATACCATGCTGTTACTGCTTCATGAGCAGACTTTGTCGTCTGTTTTTGTCTGGGGTGCGGGTACGCTGAATCAAAACGGGTGGGATACAGTCACGACTTTGCTGCCTATGACGCTCTTACCGCTGGCTGCTTTAATGTTATTGCAGCGCCCGTTAGCGTCTTTGCAACTGGGCGATGGCGTTGCTAGCTCGCTGGGTATAAACGTTAAACAGATTAAAGTGTTGTGTCTGGGGCTGGCCATTTTTATGACGGCAAGCGTGGTCAGCGAAGTAGGGCTGATTGGTTTTGTCGGCATCGTTGCACCAGCCGTTGCGCGTATGCTGGGTAGCCGGAAGTTGCATCAGAATATTCTGCTCAGTGGGGTGATTGGCTCGCTGATGCTGCTGCTGGCTGATCTCATCATTCAGCCATTCTCTGGTGTCGGCGGCGAGATGCTGCCAACGGGTGCCATGACCGCCTTGTTAGGTTCACCGTTTTTACTTTGGCTGCTGAGGCGAAAAACCTTACAGTCCGAGCTTAGAGCAAGGGATGAAAGTACTGCTCACTACCATCAGCGTGATTTTAAAAAGACCGTGCTGATTTTGTCTGTGTTTGCATCTTTATGCTTGATCCTGGCGATCACCGTGGGCCAGGGGCAGCAAGGCTGGTCCGTGACTTTTACGGGCGCTGTCTGGGAATACCGTTTCCCCCGGGTGGCTGTGGCTCTGCTTGCGGGCATTGGTCTGGCCCTGGCAGGTACGATTATTCAGCGTGTGACAACCAACCCCATGGCAAGCCCTGAAGTCTTGGGTATCAGTTCAGGAGCCGCTCTGGCACTGGTTATCGGTGCATTGCTTGGTATTTCCGTTGAACGTCATGAACAAGTCATGCTGGGTACGGCGGGGGCGTTGCTCGTAACTGCAGTTATCTGGTTGATGGGCAAGAAGCATCAGTTTGCACCTACGCAGACTTTGCTGACAGGTATTGCATTAAGTGCCGGCCTTGATGCTTTCCTGCGCATCGCGATGTCCTCGGGGCAGGATAATGTCCGCGCTTTGCTGACCTGGCTTTCAGGTTCCACCTATTTGGTTTCAGCTCAGGATGTCACCTTACTGGCTATCGGTGTCGGCGGGCTGCTGATAGTCACTTTGTCGCTGAGTCGCTGGATCGACCTGATTGGGTTGGGTGAAGTCGGTGCAACCAGTGTCGGCCTGGATTGCCGGCGAGTCAGGCAGTTATTGCTGTTATTGGTTGCGGGTTTGACAACGCTTTGCACTATCGTGATTGGTCCATTGAGTTTTGTCGGGTTACTTGCCCCGCATATGGCGCGCACCCTCAACCAGTACACGGCAAGCCGACAACTCATTGTTGCCTGTTTACTGGGTGGTTGCCTGATGATGGTTGCCGATTGGATAGGGCGAAACCTATGGTTCCCCTGGCAATTTCCCGCGGGCTTGCTCGCTTCAGTGATAGGCGGCGGTTATTTCCTGTATTTGATGCGAAAGTAGCGTTTACAGTCGATATCTAAGTCACAGAGTGTGTTTTGGTAAAAAGCACTGCATTTGTTTAGAAAGCCAGCAATGATTGCTGGCTTTTTTACTTTTAGCTCAGTCAGATACCAAGTCTCGATCACAGAATTTGCCATATAAAAAATTCAAATAGAATTAACATAAAAGTATTGATTATGTTTTTGATAATCATTAGCATTTGACGCAATTGTTAATGCAATGAGTTCATTATGAAAATACATAACACATCCTGCGCAAACTTAACCTCGGATCAGCATGATGTTGCCGCGGCCTGTTTCTTAAATGCGCTTGCCAGAGAATGTTCATCCATTCAGTTTGAGTCAGGAAGCGAAGGTACGAGTTATCTGATTCCGCTAGCCAATCAGCAGCAAATTCGTATTCCTCTTCGTTATTACTCTTCTTTGGGTGTTCATGAATATCATTTTCCGGCCTTGCTGGATGCCGGGACATCCAGTGAAATCAGCTTTCCAGAGCTGGTCGCTCTTATTCTGGAAGAGCCCTCGCTGGTTGGTTTGGTGACAGAAGAACAGAAACATATTTTCATCAAACGTGTTATGGAAAGTCACCACAATACCTACAGTGCTACCAGCCAAAGCCCCTATGGTGAGGTGCTGTTTAACCAGGCGCTGAATTTTCAGCAAGCGGAGCAGGGGCTGCTGATTGGCCACTCTTTTCATCCGGCTCCTAAGAGTCGCGAACAGTTCAGTACAGACGATGCGAAACGGTTTTCTCCTGAGTTTGGCAGCCATTTTCCCCTTCGCTGGCTGGCTGTTGATTCATCTATCACTGTGTCTGGCAGCTCTGCTGAACAATCCGTCACAGAGCGCATGTCCGAGCTGATTCGCTCTGACGCAAGGTTTAATCAGGCACTGTTAGAATCGCTTACTGATAATCAGGTTCTGCTTCCAGTGCATCCCTGGCAGTGGCAAGTATTTGGTCAGTATCCGGATGTCATTGAATACTGCGAGAAGGGGTTGATTAAAGACTTAGGGGAATCAGGATGCGACTGGTATCCAACCTCGTCGACGCGTTCATTGTACGCGCCTTCTTTGCCGTACATGCTGAAATTCTCGCTGAGTGTGAAACTGACAAACTCAATTCGTAACCTGTCGGTCAAAGAAGTGATTCGTGGTACTCGTTTGAATCAGCTCTTTTCAGATACAGATATTCAGCATGTGCTGGGTAACGGGAAAGGGTTTCAGCTGATGCAGGAACCTGCCTATCTGGGGCTGATTGATAAAAACGGAAAAGCCATAGATGAATCTCTGGTGGCGTTTCGTGACAATCCGTTAGCAGACAAGGAAAATGAAGAAGCGGTTGTGCTGGCAACCTTGGCACAGCAAAATCCATTTGGTGGCAAAAGCCTGTTAGCAACACGGGTTGCCGATTATGCCGCCAGTCAGAAAATTAGCTCAGAGCAAGCTGCGAAAGCCTGGTTCCAGGCGTATTGTGAGCATTGCGTTATTCCTTTGTTTAACCTTCAGGCCAACTATGGCGTGGTATTTCTGGCTCACCAGCAAAACATTGTCCTGCAATTGCAAGAGGGTTTTCCGGTCGGCATGTATTACCGGGATTGTCAGGGAACCGGATATACCGATCTGGCTTTCGAGCGATTTGCAGATGCCTTGAGCGACACCAGGCAGGATGTCGAAAATTACTGGAGCCAGGAGAAAGTACGTCGCTACTTTGCTTACTACCTGATTATTAACTCTACATTTAACGTCATCGGTTCTATTTGTGCTGGCGCTGAAATTGAAGAAATGACGCTGATTGCCATTCTTCGCGAACAGCTTGAAGCGCTTAAAGATCAGGGCGTCAGCGACTCCGCCTGTCTCGACTATGTGCTCAATGACGAAGGTCTGTGCTGCAAAGGAAACTTCTTCTGTTACCTGCAGAATTTCAATGAAAACTCCATTCCGGATCCAGCCGTGATCTACTTTGATCTGCCCAATCCACTCATCAATGTAAAGGAAGCCATGAATGTTTAATGCAAAGACGTTTCAAGTGGTTGAAGGAAGCGAAAACCCACTTCGCGTGCAGTTGACGCTATCGGAAAGTGATTTTGTCAATCCTCAGGTGATAGAACAGCTGGTTGCTGATCTGGATGGCGAATTCAGTCAACAGTTTGACTGCAAATGTTTTCAACTGGAAGCCTCTGAAGTGATTCTGGCCGAGCTGGCAAAATGGCTGCCGTTATGTGAAGGGGCGGCGTTATATAAATCGCTGTTTTACCAGATGCCCGCGCAATGGCATCGCCACACGGTATCGAGCCATTTTCCGTTGATTGAAGTGCAGACAAACAACCAGTACCGCCATCATCCGCTGCGTCCGGTCATGCCAACCGGTACTGTTTACCAGCGCTTTGATCATCAGGCCGATCTTGACATCTCTTTTCGCGTCTTTGATATGGAGCGGGATCTGGATCGATTTGTTCGCTGGATGAATGACCCCCGTGTCGCGCATTTCTGGGAGCAGGCCTGGAGTAAAGACGATCTGGCGGAGTTTGCTCAGTCCCGATTGAATGACCCGCACATTATTCCGCTGATTGGTGAGTTCAACGGCGAAGCATTTGGTTATGTTGAGGCTTACTGGGTGTGCGAAGACAGACTCAGCCCTTATTATGACGTGCAGCCTTATGATCGCGGTATCCATTTATTAGTGGGTGAAGACCAGTTCCGCGGGCCGAGGTATTTTAACTGTTGGATGCGTGCAATCAGTCATTATCTGTTTATTGATGATGTGCGCACGACTCGCATTGTTCTTGAACCCCGTTCAGATAACCAGCGCCTGTTTAACCGGATTAAAGAAGTGGGTTATCAGAAGCTGTTTGAATTTAATTTTCCGCATAAACGTTCAGCGCTGCTGATGCTGGAGCGTGGTGCATTCTTTGAGGAACAATGGTGATGATTCAACAGGCGTTGCAAAAGTACTGGCCTCAGGCGAATCGTGCCATTGTGGCCAAGATGATCAGCGAGTTTGCCTATGAGCAGGCTTTTCAGTTTCAGGTGTCAGAAGACGGGTTTACCCTGAATCTGGATCATGGTGTCAGCTACCGGTTCGAAGGAAAAGCAAACATTTGGGGGCAAGTGGTGATTGACCCGCAGACTGTCACGCGCATGCCGGATACCGGGTCATTGCTAGCCACTCAGTTCATGATGGATATTCAAAGCCTGCTCAACATACCGGATGAAGCATTAGCCGAGCATTTTGAAGATTTGAATGCCACCTTGCTGGGTGACTGTAAGCTGGCAGAGAAAAAACAGGCTATGACAGTGAAAGATCTGGTCAGTTTGAGTTGTGAGTTGCAGCAGACCTATTTCGACGGTCATCCGAAGTTTGCTTTTAATAAAGGCCGCAGAGGGTGGGGGACGGATGATCTTGACCTCTACGCTCCGGAATCGCAACGTGCATTTCAGTTAGGCTGGGTTGCCGTTCATCATTCGATTTTGCAAAAATCAACCAACGCACGCACCCATTGGCAGGATCTGGTTGACTCGGCGGTCTCTGAAACAGAACAGGCGAAGTTAGGGCGTGTATTAGCTCAATGTGAGGTAGAGCAGCAGGATTATACTCTGGTACCTGTGCATCCCTGGCAGTGGTCTCAAAAATTATCATTGTTATTTGTCCGAGAAATGGCCGACAAATCTTTGCTGTATCTTGGTGAGTTTGGCGACTACTTTTTGCCGCAACTGTCTATCCGTACCCTGAGTAATGTATCCCGGCCGCAGGGCTATGATATCAAGTTACCACTGACAATCATGAATACTTCCTGTTATCGGGGTATTCCTGGTCGTTATATTTTGGCGGGTCCGCTGGCATCAGACTGGATCGATCAGGTTTTTAAAACCGATCCGCTCTTGCTGGGTAAAGAGGCTGAAGTGTTGCAGGAACCGGCTTCGGCTTATGCAGCGCAAGCGGATTACAAGCTGCTGGAAAAAGCGCCATACCGATATCACGAACTGCTGGGTGTTATCTGGCGTGAATCTCTGGCCTCTAAGCTGAGAACAAATGAATCTGCCATTTTGATGGCTGCCCTGATGGAGTCTGATTCTCAGGGCAATCCGCTGATCGGCGAATACATTGCAGCGTCAGGGTTGTCTGTTGAAGCATGGCTGACCAAACTTTTCGATGCTGTCGTGATACCTTTTTATCACTTGCTGACTAAATATGGCGTGTCGCTGATTGCTCACGGCCAGAATATTACTATCGTGATGGAAAATTTCGCACCCAAACGCATTCTGCTGAAAGATTTCCAAGGCGATATGCGTCTGGTTGATCGTGATTTGCCCGAACAGGACTCACTTGATCCTATGGTCAAAGCCGTGACGGTACGCTTACCTGAAGAGCTGATCATCCATGATTTGCAAACGGGTCATTTCGTCACAGTACTGCGTTTTATCTCTCCATTAGTTGAAAAGCTGGGATTCACAGAGCAGCAGTTCTATCGCTTGCTTGGCGATCGAATCGGTGAGCATATTTCCCAGCATCCTGAACTGGAAGAGCGGTATGAGCGGCTGGATCTGTTTAAACCCCGAATTTTGCGTATTGGATTAAATCTGGCGAAGTTCAGACACAGCACTGATAGCAGTGCGTCCCGAATGTTGCCGGACATGGACGACATGCTTGATAACCCATTGGTTTTAGCCCGATAACAATAAGGAAATAGAAATGAAAATGAATAATCATAAACAATGTCTGGACTTGGCGGGTGTGGGTGTAGGGCCGTTCAATCTGAGTGTGGCGGCACTTATTGAAAGTAAAACTGAGCTAAATGCCTGCTTTTTTGAAGGTCGTGAATCTTTTTCCTGGCATCCGGGGCTGCTGCTGGACAACACCAATATGCAGACCATGTTTCTGAAAGACCTGGTGACGGCTGTTGATCCGCAAAACCCATACTCATTTTTGTCATACCTGGTTGATCAGAAAAAGTTTTATCGTTTTTTGTCTGCAGAGCTGAGTTGTATCAGTCGTCATGAATTTTCCGATTATCTGGCCTGGACAGCACACCAGTTATCAAACGTACAGTTCTCAAGCCGTGTGGAGAATATTGAGTACACGGGAGAAGCGTTTGAAATTGAAACGACGAATGGTGCTTACTTAGCGAAAAATCTTTGTATCGGCACAGGCAAGGTGCCGTTCATCCCTGATTGTGCCAAGCCGCACATCAGTGACAAGGTGTTTCATGCAGCTGAAATGGGGCTGCGTGATCGTGATTTTACCGGTAAGCGCGTCATGGTTGTCGGTGGTGGTCAGAGTGGTGCTGATATTTTCCTGAACGTGCTGAACGGTAAGTGGGGCAAAGTGAAAAGCCTGGACTGGTTATCCCGTCGTTCGAATTTCCAGCCACTTGACGAAGCGGCATTCACCAATGAGTTCTTCACACCTGAATATGTCGAAACATTCCTGGACTTGGAGCCGTCAGTCAAACAGTCTGAAATTGATGCACAGAAATTGACTTCAGATGGTGTGACACAGGCAGCTTTGTTAGCGATTTATCGCGAGCTTTACTATCGGTTTGATGTCCTGAAAGAAGACAAGTGGGTACGACTGCTGCCGCACAGAACGGTTAATGTCGTTGACAATCTGTCTGGTGGTTTTGCTATTCAGTCACTCAATGCACTGAGCCAGCAGGTGGAAGCGCATGAAGCCGATATCATTATCCTGGCGACCGGCTTCAGTTCACCGTATCCACAATGTCTGAAATCCATTCTGCCGTTACTGGAATTGGATGAAAAAGGCCGATATGGCATGACGGCTAATTTCGAATTGAAATGGAAAGGCAGCGCTGACAATAAAATCTTTGCGGTGAATGCCGGCATGCACAGTCATGGTATAGCCGAGCCTCAACTGAGCCTGATGGCATGGCGCAGTGCGCGGATTATCAATCAGCTTTGTCAAAAATCTGTCTTCGATATTGAAAGTGATAAGGGCATGATCGAATGGGTAACAGAGCGCTTGGTCACTGAGTATGCCAAGGCTTCTTAAGTGCCAATCTGGCCTTATAGATATCCTTATGAAATATAAGGCCTTAAAAAAATACATAAAAATTGAACTTTTTTTACCTTGGATATGGAAATAAAGTGGCAAATGAGTATGATTATCAAACTCTGTATTGGTAGTTAACTTAAAACAAGAAGTGGTAATCATGTCCGTGAAAAAAGGGATGTTTCAATTGACGACAGTGGCAGCTGCAGTGGCCGCCACTACTTTCGTATCAAGCGCAGCTTTCGCTCAAGAATATAAGACAACGGAAGAAAAAATGGTGGTGGTGTCCAGCCGCGCACCGAAAGCGATCAGTGATATTCCAGGCACTGTCTGGTACATCGACAATGCTCAAATCGAGCAAGAATACCGTGGTGGTAAAAGTCTGGGTGAAATTCTTGCTGCAGCGGTTCCATCGCTGGACGTAAGCAGCCAGGGCAGAACCAATTATGGTCAGAACCTGCGTGGTCGTCCGATGCTGGTGATGATAGACGGTGTATCACTGAACTCTTCTCGTCTCATCAGCCGTCAGTTGGATTCTATTGATCCGTTTAATATTGATCGTATCGAAATTCTTTCTGGCGCTACTGCGATCTACGGCGCTGGCGCAACCGGTGGTGTGATCAATATCGTCACTAAAAAAGCAGAAAGTGATGAGCTACAGTTTGAGAGCTACGTCAGTACCACATCTGGCTTTAATAGTAGCGATGACTTTGATTATAAACTGGCCCAGTCTGTCAGCGGAGGCAATGACTTGGTAAAAGGTCGTGCTTCTGTTGTTTATGGTGAAACACAGGGCTATTACGATGCTAATGGCGATATCGTTGTACCAGACATTACGCAGGGCTCTGTCCAATTCAATGAAGTGATTGATGTACTGGGTACGCTATCAATTACGCCAACCGATACTCAAACAGTAAATCTTCTGGCTCAATACTACAGCAGTGAGCAAGATAGCCCGTATGGTATTTACTTCGGTCAGGATCTGGCTGGTGTAAATAAAAACATTACAGGCAATCCAGGTGATAAAAGTCTGATTGATGTCAGAGACGGTTTCGAGTCTGATCGTCAGGGCTCAACCGAACGTCTGATGCTTAATGTAGATTACATTAACACTGACTTTCTGAGCCACGAGTTACTGGTTCAGGCATCATACCGTAATGAAACACTGAGCTTTATTCCGTTTATCTATTCAACGTATTTAGCGGCATCAGAGCAGGAAACGGACGTGATCAGCCTTCGTGCCGCGATGATCAAATCCCTGGATAACCTGACTCTGACTTATGGTATTGATGGCTATATCGATAAATTAGACAGCAATCAGATGCTGTTTGACCGTCAGACCAGTTATAACTCTGGCGGCTTAGTGAATCGCAAAGCTTCGATGATTGGCCGTTATCCTGGTACCGAAGTGTCTTCTATCGCTGGTTTCATTCAGGCGGACTATGCGATCACTGAAGACTGGACAGTTGAAGGTGGTTATCGTTTCCAGTACATGAACAACAAAGTGGATGATTTTGTTGCTTCAGGTACGCAAGTTGCGATCGCCCATGGTAATGGCACGTCTGCTGATGCGGTACCGGGTGGTGAAACGGATTATGATATCGGTTTATTCAATCTAGGCACTATCTACCACCTCACCGATACAGATCAGGTGTGGGCGAATTTTTCTCAGGGTTTTGACCTGTCAGACCCAGCGAAATATTACGGTGTTGGCACTTATGATGGCCCGGATGCCAATGGCCATTACAACCTGACTGGCAGCATCAATGTCGATGACTCGAAACTGGCTGGCATTAAAACCAACAGCTATGAAATTGGTTATCGCCATGATGGCAGTGATTTGAGCATTCAGACTGCTGTTTATTACTCTCAGTCTGATAAGAAAGTGAACGCCAATAAAAAGACGCTTAACATTGAACTCCTGGATGATAAGACACGAGTTTATGGCTGGGAAGGTCAGGCATCTTACTGGGTGAGTAATGCTTTGCAGGCTGGTGTAAATGGACACCTGGTGAAATCTGAAGTGCAGAATGCTAATGACGATTGGGTGAAGCAATCTATCAACTATGCAAGTGCTTCAAAAGCTGGGGCTTGGCTGGCCTGGTTTGAAGATAGTTACGCACTGAAACTGCAAAGTCAGACTTTGTTTAATCTGGATGATGAAGCCGGCAATGAAATTAATGGTTATACAGTATTTGATTTAGTAGGTAATTATCAGTTACCAGTGGGTAGCCTTGGTTTCGGGATTCAGAACCTGCTGGATCGTGAATACAGTACAGTTTGGGGACAGCGTGCCGCGGGTTGGTACTCAAGCTATGGTCCTGCAGAAGTTTTTGACTACAAAGGCCGTGGCCGTACTTACACCCTGAACTACCAAGTGAAGTTCTGATCCGTTAAATATACATGTATCCTGCCTTTAAACCGCCCGACACCTCGGGCGGTTTTTTTATTTTTTAGAAAGAGCATCATTCATCCATTAGCTATTTCTGATGTTTGTTGTTTATTGAGCTGTGAGTTTTACTGATGTGATCTTCATCAACTCTTAATTAAATGCATTGAATACATCTCAAGAATTTGTCGCTTCAAAAAAGTGCTTGTATTTATCACTCTTTTCAAGAAAAACGGGTGAAAGCAACAATTAATTAAAGGAAAAGTAATGAGAAAATCATCAGTATCTTATTTGTTGTTAGCTGCAATGGGGTTAACGGGTTGTGGTAGCGACTCATCCAGTTCCAGTCAGACGACTAAAGAAAGCCAGCAAGGCTCAATAGTGACAACAGATGTCAATGATTCGTTTTTTACACCGGAACCTATGAGTATTCAAGTTGATCTGGCCAATCAGCTATCAGCGACCATACCCGATGATCAGCTATTTGACGTGGCGGTTAATTTTGATTTAAACAATTCTGGCGATATTGATGAAGGCGATATTCAGGTCCGAATGAAACGTATTGGGACGGGCTGGACAAATACAACCTCCAACCTGTATTACATATTTGTCCAGGGCGGCGGTAACACTGTTGTGTTCGATGAATCTCCGAACTTTAAGTCTGAAAGCGGAAGAATTACAAGCCTGGGTGTTAAATCTGTTGGCACGATAGAGCAGACGGATAATGCGGGTAAAACTGCACTTCGTTTTGACTTAATTAAAAATCCCCAGCGTAGCCTGAGCGGTGATCTCAATGGTTCAGACGCCGTCTACAGCGCATTTGAATTGGCATTGTCGCAAATCAGTGCGTCGACACCTGTGAACGCGAGTGTGGGCTTAGCCGACCAAAGTACGACACCCGCAACATCTGTGAGTTTTGACCAAGTGCCAGATGGCGAGACCTACTTCCAGGGCAGTAATGCAAGTATCGAAGATAATCTGTCTGATTATACAGGCGTGAGCGGCGAAGCGGATATTGAAAAAGTAGTTGTTGGTTTTGCGGATTAATTGTTACTGGCTTTTCTGATTCCTGTTCCACGGAAATAAAAATGCCGCCTGTGTGAGTTATTACCAGGCGGCTAAAGTTCAGCAAGAGAATATTGTTATTATTGTGTAGGGCTTATTTCAGTGCAGGGAAGGTCTGATAGCGAACGCCCATCATTTGTTCCATACAGTGAACGACCTGGCAGCTGTAGCCAAATTCGTTGTCATACCAGATATACAGCACGCAGCGCTTATCTTGTGCGATAGTTGCCGCACCATCGACAACACCCGCATGGCGAGAGCCTACTATGTCGCTGGATACAATCTCAGTCGATTGGGTGTAATCTATCTGACCAGACAAAGCCGAATTCAAGGCGACGTTTCTCAGGTAGATGTTCAGTTCTTCTGCAGACACATCAGTATCCAGGTTCAGGTTAGCCACGGCCATGGACACATTCGGGGTAGGGACACGAATTGCGTTACCTGTCAGTTTACCGGCCAGTGCAGGCAGTGCTTTCGCCACCGCTTTGGCTGCGCCTGTAGAAGTCAGTACCATATTCAGTGATGCTGAGCGTCCACGACGTTCGCCGGAATGGAAGTTGTCGATCAGGTTCTGATCGTTGGTGTAAGAGTGAACAGTTTCAATGTGCCCGTTCAGTACACCGTACTTATCATGAACGGCTTTCAGTACCGGTGTAATGGCGTTGGTGGTGCAGCTCGCGGCTGAGATAATGGTATCTTCACTCAGAATGTCTTTTTCATTCACACCGAATACGATGTTCTTGATCTCACCTTTACCCGGCGCAGTCAGCAGCACTTTCGCTGCACCCGGGCACTTCAGGTGCTGGCTCAGGCCGTCAGCATCACGCCAGATACCTGTGTTATCGACCACAAGCGCATTGTTGATGCCGTAGGTGGTGTAATCTACATCCGCCGGGCTGTTTGCATAAATAACCTGAATGTAGTTACCGTTAACAATGATGGCTTTACGCTCTTCATCAACAGTAATGCTGCCGTTAAACTGGCCGTGTACAGAGTCACGACGCAGCAAGCTGGCGCGCTTTTCCAGATCGCCATGTTTACCACCGCGGACCACAATCGCTTTCAGGCGCAATGGGTAGCCTGGGCCACTTTTCTCAATCAGCAGACGAGCCAGCAGGCGGCCAATCCGTCCGAAGCCATAAAGCACGACATCACGTGATTGCAGCGTTTGTGTACTGCTCAGGGATTCAGCCAGTGCCGTTGTCAGGAAATCGTCCAGATGGCTTTCGTCATTGTGATCTTTCCAGTACGCATGTGCCAGCTGACCAATATCGATACGGCAAGGCGACAGGTCCATGTCGTTCAGCTTTTCGACCAATGGCAGGGTCAGGGAAGGGGAAATATCAGAGCCGGTATAACGGCGACCAACACGGTGGGCTTTAATCAGGTCGATAACAGAGGCATTGACTACCTGACGACCGAACAACAGCACTTCGACGCCTTTTTGTCGATATAGCTGGCCAAGAATTGGTGAGATGGATTCAGCATTAGTTTGACTTGTTTGCCAGTCTAGGAGGTAATTTTCCGGACTCATCTTTACTTAGGACCTTTCACATATTGGGAAGAAAAACAGGCATTTATCCTGTGAGCTGTTATCGTTTTTATGGGCAGGGATTGTAACGGTGCATGGGTTATTATCCTAGTAAAATTAATCACTTGTATTTGTGATCTAGATCTTTTGTAACTTGTGATCTTGGTCGTTTGCTCAGAGTGATATGCTGGAATAAGTGTGAGGTAAGAAATAACTTATTTTTTAAGAAATATTAGGATGATTGTAATAAAACAAGAAAAAATGGCTGCCAGGGAACAACTCTTCAATAAAGTTGGTATTTTTACAAAAAAAATCAGGTGACGCCGCCAAAACGGTGTCAAGCCCTGCAGAAATCGCTGTCACCAGCTTGCTGGTAAGTTTTTTCTCAGTATTCGGTGATATTTTAGTCAGTAAAGTGTTTTGCCATTGGTAGCGCTCAGGCAGAATGCCGCTTTTGTCGTCTCTGTGTACTGTCGGACGCTTTCTTCAGTGAACAGACAAAGCGTGATAAAACTCACGTCATCTGTTAATATGCTCGCCAATTTCCGATGAAAAGCTGCCAATGCTATCAGGCAGCTTTTTTCATGTCTGATTATTGTTGTAGGAACCTATTTTGATCACAACAGCGAACATCACCATGCAGTTTGGCGATAAGCCTCTGTTTGAAAACATCTCCGTTAAATTCGGCGAAGGAAACCGTTACGGCCTGATCGGTGCTAACGGTTGCGGTAAGTCGACGTTCATGAAAATCCTGAGTGGGGAACTGGAGCCTTCTGCTGGTGTGGTCAGTAAAGATCCTAACGAGCGTATGGCGAAGTTAGGTCAGGATCAGTTTGCTTTTGAAGAGTTCACTGTAGTTGACACCGTGATTATGGGTCACAAAGAATTGTGGGAAATCAAAGCGGAACGTGATCGTATCTACTCGCTGCCGGAAATGTCTGAAGAAGACGGTATGCGTGTTGCCGATCTGGAAACCGACTTTGCTGAAATGGACGGTTATTCTGCTGAAGCCCGCGCGGGTGAATTGCTGCTTGGTCTGGGTATTCCTGAGCACCTGCACTTTGGCCTGATGAGCGAAGTGGCACCTGGTCTGAAAGTACGGGTACTGCTGGCTCAGGTGCTGTTTGCTGATCCTGAAATCATGCTGCTGGACGAACCAACGAACAACCTGGATATTAATACTATCCGCTGGTTAGAGCAGGTTCTGATGCAGCGCAACTGCACTATGATCATTATTTCGCACGACCGTCACTTCCTGAACACTGTTTGTACTCATATGGCGGATCTGGACTACGGTGCATTGCGCCTGTTCCCGGGTAATTATGATGAATACATGGTGGCAGCGACTCAAGCCCGTGAACGTCTATTGGCCGACAATGCGAAGAAGAAAGCGCAAATTGCTGAGCTGAATACGTTTGTCAGCCGTTTCTCTGCTAACGCTTCGAAAGCGAAACAGGCTACCTCTCGCCAGAAGCAGATTGATAAAATTCAGCTTGATGAAGTGAAAGCCTCCAGCCGTCAAAACCCGTTCATCCGCTTCGAACAGGAAAAAGAACTGTTCCGTAACGCACTGGAAGTGGAAGGGCTGAAGCAGGGTTATGGTGAGAACATCCTGATCAATGGCGTTAACCTGATGGTAGAAGTCGGTGAGCGTATTGCAATCATTGGTGAAAATGGTATCGGTAAGTCAACTTTCCTCAATACCCTGGCAGGCGTTATGACGCCGATGAGCGGTATGATTAAGTGGTCTGAGAATGCCAATATCGGCTTCTACGCGCAGGATCACTCCGCTGATTTCGACACCGACATGAATCTGCTGGACTGGATGGGCCAGTGGAAAAATGAAGGCGATGACGAGCAGGTTGTTCGCGGTATTCTGGGTCGTATGCTGTTCTCGCAGAATGACATCAAGAAATCAGTTCGTGTGATTTCCGGTGGCGAACAAGGCCGTATGCTGTTCGGTAAACTGATCATGCAAAAGCCAAACATCCTGTTAATGGATGAGCCAACTAACCACATGGATATGGAGTCTATTGAGTCTCTGAACCTGGCGCTGGAAAACTACAAAGGAACATTGATGTTTGTCTCTCACGACCGTCAGTTTGTATCCTCGGTTGCTACCCGCATTATTGAAATCACCAAAGACGGTGTAAATGACTTCCACGGTACTTATGATGAGTACCTGCACAAGCAAGGCATTGAGTGCTAATCCCGTACTTTTAAAGACAGCCGCCTTTCCGGGCGGCTTTTTTTATGCAAAATAGGAAGCCGAACGGCCAATGTGCCCTGAACCAGAGTTAAGGAAACCATCATGAATATCTGGGTTGATGCTGATGCTTGCCCGAATGTGATCAAAGAAATCATTTTTCGTGCCGCTCATCGGGTAGGCGTCTGTACGACATTGGTTGCGAACCATGCCATCCGTATCCCGCCGTCACCGCATATCCGAGCGGTGCAGGTGATGGCTGGCTTTGATGTCGCTGATAATCATATCGTTCAGCAGCTTGAGCCTGGTGATTTGGTGATTACTGCCGATATCCCGCTTGCGGATGAGGTCATTACTAAAGGTGGTCACGCGCTTAATCCACGTGGCGAAATGTACAGTAAAGATACGATTAAACAGCGCCTGCAAATGCGGGATTTTATGGAAACTATGCGCAGCAGCGGTATCCAAACCGGTGGCCCGGCACCTATCAGTCAGGCTGACAGACAGCAATTTGCCAATAAACTGGATGTCTTCCTCGCAAAAGCTCGCTGATAAGCACTGTAATACAGGCTCCTGTTATGCTGATTGGGGCCTGCCATTCTTCTTTCTTCCATTGCATGATTTCGATTTTGCACTTCATGCCAGGCTTGCTCTCCATACGTGCTCTCCATGCGTGCTCTTTATGCCTGATATGCCCTTTACCGGGCGGGACAATAATAAATACCATGCGCTCAGACTCTTATTTTTAATAAACAACTTGTTTCATCTGCATTTTGATGAATAAAATTCATGCTGATGAGTTGATTATGAAAAATAAGGAACAGCCGTGCTTGAACTGACCACCCAAAGATGCGTACTACGCCCACTGACCCTGAGTGATGCCGGGGCCTTGTTTGATATTTTCTCTGATCCGGATGTGATGAGATATTGGGATAGCAGCCCATGGCAATCCATTGAAGAGGCGAATGATTATATACAGGCATCAAAACCGTCATTGGATGAGCCGGAAAAGCTGGTATTGGGTATTTATGAACAGCCTGAGCAACGGCTGTTAGGCAAGTGCATGCTCTTTAATATTGACCAAGATTCGCGCAGGGCAGAGCTGGGTTTTGGTATTTCCAAAGCCCACTGGGGCAGAGGCCTTGTTCAGGAAGTCGCTTCTGCCCTGATTCAGTTTGCTTTTCAGGAAATGCAACTCAACAGGTTGGAGGTAGAAATTGACCCGGATAACACAGGATCGGCAAAAGTATTAACAAAACTGGGTTTCTCACAGGAAGGGTATTTAGCAGAAAGGTGGATTGTCGACGGTAAAATGTCAGATTCAGCGATTTATGGTTTACTTGCCAGAAAATGGCGTGCTTGAGCGGGTTTGACTATTGCAAATACACAGCAGCAAGTTCGTTGTTACTTTTTTGCCATGATAACGGCCTGTAAGATGACTTATTACTGACTGACGCCACAGTTTCTTCGTGTAAGGGGTTTTTGAGCAATACTTACAGGTAAATGCTGCACAATGACACGTTGGAGGCAATATGTTTACTGTTGAAAAAGTGGGTAATGACAGGCTCGACATTGAAATGAGCGGTAAGCTGGATTCTGAAGAGATGAGAGCGGCGTTAGATGAACTGCTTAATAAGTCATCAGATATTCAGAATGGCAAAATGCTGTTTGATATAGTGGAATATCACCTGCCTTCCATGGGGGCGATTGGTGTTGAATTGTCACGCTTTCCATCAATGATGAGGTTTATCCGTAAATTTGACCGTGCAGCGGTGTTATCTGATACAAACTGGGTCAAAAAAGTCAGCGAAGCCGAAGGTTTCTTGATTCCTGGTCTGACGATTAAATCCTTTAATCGCGATCAGCGTGACCAGGCCGAGGCATGGCTGGAAGGGTTCGGCACGGACTCGTGAGAGTCTGTGGAGCCGGATACCAACGGAAGGAACAAATTAATTATATGTATCATGTAATGTTTGATGTGGACGATACATTAATTCAGTCCAGCCAGTTTGATGAAAGTTGTTTTGTTAAGGCGGTGAAGTCGGTAACTGGTCTGGATCTATATCAAAGCTGGAGTGATTATCCGCATGCTACCGACAGGGGGATCCTTCGCACTTTTATTGAAATTCAGGCGCCAGATGAAGAGCTTGTTGATCTTGAGAGGCGAGTAAAAGCGGTTTTCATTCAGAATATCAGGGAGCGTTTGAGCAATCGCCCTGCACTAGAGGTGAGTGGAGCCAAAGCATTTTTTCATCGTTTGCTGGGCGATGATCGCTTTATTGTGTCTCTGGCAACAGGTGGCTGGCGGGAAACGGCAAGAATGAAGCTGATATCTGCAGGCTTTAACATTAATGATGTCAGTATGGCGTCATCAGACGATCATTATTCCCGCGCTCGTATCATGGAACTCGCCCGGGAGAGAGCGGGCGATACGGATTTACAACTGACCTATTTCGGTGATGCCGAATGGGACGTTCGAACGTGCCAGGAGCTGGGTGTTAATCTGGTTATCGTTGGGAATAAAGTCAGTCACTGTCAGACCATTCATGACTATCACAGTGACGATCAGGCGCTGTACTACATTACTAACCGGTAGGGCGATACACTAATAACAAGCCGTCTGCATTCGGCCATCACATCAAGGAAGCTAAATGGATAAAAAGGAAATTATGGCTTTATACAATCAGTTTGAACGTATAGGGCAATCCGTGCCCGGCTATGAAAAGCAAGTGAATGGGTCGGTTGTCCGATGCGTCTCACCCGAGCCACAGGGCAGCTACATTACGTATTTCCACTTTGATGAAGAGCAGGCAATGCCGGCGATAAAAAAAGAAATTCACTTCTTTTCAGAACAGAAGAAATCCTTTGAATGGAAAACCTATTCCACAGACTCACCCGCTAATATAGGCAAACACCTTATAGAACAAGGTTTTACTCAGGAGGATTCTGAGTCCTTTATGGTGCTGGAATTAGACAGCATACAAAATATTTTGCCTGTGACTGCGGACATAACCGAAGTTTATGATCTTGATGGTATTCGTGAAGCCATGTCTGTGCAGGAAAAAGTGTGGGGTACAGATCATACAAGTCATGCCTTTCATTTACACCAGATTAAGCAGGCTTGCCCAGAAGATGTCGCTGTTTATGTTATCTATGATAATCATATTCCCGTTTCGTCGGCCTGGGTTTTATACAGCGCCGACAGCCCGTTTGCCGGCATTTGGGGGGGAAGCACATTGTCCGAATACAGGAGCAAAGGTTATTACACAGCGTTACTGCACCGGAGGATTAATGATGCCAAACAACGTGGAATTCGCTACCTCACTATCGATGCATCCGCTATGAGCCGGCCTATTGTAGAAAAGCACGGCTTTAGGTTCATAGCAGAAACGACGCCATACTTTCTTGACGTTAATCACTGACAGGCAAATACCTGCCTGTCACCATTTTTCGGCCTATTTTCCACGATTGATTGCAAGATGGCGGAGATAAAAACGCGAAAATTATCCATCGATCACCCATGTCTTTATCTATTCTGATCTTGACGGATAGCATCCGGTAATTCGTGCTATCCAGCCTGAATTGCATGAGGTCGGAGGGCGCATGGACCGGAAATACGTTATTACCAGCTTTATCTACGCTATCCTCGGGCTGTTGTTAGGCATCTACATGGCTGCTTCTCATAACCATGGTCAAAGGGTGACACATGCACATATCATGCTGGCCGCTTTTGTTGTGTCCTTCATCTATGGTTTGTGCCATCGATTATGGCTGACAAACGGCTCAAGTGCTTTATCCCAGATTCAGTTTTATGTCCATCAGGCAGGCATTTTGGTGTTGGTTGTAGGGCTATTTCTACTGTATGGCAATGTCGCTGAAGCGGATGTGCTGGATCCGATTCTGGCATTGGCGTCGGTGGCAGTATTGGTGGGAATGATTCTGATGACAGTTTTGTTTATGACATCAGGCAAAAGTCAGTAATCAGGGCGAGGTGAGTTTCGCCCTGATTGCATAATATTGCCTTTAGTTCTCAGTTTTCTCGGCGCTTGCAGGTGCAACCTCTTTTTTGGCGCTTTCTTTTTTCGCTTTTTGCTCTTCAAGAATGCGTTTTGGTGTGGATTCTTCTTTTTCACGCTGGCGATAGGCTAATGCGTAGCTCCAGCTTGAGGTCGGCCGGGTGAGTAATGAATCCAGTGCTTTGGTATTGACTTCATCAAACTGACCCAATTCTTTCGCAGTTTTGCCTGATGAGGCAATGTTTTCATCATCTGCCGCCGCCACAATAAGGCTTGCCGCTTCTTTAAGTGCAGCAGTGTATTCATCGGGGTCGTTAAGGTCGTAACTCGACACCTTCATTTTTTTACGCAGATACTGGGCCCAGTGATATTGCATATAGGGAATAGACATAGGCCGGATCAGAGGGTTCACCGTTTTGCCTTTATCGGGATCGCTGTAAGCGATATTGCGCAAGAAAAAGACCAGTGACAAATATTTATCATGCTTTAACTGCTTCATACCCAGATACTCAGGTAACTCAGAAGGTTTGATTTTTTCGCCACGGGTATCAAACAGCCAGAATTGCCCAGCTTCTTTCATCGCATTCCAGACTTCATCAATATCATCGCCGGCCAGGCTTTGTGTGACTTTCACTTTTACAGGAACACTGGTTCCACCGTTAGGCATATCCCAGAATGTCGTCAGAATATGATGACCAGAGAGCAGGTAAAGGGTTTTACCGTCCGGCGCAAGCAGCACGGTAGGCAGGGCATCCTGATTGCTGCCTGGCGGTTCTTGGCAAGTATAGCTTTCCAGATCGGTCGGTTTAGACTGGTGATCCCATGTTTTCACACCTTTGCCCCCGCTAGTCAGGCAAAGGTCATCAAACATTTGGGCCGGGCGTGCTTCGTAACGGCCCAGGCTGGCAAACACCCTGTCAAAAGCAAGAACAGGTTGTGTTGGTAACAGTGCATCCAGTTTAACCGTCAGCACGTCGCCCACTTGAATAGAATTATCCTCGTTGTTTTTGTTGCTGTCATCGCTTTCGGCCTGACTGGGTGCTTTTGCGGCTGCTTTTTCTTCCTGAGCTGCAAGTGCAGAACCTGTGACAGCAGCACCTAACATGGAAGCAAAAACTAAGCAGGCAGTACGATGTAATCGCATGAGAGCTCCTCACTGATAAGGGTAGCAAATTGAGTTTAGCAAATAGCTAAGGTCGCGTTGTATAAGAAATAATACTGAAATCGGGCGGGGGAAGTATCAGATGGCTGTCAAAAAACTGTCGTCATTTAGAAACCCGATCAGAGTCGGGCTTCTAGTTATACGGGAAGATCAGGCAAATCGTTTTTCAAGATATTGAATAATGTCAGAAGATTCATACATCCATTCTACATGTCCATCTTCTTTTTCAATTCGCAGACAAGGTACCTTACGTTTTCCGCCGCCATTAATCAGTTCCTGTTCGAAGGCAGGTTTCTTCGCATCAAGGGTTTTGAGAGGAAGAGCCAGTCGTTTGGCACTGCGGCGGACTTTGACACAGAAAGGGCAGGCATCAAATTGGTAAAGTTTCAGCTTTTCAGCCGCCACATTGATTTCGCTTTGCTCAAGGGCAGAGCGTTTCATGGATTTTGGCGTAAATACAACATTGAGCAGCAGGATAATCCGGCCAAGGAACCATCGAACAAATTTCATTGGAATGTTTATCTCTATAGTTCAGATTTTAGTGACAGGATTGTAACGTAAAAGCCCTCCTAACGTCACCAGTGTTCCAACTTCAGCATGGTATCAGCAGAGACCGAAAATCCGCGTTGTTAACTGCTCGGAGGCTGGTGCTGGCAAAAGTCATCTGGCGGATGGCTAAATTAGCTGTTTCTTATTGATAAATAAAATAGTTAACTTGAGCACACTTGGTGTCACAGAGCTTGAAAAACAAATTGGACACTCTATCATTTGCTGTAGTGTTGGGTGGAATAAGCAAAAGATATGGTTGTTGAATCTGATGGTTATCACGCGCTGATTGAGTATTTTACGGAACACCTGAGTGTGTTTGCTGTAAGCGGTACTGATGCAAGTGAGGAAACCGTAGAAAATGTTGTCACGGATCTGATCGCTACAAACCTGATGGCGGTGTTTGGTCAGAACCCGGATCTTGAACCGGAGTTTCGATTCAAGCTAATGCAGGAAGCCGATGCTGTATTGGATGATATGGCGGAAATGCTAGGCGGCTTATGGCAGAAAAACCCGGGAATTGAACAAATTACCTTCCTGGAAGATTATATCAGCCTGGTCAAAAACCTGTTTGACAGTGTGATAAGTCAACAAACTTCACACGCCTGAACACAATGCTCGGAGAGCGACATCCGGCAAGCAACACAGAAGCAGCTGAGGCTGCTTTTTTTGTCGCTGACATTTAGCTAACTGCAGGCTTTCGTTACATATTTTTTACCTTTGACATTTTATTGTCATATTTGAGCCGTATGTTAACGGCGAATTTAATGAGAATAGGATCACAATTATTGTCCTGTAACGTGTTGGAACTGGTTTTGCTGGGGCAGAAATTGTGGCATTGACAAAGGTTCATTATGACAAAAAAACGCACTCAACGGACAAGGCTGTCAGTTGTGGTTCTGATACAGTCAGTCTTTCTGCTTCTTGTGGTTATCGGTGGATTGCTGTCATTCTTTGGTAATCAAGGGCTTAACCGTGTTTCTACGCAGTTCGCCTCGCTGAGCCAGCAGGCATTACCCGTCGCAACCCTGAATGCCGAAATGGTAGAGGGATCACTGGCTTCCGCCCAGAGTCTGACAGAAGTGATAAATAGCCGGACAATAGAAACCCTTGAAACGGCACTGAACACACTGAAAAGTAATGAACAGCATGTAGAAGATGCCGTAGCAGAATTGCAGCAGCTGGCGACTGAACATAGCATTAGCTGGCTTGAAAATGATGTCAGTGCTTTTGAAAGCGATCTCACCACATTTAATCAACTCGTCTCGTCCATTCAACAAACACAGCAGCACATTCTGACCAATCAAGCCAAGCTGGAATCTGACAAAGCTACGATGAACTATGCTGTTTCATCTGTTCGCTCTGAAATGAGCAGGATCAGCATCGGGTTGTACGCTGGCGATACTGCGGCTATGGGTCATGTGACTAACTTCATTAATCATTCCCAGGAAATGGGAAACAACATGGTGGCTTTGTTGTTTGAAAGCGATCTGAAAAAAGCCGAAGCGTACGCTAAAGATCTGAATCGGACTAATTTGTCAGGCATGTTATACGCGTGGAAAGAGCTGAATCGACTAAATCCTGAATTGGCGGAATACTCCAGTTTATCTGTACCGTTTGATATGGTGAAAGAGCTGTTTAGCGAGCAGGGGATGGTCGCGCTCAAGCTCGATACGCTTCGCCTGATACAGACGCAGGCTGAAAAAGCCGATCAGGCAAAAGTGCAGGTGGAAAAAATCATGCTCAAGCTGGGAGATATGGAGACAGGTTCACAGCGCATGATCTATGAAAGCGAACAGGGTGTTCTGGCCGCCAGCGACAATGCCAAAATGATTTTTATTGCACTGAGTGTCGCCGGTTTGTTGTTGGCGCTACTAGCCGGCGCCTGGGTCAGCAAAACGGTTCGCCTTTCTTTGCAGCGTCTGGATGATGTGATCAAGGCAAACAGCGTGGGTGATCTGACAGTCATCGCAGACGAAAACGCACCGAAAGAATTTGCCGAACTGGCCAGTTTGCTGAATCAGTCAAATCGGACCAACAGCCATGCCATGGCGCAACTCAGTGAGAATGGCCATACCTTAACTCAGGCGGCTGAGCGCAGTCAGGCCGCTTCGGCGCAGTCTCGCCGCGCACTCAGTCAGCAGAGTGATCAGTTGAGCACTATTGCTGCTGCCATCACTGAGCTGGAAGCCTCTATCAAAGAAATCGCGCAAAGTACCACTGAGTCGGAAACCGAAGCCGAAGCGGCCAATACGCTGGCGCAAGAAGGGGCCGGGATTATTGCGCGCAGCACCGAAAGACTGCAGTCTCTGGATGTTCAGTTTGCGCGAAACGAGGCCTGTATGATCTCGCTTGATGAACACGTCGGCAAAATTACAGAAGTCGTGGAGCTTATCAGCACGATTGCCAACAATACCAACCTTCTGGCGCTGAACGCGGCAATCGAAGCGGCACGGGCGGGTGAGCAGGGACGCGGTTTTGCCGTGGTGGCCGACGAAGTCAGAAAACTGGCCAGTGAGACCAACCAGCAAACCGAGTCGATCCGCCGGACTATCGCCGAGCTGCACCAGGCGGCAGAAGAGGCGAACACGGCAATGCAGGAAAGCCGTAGCGAAATGACAGCCTCCATTAATCTGAGTGGCGAGGTTGAATCGGCTATTCAGAGTATACAAGGCGCCATTGCCCGGATTACTGATAAAGTGATCACGATTTCTGCTGCCACACAACAACAGGAAAATGCTTCCATGGAAGTGGGCCGAAGTGTTGAGGAAGTCGCCAGCCAGGCCAGCCTCAACAATCAGCAATTATCGACGCTGGTAGAGGAAGCCAGAACTGTGTCTGACATTGCGCGGGAGCAGAGCCAGATGCTGACGCGCTATAAAATTCTGGACCCTGCCGTTTAGAAACCGCAGGCATAGACTTGTCACCGGGTCACTAACGCCAGTAGAATGCTGGCGTTTTTTCTTTCCCTGGTAGTCTAGCTATGCGTATCCACGCTGTTCATAACCTGTATGAAATGCGTCTTGCCCGTTCAACACGGCCATTTCTGGCACGGGGTGGAAAAGTTGAGCGTTGTCAGTTCTGCATGCTCAGAGCCCACCTTTGTATCTGCAGCCATAAACCACAGATTGAGTCTGACGCCGCTTTCATGCTGATTATGTATGATGATGAAGTTCTGAAGCCCAGTAACACCGGCAGGCTGATTGCCGATCTTTTTATCGATACCTTTGCATTTATCTGGTCTCGAACTGAGCCTGATCCCGCCATGCTTGCGGTGCTGACTGATCCCCAATGGCAACCTTATGTGATTTTTCCTGCGGAATACGGTACCCCAGAGCGTGTCGCAAGCAAGGTTGTGCCTGCGGCCGGCAAACGGCCATTGTTTATTTTGCTTGACGGAAGCTGGTCTGAAGCGAAAAAAATGTTTCGTAAAAGCCCGTATCTGAACGAATTTCCTATGCTGTCAATTACGCCTGAGTCACGTTCACGTTATCAGGTAAGGGAAGCGGCCAAGGACAATCAGCTGGGTACGGCAGAAGTCGCGGCCCGGATCGTGGCCGGTTTCGGTGAGCAGGAAAATGCCCGAATGCTGGATCTCTGGTTTGATGTATTCAGAGAAAATTATATGGTCGGAAAACTAAACCGGTCTTTGCCTGAAGACTCGGCTTTGGCGCGCCTAAAGCAGGCGGTGCTCTCCGAAGCTTGTGTGTAACCGTGCTTTTCAGCTTTGCATTGCTTACTTAATATAATTGTGCGCTTGCGCTGATTGATACACTGCTAAATATGGTTTGTGTCACAGTCTGTATATGCTGATAAATGGATAATTTTTGCAGCGCAAAATAATGGAGACAACGATGTATTACGGCTTCGATGTAGGAGGCACTAAAATTGAATTTGGTGCTTTCAACGAACAACTTGAGCGTGTGGCCACTGAACGTGTACCTACGCCGGGTGATGATTATGAGGCGTTAATTGAGACGCTGGTGGAATTGATCGGTAGAGCGGATGAACGTTTTCACTGTAAAGGGAAAATTGGTATCGGTATCCCAGGTATGGAAGACGCCGAAAATGGCACAGTGCTGACGTCCAATATCCCTGCTGCAAAAGGCCGCCACCTGCGTCGAGACCTTGAAAGCCGTCTTGGCCGTACTGTCAGTATTGATAACGATGCAAACTGTTTTGCTTTGTCTGAAGCATGGGATGAAGCATTGCGTGATGAACCGTCTGTGCTGGGGCTGATTCTGGGCACGGGTTTTGGCGGTGGTTTAGTGTTTAACGGAAAAGTGTTTTCCGGTAAAAACCATGTCGCCGGTGAACTGGGCCATACGCGTCTACCCATTGATGCCTGGTTTCACCTGGGTGAGAAAGCCCCTCTATTCCAATGCGGCTGTGACAACAAAGGGTGTATTGACAACTATCTGTCCGGGCGCGGTTTTGAACAGCTTTATGCGCATTATTTTGGAGAGAAAGTCCCGGCGGTTGAGATAATCAAACACTACAACCAAGGTGAAGCGAATGCCGTTGAGCATGTTGAACGTTTTGTTGAACTGCTGGCCATTTGTCTGGGTAATCTGCTGACAGGCTTGGATCCACATGTGGTTGTTCTGGGCGGCGGTTTGTCCAATTTCGAACTCTTGTATGATGAGTTGCCAAAGCGTTTGCCTAAGCACCTGCTGTCGGTGGCCCGCGCACCTAAAATCATCAAAGCCAAACATGGCGATGCGGGCGGTGTCCGTGGCGCGGCTTTCCTGAATATCGAAACGGTCTGAACCATACCCTTATTATGCTGAAGGCACCCGCAAGGGTGCTTTTTTATTGGTAACTCACCGCAACAGGGGATAGAATCCCTGCTTTTTCGTGATCAAGGCAGCGGTATGGCGTTTTCCAAGTTAGGGCTACAGGCTGAAATTCTTTCAGCGATCAATACGCAAGGCTTTACAGAACCGACTCCGGTACAGCAACTGGCGATCCCTGCTGTGCTGGCGGGAAAGGATGTGCTGGCTGCAGCACAGACAGGAACAGGAAAAACCGCTGCTTACGGATTGTCGATGCTGGATCGGATGCTCAGCCAAACCGCTAAGAATCAGGGGCTGGGTAAGGGCGCGCCAGTCAGAGCCTTGATTCTGACACCGACCAGAGAGCTGGCGCAGCAGGTACAGGACAACATGGACGCCTTCTGTGCTGTTTTACCTCTCACATCTGTGGCTGTGTATGGCGGTACCAGCATGAATATGCAGACCAAAGCTCTCAGAGATCACCCCGAGATAGTCGTTGCCACCCCGGGACGTTTATTGGATCACGCGCATGTCGGTAATATCGATCTCAGTCAGGTGGAATATCTGGTGCTTGATGAAGCGGACCGTATGCTGGATATGGGCTTTCAGGATGAAATTCAGCGTATTTTAAGGCGAATGAAAGCGCCGCGGCAAACTTTGCTGTTTTCTGCCACCTTCTCGAAAGCAGTAAAGAACCTGGCTTATAAGATGATGCAGGATCCTTCTGTCATCGAAGTCACCCCTGCCAATACCACTGCAGAAACCGTGCAGCAGATTGTCTACCCGGTTGATAAACACCGTAAAGCCGAATTACTGGCTTATCTGATTGGCTCACGTAACTGGCAACAGGTGCTGGTGTTTACCAAAACCAAACAGGGATCGGATGCCTTGGTGAAGGAATTACAGCTGGATGGTATTAAAGCTGCGTCCATTAATGGTGATAAAAGCCAGGGGGCAAGACAGCGCGCTTTAGATGATTTTAAATCAGGAAAAGTGCGGGCCTTGATTGCAACCGACGTGGCAGCCAGAGGGCTGGATATAGAACAGCTCTCGTATGTCGTGAACTTTGATATGCCCTTTAAAGCGGAAGACTATGTTCACCGGATCGGACGCACCGGTCGTGCCGGCAGTGAAGGTCTGGCTGTATCGCTGATGAGCCTGGACGAAGAATGGGCGTTAAAGGCGATAGAAGATCTGCTGGATACGCGCTTACCACAAGAATGGCTGGCAGGTTATGAGCCTAATCCGACTATTTCGCCTCCTGAACACGCGCCTAAAGGCCGTTCAGCCGATAAACGCCGCATGAAAAAGCAGCTAAAAGTGCATCACGGCAGAGGTAAGCGTCAGTCATCCAAACGTTAGAATTCCAAGCGTTAGAATTTGCCCATTGAGGCGAAAAAGCCACTTAGTGACTAAGTGGCTTTTTAATTGTCGCCCCTAAACCACCGCTTATGGCGGTGGTCATTGTTTAAAGCTGCTTTCTCAGAAGGCGGATATTTACTGCGGCTGACAGAATGTAATTATTTCACACCAGTACAGTGGTCAATCGCGTTTTGCATAATCTCGCGCGCTGTTTTCTCACAAGGCGGCAGTTCGGCATCTGATTGCGCGACAGGCGTTACCCGCTGCCCCCATTTAATCAGGCAGGCCCCCCAGGTCAGGCCGGCACCAAATGCTGCCGACAATATGGTGTTACCGGGCTTGATGAATCCTTCTTCAACCGCTTCACACAATGCAATTGGCACAGTCGCGGCAGAGGTATTGCCGTAGCGATGAATGTTGACGAAAGCTTTTTCCAGCGGAATGCCTGTGTGATCGCACAGGGCTTCAATAATACGCTTGTTAGCCTGATGGGGAATGACTACATCAATCTCATCTTTGTTTAACTGAGCACGTTCCAGCACTGTACTGGCTGCAGAACCCATGCCCCGTACCGCGCGGCGGAAAATTTCACGGCCAACGAAGTTAAAGGTAAAGTGACCCGGATCCGGATTGAAGCGATCCATAGACGTGCCGAAGTCAGGAATGGCCAGCACATCACGGCCTTCAGCATCACAACCAAGCTGCGCTTCCTGAAGGCCAAGTTTTTCTTCAGTACGGCTGATGATCACTGCGCCTGCACCATCGCCGAACAGAACGGCGGTGTCGCGTTTGCTCCAGTCGATCAGCCAGGATAAACGTTCTGCACCAATAACCAGCGCATGACGGTAATTACCGGCCTGAATCAGGCGTGTGGCGGTTTCCAGGCTGTAAATGAAACCGGTACAAGCGGCGTTCAGATCGAACGCTGCGGCACGTTTGGCACCCAGATCCAGCGCGACTTTGGACGCAATATTCGGCATCAGTGTGTCAGGTGAGCAGGAAGCGATGATGATTAAATCCAGATCACTGGCTGTTAATCCAGCGGCTGCCAGTGCACGGGCTCCGGCTACCTCTGCCAGCTTCGAGGTATCAACGTGGCTGATGCGGCGCTCCTGAATCCCGGTACGGGACTGGATCCATTCATCATCGGTTTCGACAAACTGGCTGAGTTCATCATTAGTCAGAATAGCTGGCGGCAGGCACTTGCCCCAACCAGTGATTTCGGCGTGGTACATAGCGATTCTCTGTTCTGGTTATACTTTTAGGCAAATAAAAATTGCAAAAATATGAATTCGGTTGCTTTCTCTACGGGAAAATGCAGGAACATCGGTGAAAACCCATTGAGTCAGCCTGTTATCTTACTTCAAGCTCTAACGGACTCCAAGCTATCAAAGCAGGGATTTGTGCTCATCATCAAACCCTTGGCGTTTACCCGAATTTTCCTGTGTGCATAATGAAATAAACAAAGTGGCAGAGAGGAACCTGGGCAAATGTTAAGAGTGGCAACGGTCGGTACAAATTGGATCACTGACAGTTTTATAGAGGCAGCCCAGCAAACAGGGAAGATCAATCCTGTCGCTGTCTATTCCAGAACAATGGAAAGTGCTGAAAATTTTGCGCGAAAGCACCAGATTAAACGTTGTTTTGATGACCTTGAAGCAATGGCAAACAGTGATGACATAGATGCTGTGTATATTGCCAGCCCCAATGCTTTTCACGCCTCTCAGGCTGAAATCTTTATCCGTGCCGGAAAACATGTGATGGTTGAGAAACCTATGGCATCCAACATTCAGGAAGCTGAGGCTTTAATTGAACTGGCTCAGGCGAAGAATGTGGTGGTGTTTGAGGCGCTGAAAACGACATACAACCCTAACTTTGCCGTGGTGCGAAACAGCCTGAGTAAAATCGGACGGCTGCGTAAAGCGTATTTCAGTTTTTGTCAGTATTCATCCCGTTATGATAAGTATCTCAACGGTGACAACCCGAATACCTTTAATCCTGAATTCGCTAATGGCTCACTGATGGATATCGGTATCTATCCATTGAGTGTCGCTATCGCATTGTTCGGTGAGCCTCAGAGCTTCACGGCTCAAGGTACGTTGCTGGACTCTGGGGTGGATGCTCATGGTACTCTGGTTTTGCATTACGGTGATTTCGATACCGTCATTACTCACTCTAAAGTGAGTGACAGTAAGATACCTTGCGAGTTGCAAGGAGAGCTGGGGACATTAGTGATTGATACCATAGCAGAATGCCGCAATATTGTTATTCATCGCAGAGATGAATCTGATGTGACGCTGTCACGATTTCAGGCAAAAAATACCATGCAGTATGAAGCTGCGGAGTTTGCACGTTTGATCGAAGGTAAAGATTATTATCACTCGGGTCTGGAGCGTAGCCGTATCGTACACACCATAATAACGGTTGCCAGAGAGATTATCGGTATAAGGTATCCGGCTGACTCCTAGGTTAATAACACAGCTTGATAACATAAGCTTAATAAAAAGGTTAATAAAAAGGTTAATAAAAAAAAGGTGGCCAATTGGCCACCGGGAAAAAGAGATTGGCTTTGCTATTGTTATTATTATAAGGGTTGTCAGCGCAATCGTTTACCAGAACAGGTAAGCCACCATAGTAAGGAAAGCAATGGCAACAATGTTCAGATAAACGCCGGCGCGCATCATTTCACTTTGTTTGATATGACCAGAACCAAATACAATCGCATTAGGTGGCGTCGCAACAGGGAGCATGAAAGCGCAAGAGGCGGCAACACCAATTAACACGGAAAGAATCACTGGCGATATACCCATAGCATCTGCCACAGAAGCGAAAACAGGGACAAGCAAGGCCGCACTGGCGGTGTTGCTGGCAAATTCGGTCAGGAATACCACGAAAGCGGCCACAACCAGGATGGTGAGCAGCAGGCCAGCCTGATCCAGGAAGCCGCTCAGGCTGTTAGCCAGAAAGATACTGGTACCGGTTTCTTTCAGTACGTTACTCAAACAGATACCACCACCGAACAGCAGCAACACACCCCAGTCGGTTGTTTTTTCAATCTGCTTCCATTTTACGACGCGTGATGCACCCAACAGAGCGACAGCAAACAGCGCGACCAGAGTGTCAAACTTGCTCAGTCCGCCTAACATACCATTGATGGGTTTACTGAAAATCCACAGCACAACGGTTATTGCAAAGATAGCAAGGGTGATTTTCTTCCCATTGTTCCATTCAACTGGTTTGTGATTCAGCTCGAAAGTGTGGTTCAGGTTTGGTTTGAGCAGGAAGTACAGTACGCCAATCGCCAAAGGTAACAATACGAGTGCGGTAGGCAAGCCGAAGGCCATCCAATCGGTAAAGCTCAGTCCGGCTTCGGCGGCAGCAATGGCATTTGGCGGGCTACCAATAACAGTGGCAATCCCACCGATGCTGGCACAGTAAGCAAGGCCTAATAGTACGAAGACATAGGTGTTACGCTGGTTTTTGGCATCCACTTTAGCCAGTACACCCAACACCAGAGGCAACATCATAGCAACTGTTGCTGTATTGCTGATCCACATAGACAGGCCAGCGGTCACACCGAACAACAGGAAAACGGCGACAGACATCTTTCCTTTCGCCATCGCCAGCACTTTATCTGCGATGGCTTGATCCAATTCTTGACTGCGCAAAGCAGCTGCAAGAGCAAAACCACCCAAAAACAGGAAAATGATGGGATCGGAGAAGTTACCCAGCGCTTGGTTGGTTTTGAAAACGCCAAAACCGACCGCCAGCAAGGGGACGAGTAGTGCTGTGATGCTGACATGAACCGCTTCTGTCAGCCAGAGTACGGCGACGAAAGCAAGAATACTCAGACCCGTTGCTACTTCTTTTTCAACAGGTAATGTATTTAGCAGGACGAAAAATAGGGCGATATCTGCAAGCAGTATCAGGCTGTTCCGGTCAAACAGCCACTGTTTAAGTGTCAGTGCTAAGGCTGTCATATTGGGTTCCTTTCAGATTGACTGTAATTATGGTGTAGGTTTGGCACGAGGCGTTTTTCGCTTCTGTTGTGCTGCCGAACTGAAATGTTGCATTTTTTTTATACTTTGTTAACGCGAATGTGACGTGTGGGCTGAGTTGTCATGGCTTTTGTGAGGTCATGATTTTTGAATGTGTGGGAATCTACCCATTATGTTTCTGCTCGCCTGAGTAGAGACGATGACAAAACAGGCGATGTTGTCTTTACTAGAGTTCGATGTATTGATAACAAGGCATGAGCAAACACAGGTAAAAAATTGCTTATGTCTGGCTTGCGATAGCTGGTCGGGTCAATTATCTTCTGGTGCTTGGTCTTGGTGCTTGAATAAGCCCATCGATCTTAGGCTTTCGGCCGGCGGTTTATAGAACAAAAAACAAGCTAGGTTAACAAATAATGACATCGACAAAAAAAGCATTTAAGAAGCGTATTCAGGAAGAAGCACAGCAGCATTTGAGCCGCGTACGTATGAAAATGCTGAGACAGTATTCACTGCCTGACAAGGGGCAGCGCAAGGAATAAAAAGTCGGTTTTATCATTGAGATAACAGTATTGTTTCATCGTAGCGAAATGCACAACAACCCAGTCAGTTTGGCTGGGTTGTTTTTTTACTGTTATCCCCATCACCACCGCCTATGACGGTGGTGATGGTTCGCTGCAGCAATCTTGGCCTTAGTTGTCTTCTCGATACTTAATTTTACAATATCATCCAATTAGAGTAATTACTTGACACTTTGTTAACAATGTATGCACAATGTGTATATAAAAATTGTTGCTTAATGGTTTGTTGAGGATGCTGAGTTGTCTGTAAATAATGTTGGTGTTATTGGTGTGGGCCCTAGAGGGCTGGGTGTTGTTGAGAGGATTGTTGCTTCAGCAATGAATAATATCGACGCAGAAATTAATTTGTTGATATTTGACCCGTATTTACCTGGATCCGGATGCCATACCACAGATCAGCCTAATCACTTGTTAGTTAATACTGTTGCAGAACAAATCACAATGTTTGCAGATGACTCTGTCGTTGAGGCTGGCAATATTCTCTCAGGACCAACGTTTTATCAGTGGTTATGTGAGCAGCGACCTTCTAAAGATATCCCTGATGAGGTACATCCTGACGGTTACTACTCTCGAAAACTGTTCGGGCAATACCTTAACTGGGTCTTTAACTACATTCTTGAATTTGCTTCAATCCGATTGAATATATCTTATATTCCTCTTGAGGTTGTGGATATTGAAGAATCTGACGGTGGCTGGTCAGTAAAAACAGAAGATGAGACTAGGCATAAACTGGATTATGTGTTTATTACAACTGGGCACACTAAGCCCGAGTTGGCAGAAGAACAAAGTGGTTTAGAAATTTGTGACCCGTACCCGATTCAAGAAAAGCTATCAGAAATTCGATGTGGCGACACCGTTGCTGTGAAAGGCATGGGGTTGACAATGTGCGACGTTGTGGCAGAGCTTACGGTAGGTCGAGGAGGCGAGTTTATCCGCTCTGATAACGGCCGATTAGCGTATGCCCCATCCGGGCATGAACCACAGATCATTGCTTATTCACGAACAGGCTTACCTTTGTCAGGTCGAGCGACTAACCAAAAGGGCGCTTCTGCTCAATACAAGGCAAAGTTTTTGACTGCTGATGTGGTGAGAAAGCTTCGTGTTAAAGGCTCTATAGACTTCATCCAAGACGTACTCCCACTCTTAATTAACGACATGGAATATGCGTATTATGAAGCTTACGTACGTGATAAATATGGAGCGATTGAATCACAAAAATTCTGCAACAGTTATTTCTTTTCATTGCCGCCTAAACGGGTTGAGCTGATAAACAGAACAATTAAACCGGAAGATAGATTTTCGTGGCAAAGACTAATTTCCCCAATACCAATGAAAGTACTTTCTTCTAAAGAAGCGTATGGGAAATGGCTGCTGACTTTTATTGAACATGATTTGTTTGAAGCACAGCGGGGAAATGTGAACAGTCCAATAAAATCTGCCAGCGATGTTTTACGTGATCTTAGGGATTTAATCCGTGACACTATTGATTTCAAAGGATTGACGGAAGACTCTCACCGTTGGATAGATGCAGTGTTTATTCCAATTATGAACCGGATAGCTGTAGGCCCGCCCAAAGAGCGCCTGGAAGAGATGTTGGCACTGGTAGAGTGTGGGATTTTACATCTCGATTTGGGACCTGCGCCCAATGTTGTAGTGGATACTGAGGGTAAACAGATAGTGCTTCAGTCTTCTGTATGGCCTGAATATGAACGACGGGCTGATATTTTAGTCCATGCAAAAATTTCGATGCACAGCCCTAAAGACGATGGAACGGCACTGTGGAAACAATTGCTCTCTAAAGGTTTTACGCGTTTGTATTACAACGGTAAGTATCATCCAGGCGGGATTGATGTGACTAAGACAATGCAAGTGATTAGCCAAGATGGCAGTGTTCACGACAATATGTGGGCACTTGGTATTCCAACGGAAGGCAATAAATTTTATACGTTTATTGTTCCAAGACCGGGCGTGAACTCTACGGCTATTGTGGATGCCGGAAAGGCTGTAAACCAGCTCTTTGCGTTGATGGCTGAAAATCGAAGAGCACTTTCCTATGCAGAGTAATCCGATATTTAACCGATACAGTTTCGCAGGCCTTGGGGCAACACTGATTGGTAATGGCATTGGGCGTTTTGCTTATATCGCTCTGATGCCAGCCCTGATACAAGCCGGTTGGTTTAGGGTGGAAGACGCCACTTATCTGGGAGCGGCAACGTTAATCGGCTACATATTTGGTGCGCCGGCAGCCAATTTTCTGATCAGGTATTTTACTGTCGGCCAGGTTATCCGAGTCTCCATGCTGGTAAGCAGTATCAGCTATCTGGGTTGTGCGTTTCAGGACGCACCTCTCGCGTGGTTTTACGTGTTGCGCACTCTGGCAGGCGTCGCAGGTGCCATGCTGATGGTGCTCGCACCGCCGGTCATTGTGAGAATGCACAGCGCTAAGGTCAAAACTCGTGTCAGCGGCGTGGTGTTTTCCGGTATTGGCCTGGGTGCCATGTTATCCGGGACACTGATTCCGCTTCTTATCTATCACAGTGTTGTTTCTGCATGGATAGGAATGGGGGTTGTGGCTTTTGTGACTACTGTGCTGACATGGAATGCCTGGGGAGCAACAGAGCCGCTATCCGGCAGTCGTTCCGCTCCGGCAACCTTCCGGAACATGTCCAGACCGCAAGGGATGACAGTACTACTCATCTTGCTGGCCTATACCTTTAATGCCATCGGCTACCTGCCTCATACTCTCTTTTGGGTGGATTATATAGTGCGTGAGCTTGGCATGTCGTTTGTCAGTGGCGGGCTCTATTGGGCAACGTTCGGGATTGGAGCCGCAATCGGCCCTGTTTTAACGGGTTTTCTTGGTGATCATGCAGGAGTAAGGCGCTCGTTGTTAATTGCTTTTTCTTTGAAGGCACTGGGTGTTTCGCTTCCCTTAATCAGTACTCACCCATTAGCGCTGTTTTTCTCCTCTCTGCTGGTGGGTATTTTCACACCGGGCACTGTCACTTTGGTTTCGACCTATACACTGGAATCTGTCGGCTATGAACTGCATACCAAAGCCTGGAGCGCAATGACCTTGTCCTTTGCTATTTCTCAAGGGGTGGTGGGTTTTATCATGGCATATTATGCCGCTCATCTTTCCTCGTACTATATTCTGTTTGCCGTTAGTGCTTGCGCGCTAGTTGTATCAATTGCATGTATCTTTTTCACGCCTCCTCAACAGGGAAGCGAACCTGTCTCGCAATCTGTATCCTGAACAAGGGAATGACTATGAAACTTTACTTGAATGAAACCTCACCGTTTTCGAGGGTTGTTACAGCAACGGCATTGCTGTCCCGGTGCGATGCTTTGCAACTAATGTGGGTTGATCCCTGGCAATCTCCCGAAGAGTTAGAGCAGGTCAATCCTTTTTGTATTATTCCTGCGCTGGCGCTGAATGACGGTGTCTCGCTCAGTGAAAGCTTATGTATCTGCCAGTATTTGATTGCAACATATCAACCCGAAGCCTTACTCGCCGTGGATAGCCAGAGTGCCCTTGAGATTTCTGTAATGGGATTGGCAAAAACTATGATGGAGTCAGCATTCAGAACTGTGGCGCTAGGACGCTTTGTTGAGGGAGACAATGCACTCAGCCAGCGGGGGAAAACCGGACTGGTTAAAGCATTGCAAAAACTGGAAGCAGAGGCAGGAAGCGCCGGAAAAGATGTGTTGTTTCAACCTAATCTGGCCACACTTTATCTCCATGTGGCTGTTGAGTACGTGCAATTTCGCCATAGTGAGATTTTTCATGATGCAGCGGGCGATAATATTGCCTTCTTCCTTGAAAACTCTCCCTTCAAACAAGTGCTGCAGACAGTGAGTTTAGAGCGATTAGCGGCAAAACCGGACTTTAAAACACTCATTTCAGCGGGTGTTTAGCTGAAGGCAACTGCGGTATACACAGAAACAGACACACTGCTCAGGCAGTGTGTCTGAACTCAGATCGTGTTGATAAGAAGAGGAGATAATGGTGCTGAGTAAGTCGGCTGCTCAGGCTGTACTTGCTGCAGAGGCGGTTTGGTAAATATGGGCTCTTTGGGGCCGGGAAAGCGGGGCTGCTCGTTCAGAATGTACAGATCCAGTATGGCTTTTACTCTCGCAAACACTTCCCTTAACCGAATTTTGAATCCGGCGAATCCGCGAGGTTCCGGAACGGCCAGACAGATGGCATTCAGATTTTTGTGACTGGCAATAAACAGCGCTCGTTCACAATGGAATTGCTGGGTAATAATGACCAGACTATTAGCTTCAAACACATTTTTAGCCCGGATAACTGAATCCAGCGTCCGGAAACCCGCATAGTCGAGCACAATGACTTCGTCAGGGATCTCGGCTTTGAGCAAATCACGTTTCATAGTCCATGGCTCGTTGTATGAACGGTGCGCGTTATCACCACTTAACAGAAAGATCTGGACCTTTTTCTCCCGGTACAACTTAACCGCGGCATCCATCCGGTAGTTGTAATAAGGATTGAGATTATGGGCTATGTATTTACTCGTTCCCAGCACAAGACCAACGGTGCGGGCAGGGATGAGATCTATCTGGGTATAGATACGATCAGCCGTCGTCGCTGCTACCCATCTGTCGAGTATCAGAAAGAATCCGAACAGTACAATCATCAGCATGACGGTATACCGCAGAAATGTAGGTAGCTTCATAGAGGCCCAAAACGCAAAAATAACGGTTGCTTAACGCCTTAAGTGTACCTTAATCCGTTGATAATGTTGTGTAAAAATCAGGTCATACTTGTCGTGAAAATCATCAGTATGGCAGGCTGAAAAATAAAAAACCCGCCAGTAGCGGGTTTGTTCATCAAAAAAGCGAATAATTAGAACGATGTCCGCTTGTATCGGCGGTAGCCCGGTTCCCAGAAGTTCGCATCAATTTTCTCTTTAATGCGCTCTTCGGTGTTTTTCGGTGCTTTGCGTTGCTCAACTGCTTTCTTCGCCACTGCCATAGCGATGTAGCGAGACACATTCTGGATATCTTCCAGCGGTGGCAGCAAAGCGCCACGGCCGTTAATGGCTAAGGGGGAACATTCCGCCAGTGCCCGGCTGCTTTCCATCAGCATTTCATCGGTTACGCGGCGGGCACCAACAGCCAGCACGCCCAAACCAATGCCAGGGAAGATATAACTGTTGTTACACTGGGCAATCGGGTAGGTTTTACCGTTATAAACAACAGGTTCAAACGGCGAGCCGGTGGCAACCAAAGCCTGACCGTCCGTCCAACGGATGATATCAGCAGGCATGGCTTCTACACGGCTGGTCGGGTTGGATAACGGGAAGATGATCGGACGTTCACAATGCTTGTGCATTTCACGGATCACTTCTTCACTGAACAGGCCCGGTACACCGGATACCCCGATCAGTATGTTCGGTTTACCGTTACGCATTACGTCCAGTAGGGAAATATTGCTGTCATCAGTTTCCCACTCACTGATGCTCTTACGTGTTTGCACCAGTTTTTTCTGGAAGTTAACCAGATTAGGCATATCGTCAAGCAGCAGACCCCAGCGGTCTACCATGTAAACCTGGCTGCGTGCCTGTGCATCGGAAATACCTTCAGAGACCATTTGCGCAATAATCGCTTCAGCAATACCGCACCCGGCAGAGCCTGCACCCAGGAAAGCGACACGTTGTTCAGACAGTTTACTGCCGGCCGCTTTACAGGCTGCCAGAAGGGAACCCACAGTTACAGCAGCAGTACCCTGGATATCATCGTTGAAACAGCAGACTTTATCTTTGTAGCGATCCAGCAAAGGCATGGCGTTTTTCTGTGCAAAGTCCTCAAACTGGATTAATGCATCTGGCCAGCGTTGCTTAACTGCCTGAATGAAGTTATCTACGAAGTCTTCGTATTCTTTACCGGTAATACGGGTATGGCGCCAGCCCATGTACATAGGGTCAGACAGACGCTGCGGGTTATTGGTACCCACGTCCAGCACAACCGGCAAGGTATAAGCCGGACTGATACCACCACAGGCGGTATAGAGCGACAGCTTACCAATTGGGATACCCATGCCGCCGATGCCCTGATCACCCAGACCAAGAATACGCTCGCCGTCAGTCACGACTATGACTTTGACATTATGGCGGGAAGCATTGTTGAGCATATCTTCAATGCGGTCACGGTTCGGATAAGAAATGAACAGCCCACGACCACGGCGGTAAATATTAGAGAAGTTCTCACATGCCGCACCGACAGTCGGGGTGTAGATGATTGGCATCATCTCAGTGATATGGCTTTCAACCAGTCGGTAAAACAGTGTCTCGTTGGTATCCTGAATGTTGCGAAGATAGATATGCTTATCCATATCATTGTCAAATTTCAGGTACTGCTGATAAGCACGTTCTGCCTGTTCTTCAATGGTTTCAATCGCTTCTGGTAACAAACCTTCGAGGTTGAAGAACATTCGCTCTTCGACAGAAAATGCACTTCCTTTGTTAAGTAGAGGAGTTTCTAGCAGGGCCGGTCCGGCGTAGGGGATATATAGGGGTCTTTTATCGTCTTTCATGCAATAGACTCTGTTTTTGGCTGAAATTTTGGCATTTCTTCTTATTGATGGCACATCGTAGACCTATCACTCGTTATATTCAAAGAGAAAGTTCAAAAATTTTGTTAAAATGATCAACATTTTCAACTTTTGTTGAATGTCTTATTGATGAAGGAAAATGCGAGATAAAGTAAGCCATTATCAGGTGATAATGGCTGTTTGTGGCTTATATTAGCTGAGTTGTTGTGTTTTATTGGCGAATTTAACTGGAATGGCGGGTGATTATCAGAAATTTACCCCAAAATCACCCGATTTACATTATCCGTCTTCTGTATTAGGCATTCCATAAAGGAATCACTCGGAAGCGCCTGCCTGAGCGGACAGTTTAGCCTTAATGAAAGTGGCATGGTCAACATAGATCAGCTCTGCAACCTGGCGGATAACGGCTTCTTCCACCGGGTCTAAAATGCCGTCAGCAAAAGCGACCTGCCACATGGCTTCGATTAAGCGGTAACGCTCTTCCGCAGACAGTGAGCGCAGCTTATTGGTGAATTCAAAAACCGACACAGACTGCTCACTGCGGGTTTGAGCTTCGTGCAGCAGGGCTCTGGCTTGTGTGTCATCCACTTCAAGCAATTTGACTAACAGGTGGACTTTTGCACTTTCCTCGCTGGGGTCTCTGCTGTGATCGGCATCTGCGACTTCACAGAGCAGTGAAGCCATCGCCAGGTGAAGGGATGGGGTATCAACCGCCGCGCCATCATCACTACCTTCATTCATTACCTGACGAAAGAGTACGCGTAATTGCTGGAACATAATCATTTCCTTTCAACAGCCTCAGTCATACTTTTATCTTTGCAGTGCTCGCAGAAAAAATGCAAGGGATAGTTTTAGCCTGCCTGATGAAAGATAAACTATGTGTTAGAATCGCGGCAGTTTTATGATGCGTTTGTTCAGGCCTTTTGATGACTTGCATTCAGCCTGAACGACCAACTGATACAAGCAGGAAATCACTTGACTCAGTCTACAAAGTCTCAATCTGAGCGGACCGAGGTTCGCAATAATGAAAAAACATTAAAAGCCGCACTGAAAGATTGCCTGATCCGCGATCGTTTCCGTCTGCACAAAAGAGTGCAGGGTGCCGCTAAGATAAAGAATGAACAGGCTCGCCATACGGTATTCGATGAAATCGCTATGGATATCGCACGCTCAATGCAAGCGGTAGACATCCGGCGCCGCAGCTGTCCTCAGATTACCTATCCTGAACAGTTGCCTGTTAGTCAGAAGAAAGAGGACATTGCGAAGGCGATCAGCGAGCACCAGGTCGTGATTGTTGCGGGTGAAACCGGCTCAGGTAAAACCACTCAGCTACCTAAAATCTGTCTCGAACTTGGGCTGGGCACCACGGGAACCATAGGCCACACTCAGCCCCGTAGGCTGGCGGCGCGGTCAGTGGCGAACCGTATCGCTGAAGAGCTGGGCTGCGAGATGGGCTCAACCGTAGGTTACAAAGTCCGTTTTAACGATCAGGTATCAGATAAAACGCAAGTGAAGCTGATGACCGACGGTATTTTGCTGGCTGAAATTCAGAACGATAAATACCTGAGCCAGTATGACACCATCATTATCGATGAAGCCCATGAGCGAAGCCTGAATATCGACTTTATTCTGGGCTATCTGAAAAACCTGTTGCCGAAACGTCCGGATCTCAAGGTGATCATCACCTCAGCGACTATCGATCCGGAACGCTTTTCAAAACATTTTAACCATGCGCCGATTATCGAAGTGTCTGGCCGTACCTATCCGGTTGAAGTACGTTACCGGCCGATCATGGATGACAGTGACGATAACGATCGTGATCAGCTACAGGCCATTTTCGATGCGGTCGATGAGCTGTGCGATGAAGGCATGGGCGATATCCTGATCTTCATGAATGGCGAACGGGAGATCCGCGATACGGCAGATGCCCTGAATAAGCGCAATATCAAACACACTGAAGTCGTGCCTTTGTACGCACGCCTGTCAGCCAGTGAGCAGAACCGGGTGTTCCAGTCGCATAGCGGCCGGCGCATTGTGCTATCGACCAACGTGGCTGAAACCTCACTGACTGTTCCTGGTATCAAGTATGTGATCGACCCGGGTACAGCCCGTATAAGCCGCTACAGTTATCGCACCAAGGTGCAGCGCTTACCGATAGAACCGGTATCGCAGGCCAGTGCCAATCAGCGTAAAGGCCGTTGTGGCCGGGTGGCGGCAGGTATCTGTGTTCGTCTGTATTCAGAGGATGATTTTCTGTCGCGTCCGGAATTTACCGATCCGGAGATTCTGCGTACTAACCTGGCATCGGTTATTTTGCAGATGACGGCGATTGGCCTTGGTGATATCCAGGCCTTCCCGTTTGTTGAGCCGCCTGACAGCCGTAATATTCAGGACGGTGTACGCCTGCTTGAAGAGCTGGGTGCGATGAACGCTAACGCGACCGACCCGCGAAAGCGTTTGACTGAGGTTGGCCGTCAGCTGGCGAAGTTGCCGATTGATCCGCGTTTGGCACGTATGGTGCTGGAAGCACCGAAACACGGTGCGCTGCAAGAGGTCATGATTATTGCTTCTGCTTTGTCGATACAGGATCCACGGGAGCGCCCGACAGAAAAACAACAGGCCTCGGATGAGAAACACCGTCGTTTCTATGACAAAGAATCGGATTTCCAGACCTTCGTGAACCTCTGGGAGTACGTGAAAGAGCAGCAAAAAACGCTGTCTGCAAATCAATTCCGTAAGCAGTGTAAAGCGGATTACCTGAATTACCTGCGCGTGCGGGAGTGGCAGGATATTTATTTTCAGGTGCATCAGGTTGTGCGTGAGCTGAAGCTGCGTCATAACGAGGAACCTGCCGATTATCAGGCGGTGCACACCTCGCTACTGGCGGGCTTACTGTCGCATATTGGCCAGAAGGATCAGGAGAAGAACGACTATCAGGGCGCGCGCAACGCCAGATTTAACATCTTCCCCGGTTCCGGTATTTTCAAGAAGCAACCGAAGTGGGTTATGGTGGCCGAGCTGGTGGAAACCTCCAAGCTGTGGGGGCGTATTGCCGCTAAGATTCAGCCTGAATGGATCGAACCGTTGGCCCCCCATCTGATCAAGCGCAGCTACAGTGAACCGCACTGGGAGAAAAAGCAGGCTTCTGTGCAGGCCTTTGAGAGAGTCACCCTGTACGGCATTCCGATTGTGCCTAAACGTAAAGTGAATTACGGCAAGATTGATCCTGTACTCAGCCGCGAAATTTTTATTCGCTCGGCACTGGTCGAGGGGGACTGGGAAACAAAGCATAAGTTCTTCCATCAAAACCGGCAGTTATTGCGGGAAGTGGAAGAGCTTGAGCATAAGTCCCGCCGGCGTGACATTCTGATCGATGACGATGCGCTGTATGAATTTTACGATCAGCGGGTTGAGCATACTGTGGTTTCCGGGCGGCATTTTGACGCCTGGTGGAAGGAAGCTTCCCGGAAAGACAAAGATCTGCTGAACTTTGAACGTGAGATGCTGTTACGGGGTGATGCGAGCCATGTGACTGAGCTTGATTATCCCAACTTCTGGCATCAGGGCGGCTTAAAACTCAAGCTGAGCTATCAGTTTGAACCGGGTGAAGACACAGATGGTGTCACAGTTCATCTTCCGTTACCTGTATTGAATCAGGTGGAACCGGACGGTTTTGATTGGCAGATACCGGGTTTGCGCCATGAGCTGGTGGTAGCTTTGATCAAGTCGTTGCCCAAATCCTTACGTCGTAACTTTGTGCCGGCACCTAACTATGCGGATGCTTTTCTGGCCCGGGTACAGGCATTGTCGATGCCTTTGCTGGATGCGCTGGAAAAAGAACTCAAGCGTATGACAGGTGTGACTGTACTGCGCGATGACTGGAATTTGGATCAAATTCCTGAACACCTGAAGATCACATTCCGTGCTGTGGATCACCGTAACCGGAAACTTCGGGAAAATAAGGACTTGTACGCACTGAAAGACAGCCTGAAAGAGAAAGTTCAGGAAACGCTGTCTAAGGTTGCCGATGATGATATTGAGCAGGACGGCCTGAAGACCTGGAGCTTTGGCGCGTTGCCAGAGCGTTATCAGCAGAAACGTGGCGGGTTTGAAGTTAAAGCCTATCCGGCTATCATTGATAACAAAGATTCGGTCGGTATCAAGCTGTTTGAAACAGAAGAAGAGCAACGTACGGCTATGCAGCAAGGCCAGCGTCGTCTGATATTGCTTAACGTGCCGTCGCCGATCAAATATTTGCATGCTAATTTGCCGAACAAATCAAAGCTGGGTCTGTACTTCAATCCGTATGGGCGGGTTATGGATCTGATTGATGACTGTATTGCCTGTGGCGTAGATAAACTGATTGAAGAAAAGGGCGGTCTGGTTTGGGATGCCGATACATTTGAAGCATTGAAAGAGCATGTGCGGGCCGAGCTGGGAGATACGGTTGTCGATATCGCCAAACAGGTAGAAGCCATTTTGACTACGGCCTTCAATATCAACAAAAAATTGAAAGGGAAAGTCGACCTGAGTATGGCCTTTGCGTTGTCTGATATCAAAGCCCAGATTGAAGGTTTAATCTTTAAAGGGTTTGCCACTGAGTGTGGTTGGCAACGTCTGCCGGATATCTTGCGTTACATGAAAGCGATTGAGCGCAGAATGGAAAAACTGCCGATTGACCCGAATAAAGACAGAGTACATATACTGAAAGTTGAGTCAGTAACCAATGACTACAAAGAATTACTCAATAAGATTCCTAAAGGTCAGCCGATACCTGAACAGGTTAAGGAGATCCGTTGGATGATAGAGGAACTGCGTGTGAGTTATTTCGCTCAACAATTAGGTACACCGTATCCTGTCTCTGATAAACGAGTCAGAAATGCCATCGCTTCCTGTTAATGAAGTGATTCATTTAAACGTCATTAAAAAAATATTATAATTAAAAATTGACGAGTTAATAACTCGTCAATTTTTTTGCTTGTGTTATATGTGTTCTGTTTTCATGGTGATATATATAATAAAGCACTGGAAGAATAATTGAGCTGGTTCGTTATAAGCCCGCTCCAGATTCATGTTTTATTCATAATGCATTTTTATCTCATTATTTTTTGTGAGAGATAAAAGTGTCTTATTTTTTATTAATTACCTATCTTGTCAGTTACAGAAAATTACATCGATTTCACTTATAACACGCAAAAATACCTCCTGCTGATGAATGCAGTTTAGACAAGTTAAATTCTCTTTCCTACACTTGTTTACGCTGTGAATAGTCCGGTAAATACCTGAATGTAATAGCTGATAACACTCATTAGTCATGTTGGGGCAAATCTGTTCCCTCACTTTTTATTACCACTCATTCTGTCGGTTGGTGCATTTTTTATGTTGGCTGTACGGTGAGTTTCATTGCGTATTGACAATAAGATAGGGAATATTATGAATAAACAGGCTCAGTTAAACGATAATAGCCTTCAATCTTTTTATTTTGTCGGTGAAGAGCAACATACTTTGCATGGGATTACCACGGCTCAGCATGAACTCTGGCTTAGCGAAACCATGTCTCAAACGCAGCCCTTTAATTTCTGGGGTTATGGCGTGATAGATGGGCCATTGAATGTTGAGTTGCTGCGCCAGGCCGTTGAGATAACAATTAACGATATACCCGCTCTTCAGGCGCGATTTGTTGAAAAGGAGGGGGAACTTTATCAATATTATGCCAAGCAGACGGCTGAGCCGCTGTATTTTTATGATTTCTCCTCCAGCCATAATCCATTGGACACTGCTATAGCATGGATGCGTGATGACGCTGACCGGGCCGTTTCTGTCCTTGAGCACGATTTGTATCATTTTGCTGTACTGAATCTGGCACCAGAGAAGTGCATTTTTTACCGCCGCTTACATCACATGCTGATTGATGGCAGAGGCGGGGAAGAGTTCAGCCGCCGGATTGTGCTGACTTACAATGCGCTGGCGAGCCAGCAACCTATTCCTGAGTTTGAAAGCTGTGGCTTTACCCAACTCTATGAGAACGATAAAAAATATCGGGGTTCGGCGAGGCTAGGCAAGGATAGTCAGTTTTGGAAGCAGTATACCGCGTCTTCCGTTCACACTCTGACTCGCAAAGAAAAACACGTCCCTTATTCAGAAATGAACATCAGTAAATATGTGCTCGACAAGGCAGATTTGGATCAGATTGATCAATGTGCTGCACAAATTGGTGTTCACCGCGCACACCTGCTGACAACGGCAGTGGCGGCTTGTTTTTATAGTGTTACAGGTCATACCGAGTTGAATTTCAGTCTGCCGGTAGCAGGGACTCGGGAGCGCAGTGGCATAGGTATGACCGCGAATGTGGTTCCGCTGATTCTGCGCTTAACCCCTGATGACACGCTTGAGCATCTGGCCCGGCAGGTGACAGCCGAAATGGGGAAAACGGTTCGGCGTCAACTCTACCGGGGCGAGGATATCCGGCGGGACAGGAACGCTGCTGATGTATCCTGGTTTGGCCCTGCGATTAATATTGTCGCTTTTGATAACGGTGATAGCTTTTGGCAATGTAAAACACGCTGGCATTATGGCGGAAATATCTCGGTCAGCGATATGCAGATTCTGTTTTTTGAAGACAGACAGGCACAGGAACTGGATGTCATGTTTGTCGATGCGCCGCATATCCATTCACTGGCGCAGCTTGATAACCTGCAGCGCCGCTTTCAGTTCATTCTCCAGTCGCTTTGTCATAAACCAGACAGCCAGCTTGAAGATGTTGTACGTCTTGCTGCTAAAGCGGATGAGGCGGATTTGCAGGATAATTTTTATGTATCCCGTCTTCAGCCTGCTGCGGGTGGGGTGCTGTGCTGGGACCAATCCGCTCAGGTATTGGAACGGCTGTCTTATGCCATAGGTCATCCTTCGCAAGCTTGTCCGGTTAAACTGGCACTGAAGGATGGTGTGCTCGGTATCGACACTGTGGATGTGTGCGAAGGCCAAACCACGGCCTTACCAGGCACGATACTGCATATTGACGATCAGGGGTGGGACATTGCGACAGCTCAGGGAATTGTACGCATTGGTGGCTGGTTTAACGCATCCGGAAAAGTGCAATCAGGGAAACAGCTTGCACGTCAGTATAAGCTGGAGCCGGGGCAGCGTCTGCCTGTACTCAGCGAAGAGCAGGCTTCCCGCCTGACTGCGCTGTTTGATGAAGGGAAAGGCTTTGCTTCTTTTTGGCAAGCCCGTCTGGAGCAACCCATACCTTCGGCATTTCCGGCCCGACAAATCGCCCCGTCAGAGACAAACTGGCAAGCTACAGCCTGGCAGTTTGTGGGCAAGACCGATCTGCCGACTTTTCTGAGCGCTGTCGCTGTTTATCTTGCCCGAATGGGAGATCAAACCGATTTCCAGATTGGCTGGTTACAGAGGCAAGTAGACAGTCTGTTAGCCGATGCTGTGTTGCCGGTGCATGTTTCTCTGGATATGACGCAGCATTTTTCAGCTATCCAGCAATTATTGAAAACGGAATGTGACCGTGTGCTGGCGCATCTGCCTTTCCATCCTGAGCTCCATGCTTTACTGTCGCCAACCGTCTGGTGGCCACTGACGATTGAATTGATTTCTGATATCTCTGCCGCTACTGACTGCCCGATAGATGCCGGCGCACTGCTGCAAATCGATAAAGCAGGGAACAGATTCCGCTGGCTGTATGATGAGGCAGTACTTGGAACTGAGCAGGTTGACAGGCTCAGTACACACCTGCTTTTTGTCCTAGAACAAGCGCGTAATGAACCTGATACCCCGGTAAGTGAGCTGTGTTTGCTGAATGCGAACGAACGTCATTATTTACTGGAGGAGATGAATGTAACAGCGGCTGACTTCCCGCCGGTGAGTTACGTTCATGCCATGTTTGAGGAGCAGGCGGAGAAAACGCCTGATGCTATTGCTCTGCGTTGCGGAGACGCCGAATTCAGTTATGCCGAGATCAATACGCGGGCAAACCGCCTCGCGCATGAACTGCTGGTTTATGGCGTGGGGGCGGAAACCCGGGTAGCAATCTGTGCCACGCGCAGCCCGGAACTGATTGTGGCAATGCTGGCGGTACTCAAAGCCGGAGGGGCGTATGTTCCATTAGATCCCAGTTACCCTGGTGAGCGGCTCGAGTATATTCTTAATGATTGCCGTCCTGTGTTGTTGCTCGCCGATGCCGTTGGCCGTTCGGCGTTAAGTGTGCATCCTGTTCCTGTGCTGGATCTGGAAGCAACGTTACCTGCGACGATTTCATCTGAAAACCTGGCGATACAGGTCCAACCCAATCAATTGGTCTACGTGGTATACACCTCAGGGTCAACGGGTAAGCCCAAAGGGGTGATGGTCGAACACGGCCAGTTGCTCAATCTGATTTACTGGCATGCCGAGGCAACAGAACTGAAAGCCGGAGAGTGCACTACCTGTATGGCAGGTCTGGGTTTTGATGCCTGTGTATGGGAAATATGGCCATCTTTGTCATTGGGCGCCACAGTGCTGATACCGCCAAGAGAAGTATCCGGTGATAGTGATGCGCTGTTGCGTTGGTGGGGTAATAGCGACGCACAGATATCTTTCATGGTGACACCTTTGGCTGAAGTCGCCCTTGCTGCCGGTCATCTTCCTGTGGCACTGAGAACTTTGCTGATTGGTGGCGACAGTATTCGCCGTTGGCCGCTGAACATCCCGCATGGCCTGACATTATTGAATAATTACGGCCCGACAGAAACCACAGTTGTTGCCACATCGGGGAATCCGCACACTGGTGCTGTAGTGCCATCGATTGGCCGCCCGATCGCTAATACGCGTGCCTATTTACTGGATGAGTCGGGGCAGCCGGTACCCTTGGGGGCGATAGGCGAATTGTATATTGGTGGTGAGCAGGTTGCCCGCGGTTACCTGAATCAGCCTGAACTTACTGCTGAGCGATTTCTTGACGATCCATTTAAGCCGGGAGGGCGAATGTACCGAACCGGTGATCGAGCCCGATATTTGCCTGATGGCAGCCTCGAATACCTGGGCCGGAATGACCATCAGGTGAAAATACGGGGTTTCCGGATCGAGCCCGGCGAAATCGAAGCGCAGCTGGTGTCCCATCCATTTGTCTGTGATGCGGTTGTCGATGCACTGTCAGACAGTACAGGAGAGAAACGGCTGGTTGCCTGGCTGGTACCAGCAGAAGAGTCCGGATGGGGAGAGTTGAATACCGAGCTGTCAGCGTTTCTCGCGGGATGCCTGCCAGACTATATGATTCCCACTGTGTTTGTCAGCCTGAAAGCCTTGCCTTTGTCGCCGAACGGCAAGCTGGACCGCCGTGCACTGCCAGCGCCTGATTTGACCGAAACCGGACGAATGATTTACGTCGCTCCCGAGGGTGAAACAGAATTGTTACTGGCGCGTATATGGCAGGATCTGTTGGGTGTTGAGCGTGTAGGCCGCGATGATAACTTTTTTGAATTAGGTGGCCATTCATTGCTTGTGGTCAAATTGCTGGCTCAACTGCGTAAGGTCGGTCTGGCGACAGATTTGCAGGCATTGTTTTCTGCACCGACGCTGTCGGTATTGGCTCAGACGCTGGTCCCCCAGGCCGATGTGGCCGTACCTGAAAACAGAATTCGGGTTGGCAGTGAAACAATCACGCCAGACATGTTGCCTCTGGCCGATCTCGCTCAGGAAGAGATTACTGCGATCACTGACAGTGTGCAGGGCGGTGTCGTTAATGTGCAGGATATCTATGCACTTTCTCCGTTACAGGAGGGGATCTATTTTCACCATCAGTTAGCAGAAAAAGGCGATCCCTACCTGCTGTCCGCTACCTTACAGTTTGACAGCCGGTCCCGTCTGGATAATTGGTTGGCTGCAATGCAGCAGGTTATCACTCGGCATGACATTCTGCGCACTGCTTTTGTGGCAACTGGTACAGCGTCTCCGGTACAAGTTGTGTGGCGGCAGGCTAATTTCAATGCAACAGAGCTGGTGCTGGACCCGGCGGAGGGGCAGATCAGCCAGCAACTGGCATCGCGTTATGATCCCCGTCATACCCGACTGGATCTGACTCAGGCACCGTTACTGCATGTTGTAATTGCGCAAGAGCAAGATGGCAGCTGGTGCGCGTTACAACAATGGCACCACCTTATTGGTGATCATACGACGCTGGCCTTGATGGTTGAAGAAGTCTGCGAAATCATGGCAGGTAACGAAGCGGCACTGAAACCCGCACAACCATTTCGCAATGCGGTGGCACAAGCCCGGCTGGGCGTCAGTGACAGCGAGCATGAAACATTTTTCCGTCGCATGCTGGCTGATATGTCTGAACCTGTGCTGCCCTTTGGTCTGAGCAATGTTCACGGTGATGGTTTGCAAACCAATGAAGCAAGCCTGACGCTGCCCGCTGATTTGAATCGGGCGTTGCGGGTACATGCAAAACAACTGGGGGTCAGCCTTGCCAGCCTTTGTCACCTTGCGTGGGGGCAGGTACTGGCGAGAACCAGCGGTCAGGACAGTGTTGTTTTCGGCACTGTGTTGCTGGGTCGCATGCAATCCGGCGAAGGGGCTGAAAGTGCGTTGGGACTCTTTATCAACACCTTGCCTTTGCGGTTGGAAATGGATAGCCGCAGTACAGAAAACGCCGTTCGCCAGACCCATCAAAACCTGAGTGCTCTGCTGGCTCATGAACATGCCCCACTGGCGCTGGCGCAGCGTTGCAGTGGTTTACCGGCAGGAACGCCATTATTCAGTGCATTGCTCAATTATCGCCACAACGAAGGTGATAACCTGCCTATGCCTGAAGGGGTGAGTCTGATTTCCGCAGAGGAAAGAACCAACTACCCCTTTGTACTGTCGGTGGATGACGGTCTGGACATGCTATCTATTACGGCTCAGGTCATTGCGCCGATAGAGGCAGAACGGGTATGCGGTTATATGCAGCAGGCGCTGAGTGCGTTGACCAATGCGCTGGCTTATACGCCGGATCTTCCGGTTTGTGAACTGCCGATTGTGCCGGACAATGAGTATGCCATGCTCGTCAATGGCTGGAACAGCACTGCCAGGGGTTATCCTCAGTCCGAGTGCCTGCAGACCTTGTTCGAAGCGCAGGTGGCACGCACACCAGATGCCGTTGCCTTGGTTTTTGACGATCAGGTCTGTGAAGATCAAGCTTGTGACGATCAGACATTGAGCTATACCCAGCTCAATGAGAAAGCAAACCAACTAGCGCACACACTGATAGCACATGGTGTTGGCCCAGACAGCAGGATAGCTGTTTGTGCTGAGCGAAGTCTGGCAATGGTGATCGGCCTGCTTGGTATTCTGAAAGCCGGTGGCGCTTATGTTCCCCTGGATCCGGCTTATCCCGGCGAGCGGTTACAGTACATTCTGCAAGATGCTGATCCCGTCTTGCTGCTGACTGATGAAGCCGGGCGCAATGCGCTCGGCAAGCACGCTATTCCTGAAATGTCGTTAAACGGCAACCAGCCATCTGGTGTGAGCTGCGAGAATCCAGTACCACAGTCCCAGCCGGACAATCTGGCTTATGTCATTTATACATCGGGTTCAACAGGTAAACCGAAAGGCACGATGAATGAGCACAGGGGCATAGTTAACCGCTTGATCTGGATGCAGGAAGCTTATGGGCTGACCGCAGAGGATACGGTCCTTCAAAAAACACCGTTTGGCTTTGATGTGTCGGTCTGGGAGTTTTTCTGGCCGTTGATGTATGGGGCCAGACTGGTGATGGCACGTCCTGAAGGGCATAAAGATCCGGATTATCTCAGCCGTACTATTGCCCGTTATGGAGTAACAACCCTGCATTTCGTGCCTTCTATGCTGCAAAGTTTTCTGGCCTACAGCGGCGCGGCAGAACGCTGTCAGCCTGTCGCGCGGGTTATCTGCAGTGGCGAGGCGCTGCCTGCCTCTTTAGTGAAGGCATGTTACCGTCAGTTACCACATGCACAATTGCACAACCTTTACGGGCCGACCGAGGCCGCAGTTGATGTTACCGCCTGGCATTGTTCTCGCGAGACAAATCTGGTGACCGTTCCTATTGGTCGCCCGGTGGCGAATACCCGTATTTATCTGTTAGACAAGTATGGTCAGCCAGTGCCTTTAGGCGCAGTGGGTGAAATGTATATCGGGGGGATACAGGTTGCACGCGGGTATCTGAATCGTCCTGAGCTGACCGCTGAACGGTTTCTCAGTGATCCGTTCAATGCCGAACATGGCGGACGTATGTACCGGACCGGTGATCTGGCACGCTACCTGCCGGATGGCAACATTGAATATCTGGGCCGTAATGATCAGCAGGTAAAAATCCGCGGTTTCCGTATTGAATGTGGTGAGATTGAGGCCGTATTGCAGACGCACCCGCAGGTGCTCGATGCCGTTGTGGACGCCCGCAGTGACAGACATGGTGACAAGCACCTGATCGCCTGGTTTGTGTCAGGTGAGGGTTGTGAACCGGACGGAGCCGGATTGCGGGACTATCTGACAGGTCTGCTACCGGACTACATGGTACCTGTGGCCTTTATGCCGATTGACACAATACCGTTATCACCCAATGGCAAGTTGGATCGCCGTGCATTACCGGATCCTCAGGCGCAAAGCCAGTCACGTGCTGACTATATGCCACCCGAAAATGAAACTGAGCAGCGGCTGGCAACTTTGTGGGAAACTTTGCTTGAAGTGGAGCGGGTAGGCCGGGATGATAATTTCTTCGCGCTGGGAGGCCATTCGTTGCTGGCCGTACGTCTGGCTAACCGGATGCAGCAGTTAGGGCAGCCGTTGGCTCTATCGGCGTTGTTCGCCAATCCTGTGCTGCATCAACTGGCCCGTCAGCTGACGACAGACAATACAGAAGGATTACCGTCCATTGAGCCCGTTGTGCGCGGTGAACGGCTGCCATTGTCATTTGCCCAGCAACGATTATGGTTCCTGACACAGCTGGATGGCATGAGTGAAATCTATCACATGCCGCTGGCGGTGCGTTTACGGGGTTCGCTGGATATCCCGTCCTGGCAACGTAGCCTGGATACCATTTATGCGCGCCATGAAGCGTTGCGCACTGTGTTTAGCAGTCAGGACGGCCTGCCCTGTGCACAGATCCTGCCTGCGGCGGAACTGCCGCTGACTGTGCATGATTTGCGTCAATTATCCAATTCAGACAAGGCAGAAGCGCAAGCGCTCCAGATCGCCGCGAGTGAAGCGAGCAAACCGTTTGACTTAATGAATGGCCCCTTGCTGCGTGTCAGCCTTATCCGGCTCAGTGATAACGAGCAGATCTTTACCTTTACCTGTCATCACCTGGTATCCGATGGCTGGTCTAACGGCATCTTGTTGCGTGAACTGGCAGCTTTGTATCAGGCATTTACACAAGGCGAACAGAATCCGCTACGCCCGTTATCAGTGCAGTACGCGGATTATGCCAGCTGGCAACGTCAGTGGCTGACGCCCGAGCGACTGTCGAGCCAGGCAGATTACTGGCAGCAACAGCTGAGTGATGCACCCGTATTACTGACGTTGCCGACAGACCGTCCTCGTCCTGTCGTGCAGTCGTTTGCCGGTGATCAGGTTGCGATACGGCTGGAGGCCGAACTGGCCCAGGCATTACGCCAGTTCAGCCAGCGTAATGGTGCCACCTTGTTTATGACTGTACTGGCTGCCTGGGGCATAGTGCTGTCCCGACTTTCGGGGCAGCAGGATGTTGTTATTGGTACGCCGGATGCCAATCGCAGGCAGTTAGATACCGAGCCCATGATGGGTTTCTTTGTCAGCACATTGGCGTTGCGACTGGATTTGTCCGGCGACATTGAGTGGCCGGCACTGTTACAACAAGTTCGCGAGACATTGCTTCTGGCGCAGGAAAATGGCGACTTGCCGTTTGAACAAGTGGTTGAGCAGGTCAATCCGCCACGACAACGTGCTTATACGCCACTTTTTCAGGTGATGCTGACCTGGCAGGAGAATACAGCCCATAACATTCGCTTACCGGGACTGGATGCGGAACCTCTTGCGCCGGGCTACGCGGCCGCTAAGTATGATTTGACGCTGGATCTCACCGATCACGGGCAGGAAGTCGCAGGGGCATTGTATTTCGCAACCGCTTTGTTCGATCGGGCTACGGCTGAACGTTATGTTGCGTATCTGCATCAGGTATTGATCGCGATAGCAAAAGATGTGTCAGAGCCGGTTAACCGCATTAACCTTCTCCCGGAAGCTGAACGTCAGTGGTTATTAGATGGTAGTAATCAGTCTGAAAATCAGATTACAGAGCAGCGTTGTCTCCACCATAGATTTGAAGCCATGGCAGCGAAAACACCGGATGCCATCGCTCTGGTGTCCGGCGACCAGCAACTGAGTTATCAGTCTCTGAACCAGCAGGCCAATCAGCTCGCTCATGAACTGATTGCACGTGGAGTCGGGCCTGATACTCTGGTTGCGCTGTGTACAGAGCGGGGAATCGGCACTGTTGTTGCTATTCTCGCCATTCTCAAGGCAGGTGGAGCCTATGTGCCGTTAGATCCGGCTTATTCCGGCGAACGTCTGCAATACATTGTTCAGGATGCTGCGCCTGTGTTGTTACTGGCTGATGAAGCGGGTCGTTCTGCTCTCGGAGAACAGGCGATCCCTTTGTTGTCGCTGGATAAGCCCTTGGCAGGGGATAGCCGTGATCCGCAGGTTGCGGGTTTATCACCGGCCAATCTGGCCTATGTTATCTACACCTCCGGCTCAACAGGCCAGCCCAAGGGAGTGATGGTTGAGCACCGTCAGGTTGACCGTCTGTTCACTGCCACAGATGCCGATTTCGGTTTCAATGCTGAGGATGTCTGGTGTCTGTTCCACTCCTTTGCGTTTGATTTCTCCGTATGGGAGATCTGGGGGGCGCTGAGACACGGTGGCCGGTTAGTGGTGGTGCCACAGACAACAGCCCGTTCTGCAAAGGACTTTTACCGCCTTGTCTGCCAGAGCGGTGTCACCGTGCTGAACCAGACCCCGAGCGCGTTCAAAGCCTTTATTCAAGCGCAGGATGATACACCGCACCAGCTCAGATACATCGTCTTTGGCGGTGAAATGCTCAACCCGGTCGATCTCACGCCCTGGTACGACCGCCACAGTGCTGATGCGCCGTTGTTGGTGAATATGTACGGGATTACCGAAACAACGGTACATGTGACTTATCGGGCCATGTCACCGTCAGATATTCATGCCAGCGGCAGCCCGATCGGGCATCGTCTCTCTGATCTTCGTCTGTATCTGCTGGATCCGCACGGTCAGCCGGTGCCGTATGGCGCGGTTGGTGAATTGTATGTGGGCGGTGACGGTGTCGCACGCGGCTATCTGAACCGGCCAGCGTTGAATGCAGAGCGTTTCCTTGACGATCCGTTTCATGACGGTGGGCGTTTATACCGGTCGGGCGATTTGGCTCGCTATCTGCCAAACGGTGAGCTGGAGTATTTAGGACGTAATGATCAGCAGGTCAAAATTCGTGGTTTCCGCATTGAATGCGGTGAAGTGGAAGCAGCACTGCTTGCCCATCAGAATGTGACCAATGTGGCCGTCGATGCCTGGCAGGCAGCTGATGGCGATAAACGGCTGGTGGCCTGGGTTGTCCCTAAGGGTCAGACTGACAGGGAAACACTGGCCGTTCAATGGCGTCAGTTCCTGTCAAACCGTCTGCCGGACTATATGGTACCCGCATCATTCGTCTGTCTGGACGAAATGCCACTGACAACCAATGGCAAGCTGGATAAACGTGCTCTGCCGGCACCGGAAAAGCAGACAGGGATCCGCGAAGTTTATGAGCCACCGAAGGGCGAAAAAGAGGGCTTGCTGGCTTCCTTGTGGGCCTCTTTGCTGGGTGTGGAATCAGTGGGTCGCTTTGATAATTTCTTCGACCTGGGCGGGCATTCTCTGCTGGCGGTACAACTGGCTAACCGGATTGAACAGGCTGGCTGGACACTGTCGCTGCCATCTCTGTTCTCTACGCCTGTACTGCATGCGCTGGCTGAAGAGTTGCAGGGGGAGGGAGATATCCGGCAGCGTCCTGTTACGCCTGTTTCAAGGCAAGAGCCAGTGCCTTTATCGTTTGCCCAGCAAAGGCTGTGGTTTCTGAGTCAGATCGAAGGCACCAGTGAGACCTATCATATCCCGGTAGCACTGACATTGACGGGGCTGATAGATAAAGCCGCTTTCAGCCAAAGTCTGGATGCATTGTATTCACGTCATGAAAGCCTGCGCAGTACTGTAGCAACGCAGGGAGATCAGCCTCAGGTTCGTTTCCTGCCTGAGCAGGCTATGCCTCTGTCATGGCATGATTTGCGAGCCGAACCGGAAGCGGACGCCCGGCGTCAGGCGCTGGTTCAAGCTCGTCGCGAGATGACTGCACCGTTTGATTTGTCTGAGGGACCACTGGTCCGCGCCCATGTCTGGCAGATTACAGATAATCACACTCTGTTTGTATTGGTTTGCCATCACATAGTCTCAGATGGCTGGTCAACCAAAATCCTGCTGAAAGAGCTGGGTGAGCTATATCAGGCGTTTAGTCACAACCGGGAAAATCCTCTGTCGCCGCTCAGGCTGCAGTATGCTGACTATGCTCATTGGCAGCGAGAGCACCTCAGTCAGGATAAGCTGGACAGGCAGGCACAGTTCTGGCGTAACTCGCTGGCCGATGCACCGACGCAACTGACATTGCCGACGGACAAACCACGCCCTCCGGTTCAGTCTTTTGCCGGCGCAGAGGTGCCGCTTGAGATTGATGAGGCGCTGACGCAGTCATTACGCCATCTCAGCAAACAGCACGGAACCTCACTGTTTATGACGGTACTGGCTGCCTGGGGGATCGTGCTGTCGCGGCTGTCGGGGCAGCAGCAGGTTGTGGTAGGTATGCCTGATGCAAACCGCGGGCGGCTGGAGGTAGAGCCTATTGTCGGTTTCTTTGTCAGTACACTGGCCCTGCATATCGACCTGCGTGAGGATCCCTCTCTGGATACCTTGCTGACAAGGGTCAGACAGGCCGTGCTTGCGGCACGTGAAAACAGTGACTTACCTTTTGAGCAGGTGGTGGAGGCGCTCAATCCGCCTCGGCAGCTTGACAGAACACCGCTGTTTCAGGTGATGCTGTCCTGGCAGGATAACACTGTGCGTGATATCTCGCTGCCAGGGCTGGAGGTGGCCGAGGCCGGTCTCGGTTACGATATTGCCAAATTCGATTTAACCCTGGCACTGGAAGAGAGCGGTGAGCAGATCACAGGTATGCTGAATTTTGCCACTGCATTGTTTGAGGCCGAGACAGTACAACGCTTTAGTGATTATTTGCTGGCGGTGCTGACAGCGATGGCGGCCGATGTCAGTCAGCCGGTGTCGCAGGTTGATATATTGCCTGACAGCGAACGTAAGCTGTTGCTTCATAGCCTGAATCAGACTGAACGTGTGTATTCCGTCTCTGCCAGTGTGCATCAATTGATTGAAGAGCAGGCCAGCCGCTCTCCTCAGGCCGTTGCCCTGGTATGCGGTGATGAAGTTCTGAGCTACGGCCAGCTGGACAACCGGGCAAACCGATTAGCCCATGGACTGATTGCCCGTGGTGTCGGCATCGAAACAAGAGTGGCAGTGTGCGCTGTCCGCAAGCCAGATATGATCGTTGCACTGCTGGCCGTGTTAAAGGCGGGAGGAGCATATGTGCCGCTGGATCCGGATTATCCGGCTGAACGGCTTCACTATATTCTGAAAGACAGCGCCCCGGTGCTTTTGCTGGCCGACTCGGCTGGCCGTAAGTCACTGGGTGATGTGCAGGTGCCTGTTCTGGCTTTGGATGAGCCGCTGGCAACACCTTTGTCTGTTGGTGCGCCAGAGACGATGGTTCGTCCTGAGCATCTGGCCTATGTGGTGTATACCTCAGGTTCTACCGGTCATCCTAAAGGGGTGATGGTTGAACATGCTCAGCTGATGAATCTGATTGGCTGGCATGCTGAAGCAACCGGGTTGCAGGCTCGGGAGAAGAGCACTTGTATGGCGGGACTGGGTTTTGATGCCTGTGTCTGGGAGATCTGGCCTGCTTTGTCGCTGGGCGGAACGCTGCTGCTGCCGCCGTTACAAGTAAAAGGTGACAGTGATGCCTTGTTGCGTTGGTGGCAAAACAGTGGCGCGCAGGTGTCTTTTATGGTGACACCGCTTGCTGAAGTCGCACTGGCAAACGAAATGGTACCTCAGTCGTTACGTCAGTTGCTGATTGGTGGAGACAGTGTCCGCCGCTGGCCGCTGAATGTTCCGCCGGGACTCACAGTCGTCAATAACTACGGTCCTACCGAAACGACTGTGGTGGCAACTTCGATGCCGCTGGATCTCAACGCCCCGGCTCCCTCGATTGGCCGTCCGGTGAGTAATACCCGCGTCTATCTGCTGGATGACTACGGGAATCCTGTACCCAAGGGAGCTGTTGGCGAGTTGTATATCGGCGGGGTTCAGGTGGCTCGTGGTTATCTGAATCAGCCAGCGTTAACGGCTGAGCGTTTCCTTGACGATCCTTTCCATCCGCCTGGACGTATGTATCGCACCGGCGATCTGGCGCGTTATCTTGCTGACGGCAGTCTGGAATTTCTCGGACGTAATGATCATCAGGTGAAAATCCGTGGTTTCCGTATTGAACTGGGCGAAATCGAAACTCAGCTTGGTGCTCATCCCGCGTTAAAGGATGTGGTTATTGATGCGCCGGCAGGAACCAGCGGTGATAAACGTTTGATAGCTTGGGTGGTTCCTGAGGATTCGGTGGAGGCGAACAGTGAATGGTCTGTTTTCACTGATCAATTACGCCTGTTCCTGAGCACGCGTATGCCGGAATATATGATCCCGTCAGATTTTGTCCGCATGAAAGCGCTGCCTATGTCCCCTAACGGCAAACTGGATCGCCGAGCGCTGCCTTTGCCGGAAGCTGAGGCTGGCCGTGCTTATACGGCGCCACAGGGTGAAACGGAAATCTTGCTTGCTAAAATCTGGGCAACAATACTGGAACGTGAATACATTGGCCGGAATGACAATTTCTTCGAACTGGGTGGTCATTCTCTGCTTGTGGTGAAACTGATGGCTGAACTCCGTCGCTATGGGCTTGCCGCAGATGTCAAAACTCTGTTTTCTGCCCCAACGCTGGCCTCACTGGCTTCAGCATTGGGTTCACAGCAGGAAGTCCGGATTCCGGAGAACCGGATCACTGTCGACACCAAAAGTATTATCCCTGAGTTAGTCCCACTGGCAGATCTGAATCAGCAGGACATTGATCAGGTAGTGGCGACGGTTCCGGGCGGTGTGGGCAATGTGCAGGATATCTATGGCTTGTCGCCATTGCAGGAAGGGATTTACTTCCACCATTTACTGAATGAACAGGGTGATACCTACCTGCTGTCCGCTTTACTGCGCTTTGACAGTCGCCAGCGGCTCGACTATTGGTTGTCGGCCATGCAGCAAGTAGTTGATCGTCATGATATTTTGCGCTCTGCTTTTATCAGCCATGGTCTGTCTGAATCTGTACAGGTGGTCTGGCGCCATGCCACCTTACCTGTTAGTGAGGTAGCGTTGAATCCGGTCGACGGGCCAGTGGCCGAGCAGTTACTGGCTCGCTTTGACTCCCGGTGTTCCCGTCTGGATCTGACGAAGGCGCCACTGCTGAATATGGTGGTAAGTCAGGATGAAGACGGTCGCTGGTTAATGCTGCAGCAATGGCACCATCTGATTGGCGATCATTCAACGTCTGCCCTGATAGAAAGTGAGATTGCCACTATTCTGGCTGGCAGAGCCAGCGAACTGGCGGTCGCGCCACCATACCGAAACGTGATTACACAAAGTCGGTTGGGTATGAGCCAGGCACAACATGAGGTGTTTTTCCGCCAGCTGCTGGCTGATATCGAGGAGCCTGTGCTGCCATTCGGGCTGAGCGATGTTCGGGGGGACGGCGCACGTGTTGTGACTTCTCACTTGTCTGTTCCCGGCGATCTCAATCGTGCTTTGCGAGAGCAGGCACGCAAGCTGGGGGTCAGCCTGGCCAGCCTCTGTCATCTGGCCTGGGCACAGGTGCTCTCTCGCGTTACGGGCCGGGATACTGTGGTATTCGGCACTGTATTGCTTGGCCGGATGCAGGCCGGTGAAGGTGCAGAGCAGGCGATGGGACTGTTCATTAACACTCTGCCGCTTCGCCTGGATATTAATGATAAGGATGTAGTGAGTGCGGTGCAGCAGGCACACCAGAATGTAAGTGGTTTGCTTGAGCATGAACATGCGCCTCTGGCGCTGGCTCAGCGCTGCAGTGGTCTGCCGGCAGGAACGCCATTGTTCAGTGCATTACTGAACTACCGCCATAACAAGGGTGACGAGTTAATATTACCGGCAGGCATTGAACTGCTCAGTGCTGAGGAACGGACCAATTATCCCTTCGTTATGTCAGTTGAAGATGGCGGTGATTCACTTGGTCTGACGGCGCAAATCAGTCAGCCGGTTGAGGCAGCCAGGGTTTGCGAATATATGTTGCAGGCGCTGACTTCACTGTCTCATGCTCTGGACACAACGCCTGACATGCCTGTTAATACGCTGGACATTGTCACCGATGCTGAGTATCGCTTGCAGCTGGAAACCTGGAACCAGACGACCATGGCTTACCCGGCAGACTGCTGTGTGCACACTGTGTTTGAACAGCAGGTACGCGCTAATCCTGATGCGATTGCCGTTACCGATGGTCTGCGATCTGTCAGTTATGCTGAGTTGAATATTCAGGCTAACCAACTGTCCCATGTCCTGATTGAACGGGGTCTCCAAGCCGGTGATCCTGTGGCGGTCAGGCTGGGGCGCAGTCTGGATTTGGTTGTGGCACAGTTGGCTGTACTCAAGGCCGGCGCGGTTTATGTGCCTATTGATCCCAAACTACCGGAATCCCGGCAGGCATGGATCATCAGTGATTGCGGTGCATGTATCGTCATTACAGAACAGCCGGGTGATGATGCATTGTCTTATGTCTTAGCCGATGAGCGCAGTCAGCGCACTGACAATCCTGAACGGCTGCGGTCAAGTACAGCAACGGCATATATCATGTATACCTCAGGGTCGACCGGACAGCCTAAAGGTGTGATGACACCGCATCAGGGTATCAGCCGGCTTGTGATCAACAACGGTTATGCGGGCTTCGACGAGACAGACATTGTCGCGTTTGCAGCGAATCCGGCCTTTGATGCGTCAACGATGGAAGTGTGGTCAGCCTTGCTCAATGGCGGTCAGCTGGTGGTCATCTCCCCGCAAACTGTCCTGGATGCCAAAGCCTTTGCTGAGGTATTGCAAAGGCAGCAGATCACGGCCTTATTCCTGACAACCGCTTTGTTTAATCAATATGTTCATACCCTTGGCAGCACTTTGTCTCAACTCAGGTATTTGATTTGCGGCGGCGAGAAGGAAGATCCGGCCGCTTTCGCGAAGCTGCTGCAATACCAGGGGCCGGTGAAACTGATCCACGCCTACGGGCCAACCGAAACAACGACCTTTGCTACCACGGCGCATATAGAGCATTTTGATGGCCACGATCGTTTACCTATAGGTAAGCCGATAGGTAACACGCGTGCTTATGTACTGGATGCGCGGGGGCGGGTTGTTCCTCGTGGCGCTGTGGGTGAGCTTTACATAGGTGGTGTCGGTGTGGCTCTGGGGTATCTGAATCGTCCGGAAATGAGTGCCGAGCGGTTCCTGCCCGATCCGTTCAATGCGGGAGCAAACATGTACCGGACCGGTGATCTGGTGCGTTATCTGCCGGATGGTAGTCTGGAATATCAGGGACGCAACGACCGGCAGGTGAAAATTCGCGGCTTCCGGATCGAGATGGGCGAAATCGAGCAGTATCTGCGTGCACATGATGCGGTTCGTGATGTGGTGGTCGATGTAAATTATCTTGGGGATGGTCAGCAACTGGTTGCCTGGCTGACACTCGATGACGGTGCATCAGCCCCGGAAACACCGGCAATGCGCAAGTATCTGGCGGAGTCTTTACCGGCTTATATGCTGCCCTCGGCTTACATATGGCTCGAATGTCTGCCGCTGACACCGAATGGTAAGGTGGACAGACGTGCTTTACCTGCACCGCAGGGTCAGGCTTTTACAGATGCAGGCTATGTGCCGCCTCAGGGAGACACTGAAGTCATGCTGGCTCAACTGTGGCGAGATTTGCTGGGAATGGAGCAGGTGGGTCGTTACGATCATTTCTTTGAATTGGGAGGTCACTCCCTGCTGGCGGTGCGTCAGGTGAGTATGGCACAGTCGCTTGGCCTGAGTTTTCCGGTACAGGCCATATTCGATCATCCGGTACTGGCCGACTTGGCTGAGCAGCTCGATAACCAGTTCGGTGAGCGACGTCCGTTAAGCGCGTTACCGGCTCGCCGCAGTGGCATACGTCCACCCTTGTTCTTTCTGCCGACAGGCTTTGGCGATCATTCTTACGTGTATGAGATAGCGAAAGTCATTAACCCGGATCACCCTGTCTATGCCGTACCCTGGCCGGATATGGCTCAGCCGTTGCCTGAAACCATGGATGACATGGCAGCAGCCAGCATAGCGCTGATTCGTAAAATACAGCCGTGCGGGCCGTACCACCTGTTCGGGTATTCGTCTGGCGGTATTCTTGCTTACCAGATTGCACTGCAATTGCAAAGGGAAGGGGAAGAAGTGGCCCTGCTGGGACTGTTTGATACCATGCGGCCTCAACAGGCGATGAGCAGCGTAACAGCCCTTTTCCTGAGCTGGCTCGAAGTGGAACATGCAGAGCTTGATCTGGCCTTGCTGGCACAGTTGCGTGATATGCCGCTACAGGCTGTGCTCAGGACGTTGAAAGATAGGGGGATCAGTACACAGATGGATGATCATCAGGCAGAGCTGTTGTTGTGGAACCAGCGTTATCACTATGCGACTTTGGTTGGCGCAACAACTCTCTCGCCATCGGAACTGGCAGTGCATTTATTCAAAGCAAAAGAAGACATGCCTCCCATGCGCAGTGATGATCTGATTCGGTATTGGGAAGCTATCAAACCTCAGGACTTTAACCGCACGGATAACTCGGCACTTGGATGGGAACACCATTTACCGGCACATTCGCTGATTGTGAAAAAAGTGGATGGCGATCATGTCACTATGATGGCGGATGCTGAGAATCGGCGCCGGTTAGGGGAATGTATTGATGCGGTGTTGCAGGAAATATCGGCTGATACTTTAGTTAACCGCTCGATGGATACAGAGAATACGCGGTAACTGAATCACTCTGGAAAGACTCAAAATCCGGTGCTTTGACAGGCACCGGATTTTTTGACTATTTTGTTGTTTAATTATGCTGTTTCTTTAATGATGTTGTACGCTGTGCAGTTACTGCTCCAGCAGCTTGGTTGCTTCTTTGCGTGTTCCGCCGACCGGTCGGTTAACCGAAATAGAGCGGCCTTTTTTCATGCCTTTCTCGTAATCATCTGTCATCGCCTTCATGGCTTCCTGTAATTGTTTTTTGAAGGTTTCACGATCCAGGTTTTCAAATTCACGGTCGATGAAATTACTCATGCGTTTGTCATGGTCATCGTCGGTGTTCAGCATCGGTAGCTTTTCCAGCGCGCCTTCTATCCAGCCTGCAAGGAAAGAGGAAACACGGCGTGTGACTTCGGTTGTACTGGCTCCTGTGCCGGCAAAGCTGTTACGGAACTGGCCGGTTTGCTGGTTCATTTCGCGGTACACGACATCGAAGGCAAAAGCGGCGAAAATTGCACGTTCGGCCACGCCAATAAACTCAGCCTGTTTGAGTCCTTTGTAATTGGTCAGCACACATTCGACACCAAAGCGGCGGTTGATCCCACGAATGATTTTCAAAATGTGTGAACTGATGTCTGACGGTAACAGGGTGGCTGATTTTGTTTTGCCCATTTGGATGAATTCAATGTCATCTTGCTCCAGGCCGTACTTGAGCATGAGGCGATGAGCCATTTTGATGGCTTGCGCTGCTTCATTGACGTTGGCCGAGTTACCTAACTCAAGGCATTTGGCTATTTTTTTCAGTGCCTTTCGCTTTTGTTCAGACATCCACACCACTCACATTAAAAAAACGGTCACGTATTTTAGCGTGTTCGCTATCAGGAAGGCAAAGTTCTCTGTTGGTATTCTTTTGCGATGAATGGGAAATGAAGGGCTTGCCTTGTACTGATTGTGGTTGAACCGCATAATGAGCCGCACTTTTTGCAAATCAAACCGAGCTAAGTAATGACGATTGTCCAGTCTATCGATGTGCCATTTGAATTTCGCCATACCTGCTGGTTTTGCGGTGAGCCTTACTATGAATGCCATGTGTTCCGTCCTGAGCCTAACTATGATAATGATCCGCCGGTCAAAGTACCTTGCTGCGAAGAATGCTATGGCTTTTGTTCCCGCACCAAAGCAAGCGGGCTGGATATACTGCGTGACAGAGTGAAAGGGCGCTTGCATCAGCAGTATCAGAAGCATTTACAGATAGGTGCACAATGGAGCAGAGAAGAGCTGGAAGACTCTGAACTGGAAGGTAAGGCATTTGAAGGCTTTAAACACAGCGCCTGGATGATGTTTGAAATTGCACGGGACAGAGTTAATTATCCGGGTTGGCCGCTGGCGATTGATGGTCAGCCGGTGGGGCAGCTAAGTAATGCTTTTCAGGTTGAATATAATGGTATTATTTATCCCAATATTTCACAGGCCGTTGAGCAATTGGCCAAAAGTTACGTGATTCCGCAGGAATACCTTGAACAAACTTTAGAGCTGGTTGGACGTCACCAGTTAGGGTTTGCTATCCGCTTTTGTAAAACCACCCATGGTTATTCAGACGCTCAGCGTGCCGTCAGTCTGGCCAGTTTGCGAGAAAGACTGCAGGAAGAGGCAGAATCTGAACAGACCGTCTCGCTCAGTCAGGGCATTGAGGTTGGCATCAAGTATATTGAACCCCAGATACTTTTTCGCACCGAAGTTTCTCCGTATGCGGTGCAATGGGCTTTGCAAAACGGTGTGACAACGTTGATGCAGTTGGCCGAACTGGAAGACGCTTTTCTGGCGCATTTCAGTCAGGATTCAGAACTGACAGCTTTTCGTTATTTCACAGGCTTGCAGGTTTATCTGGAGAAGAGAGAAGAGGATACCCACTGGGCGCTCACTCAGGATCCCAACAGGCAATGGTTCGCTAAGTTGCTAAAGAAATAAGCTTTGAAAAAACTCAGGTAGTTAAAGAAAAAAGGCCAGAATACCTGGCCTTTATCTGCACTTTATTGAGTCTGAGCCTGATTATGGCTGGCCCAGACGATTGTGTTGCCTTCTTCATCAAATGCGACGACGTCATACGGCATTTTCTGGTCGTTATACTCCATGCCTGGTGAGCCCATCGGCATACCAGCCACAGCAAGGCCTTTCAGATTGGCGGGCTTTTCCTTCAGAAATCGTTGCACATCTTGCGCAGGCACATGGCCTTCAAAGACGTACCCCTGAATAATAGCGGTATGACAGGATGCATACTCAGGTTGTATCCCATTGGCTTGTTTGATTGGATGAAGATTATTTGCCATGTTCATTTCAATCTCAAAACCATTACTGTTCATGTGTTTTACCCAATCTTTACAACAACCGCAGGACGGAGACTGGTAATTCTTTCCCTTGATCGTATCGGCAGCTATCGAGGGGAAAGCCGCCAGTAACAGTGTGGCAGTCAGGAGATATTGTGATTTTTTCATCATTTAACCTTTTATTCATCTGTGATGCTGGGCATACAGGCTCAGCAGTCTTTAATCGGGCTGCGCCAATCGAAAAGCTGCACTCATCGAAAGCGTCACTCAGGCAGTACATAAATAGCGTTGTGTTACAGATGAATAGGAGGCCGTAACAGTGTTGAGACCGGTTCGTCCCAGTACCCTAATAAATAGGGATGGTTACTGTGGCTTGCAGCCATCAAAACTGGAGCCGCTAAAATAGCGGGAAGAATCAATGTGGTATGGCAGGAAGACTGGCAATGCTGTAAGCACCCCGAATGCAGAAGCTCGTCCTGGCAGGAGGTATGGGGTGCTTTACTCGCAAGTAAGGTAACAGTATTGGCACAACAGTCTGAGTTTGTCATTACCGACGGACATCCGTCTGACATGACTGCCGGGAATAAAGTTGCACTGGCGTTATTGATCGGCAGCAACAGCAAGCACAAGATAACAATGATTATCCTGTTCGTTGAACAATGCGGCTGGTGAAGCAACTGAGTCAACATGCTGTTAGCGAGTGTCTTCCTTAATGATCAATGTTGTAGATTATAACCCCAGTACAAATTGGATTCATAACCAAAATCAAGAAACGGTAAGTTTTCTAACTTGCTGAAAGATAGGGAACTGCCTTGTACCCAGATTCTATGCGGGTTTGCGAGGGTCGCATTTGGAACAAGCCTAACGTTTTTCTGACATTTCCTGACAGGGTTTAGGCTTTAATTGCGGTGAATTGACATTTTTTTGCGCTAGGAACAGGTATGCAATACACAGAAGAAGACAGAAAAGTACTCTATGAAACATGGATGAGCTATAAGGCAAAAATGCGGGTGACTCAGATTGAAATGGCCAAGAAACTTGGGGTAAGCCAGCTGTTTTTCTCTGACATTCTGCGTGGTAACTTACCGCTTGAACATCGTTTTGTCAGTCAGTTCTGTCAGTATATGGGTGTTGATCCTGTACTTACCATTCCTTCTCTGAGGGAGCAGATTGGCAGCAGTTTGCCTAACACTGTCACATTAACAAATACGTATATAGTTGATGGCAATATCAAAAATGTGCGATATAGTGGCAATCAAATCGTTGTTGAATATGAGCACAGCGTGACAACTCACTGATCAGTTCACGTGTTGTTTGCAAATCAGCGAATCAGGCCCTTGTCACAGACGAGGGCTTTTTTGTATCGGCCATTTGGGCTTTAACAAGGAGGAATGATGAAGATTGGCATTATTGGTTTAGGGGATATAGCTCGCAAAGCGTATTTGCCTGTACTCACTCAATGGCCGGACCTTGAGCTGGTATTCTGTACCCGCAATGAAGACACACTAAAGCAACTTGCCCGAACACACAGAATTCAGGATGCGGTGACAGATTATCGCGGACTGGTGGCGCTGGGCGTAGACGGTGTCATGATCCACAGCGCAACCTCTTCCCATTTTGATATTGCGCGCTTTTTTCTGAATCAAGGCATTGCCGTTTTCGTTGATAAGCCTCTTACCGATAATTACCAGCAGTGCGAGACTCTTTATGAATTGGCCGAAGAAAAACAATGCCCATTGTTCCTTGGTTTTAATCGCCGATATTTACCACTGATAAAGCCTTATCTGAGCGATTCGTCAGTGACTGAGGGTAAGAAATTACTGGGTTTGAAATGGCAAAAACACCGACTGAATCTGCCCGGTGATACCCGAACCTTTGTGTTTGATGATTTTATCCATGCGCTGGACAGCGTGAATATTTCCGGGCAGGTGAGTGAAAATGATCTGCATATTGTAACTCAGTCTCACCAGGGAAAACTTGCGCGATTGGATGTTGAATGGCAGCTTGATGAAGCCATATTTCAGGCATCAATGAATCGACTGAATGGCGTGACAGCAGAACATGTGACGATCAACTATGAGAATCTGACCTGTCATTTTGATTCCCTGGTAACGGGTAAGCAATGGGATGAAGGCCGTGAACAGGCGCTGGCGCTGCCAGACTGGACCCCCATGCTCGATAGTAAAGGGTTTACTGCCATGATTGCCCACTGGCTGGATGTGGTGGCGAACGGAAAAATGGAAGCCTCTCTGGTGGCACGAAACCTGAATACTCACTATCTTGCTGAAGCCATCTGCCAGAAAGTCAAACCATAGCCTCAGAGACCCTTGAATTTAACCAGATCTGACGGGTCTGGTTATTGGAAATTGGTTCGAGTTCAAACTTTTTTCAGAATGCAAGGAAATTCAATGCAGGTTTGTTTACCTGTTCAATAATTCACCACTTACTTCTCTTTGGCTGTTTTTTGAGCTTAATTTGACCAATGGAGTTAGATTTACTGTTTCTAAGCTGGTAATGTGCGTCCCCTCACACAACTGGTGAGAATTTTATGCAAACCTACGAACGAAATAGTGCTGATAAAATGGTTTCAGCTCTAACTATTGGTTTCCTCAGTCTGTTCCTGATTGCTGCGCTGGTAGACCTGTCATGGGTATCCTCTTCCATCCAATCCCTTTTTGCACTTTCAACCGCTAGCTTCGGCTACTTTTGGCAATGGCTGATGGTACTGAACTTTATTCTTGCACTGTGTCTGGCGCTGTCGCCCCTGGGCAAAATAAAGCTCGGTAATACAAAACGGCCTGAAATCGGTCAGTTTCGCTGGACGGCCATGATCATGTGCACTCTGCTTGCTGGTGGCGGCGTGTTCTGGTCTGCAGCTGAGCCTATTTATCACTTCGTTACCACGCCGCCATCCTTTGATGGCTTGGCGGCGCGTCAGCCAGAAACGGCTGCGCCTGCGCTGAGTCAAAGCTTTTTGCACTGGGGATTTCTGGCCTGGGCTGTGCTGGGTACATTAGCAACAATCGTGCTGATGTATGCGCACCATCAGAAAGGGATCAAGCTCAGACCGAGAGCTTTGTTGTATCCGCTGGTGGGTGACCGGCTGGAAAATCACTGGCTGGGTTCGGTGATTGATGCAAGCTCAATACTTGCCGTCGCCGCTGGCACAATCGGACCGATAGGCTTTTTAGCCTCACAACTGGGTTACAGCCTGCATGTTGTTGCCGGATTGGATAACTCGGTACTGACTCAGATTGGTTTGCTGGCGGTAGTGGTCACAATTTATTCCTTATCTGCAGCGACAGGGATGGATAAGGGACTGCAGTGGTTGAGTCGCTTTAATGTGATCGTCGCCGTCTTGCTGCTGGTGGTTATGTTATTGCTGGGGCCAACGGGCTTCATCTTTGAAAAGTTTGCCGAAGCGATGACTGTTTATATCCAGCACTTTCCTGCGATGAGCCTGACAAACGCTTCTCCGGATTGGAACGCCTGGTGGACATGGTTTTTCTGGGGGTGGTTTATCGGCTTCGCGCCTATGATGGCAATCTTTATTGCCCGCATCACGGTTGGCCGCAGTATTCGGGAGCTGGTCATGACAGTGGCTATCGGTGCGCCTCTGGTGACCCATTTCTGGTTTACTGTGCTTGGCGGCTCAGGTATTTATTTTGAACTGACTCAACCTGGTGTCATTTCAGAACCCTTAAGTGAAGGGGGCTTGCCTGCAGTGTTATTAGCAACCTTGTCTCAACTGCCTTTCAGCGAATGGCTCATTCCGGCTTTTCTTGTGCTGACGACAACTTTTGTTGTCACAACCGGGGATTCTATGGCGTATGCCATTGCGATGGTGACCTCAGGTAAGAATGAACCGGCCAGAGGGCATCGTTTGTTCTGGGCGATCGCAATGGGGGCTGTGGCCGCGGTATTACTGCTGGCCGGTGATGGGGGATTGAATGCCCTGCAATCTTTTATTGTGATTACGGCTGTACCTGTTTCATTGCTTATGGTCTTCACATTACTGACTGGTCCGCTGGCCGCCATCAGGCTACACCGAGAAACAGAAGTTGCCCCATCTGAGAGTTTGCTGGTTACTGAGTAGCAAGACTTTTTCACCCTGAAACAACGCCCTCATTTCGGAGGGCGTTGTTTATTCGTTGCTGGTTACTCCCGATTTTTATGCTTCCGGTTAGTGCTTTGTATCGTACGATACATGCGCCCCAGCTGTTTCGATTTGGCTCGTTTCTCCGCAATGCTGGCAGTATTGAAGGTCACTTCGCGATTCAGCTTGAGATAATTGCGCAACCTGCGTTCTTCTAACGCGCCGGATTCAATGGCAGCCAGTACGGCGCAGCCAGGCTCATACTGGTGAGCACAGTCGCCAAACCGGCATTGTTCTGCCAGCGTTTCTATATCCGCGAAGGTGGTTGACAGACCTTCACTGCAGTCGGCTAACTGGAGTTCACGCATACCAGGTGTGTCCAGCAGAAGACCGCCACCTTGCATCAGATGCAGTGACCTTGCGGTCGTGGTATGTCTGCCTTTACTGTCTTCCTCCCTGATACTGGCTGTTTGCTGTGTTTCAGTGGCAAGCAGGGTATTGACCAGGGTTGATTTCCCTGCACCCGAAGAGCCCAGAAAAGCAACCGTTTTACCTGTTCTGCACCAAGGTGCCAGTTTATCGACACTGTCTCTGTCTAATCCATTGACGTACTCAACCAATAACATGTTATCGATGTGATGTACCTGTTCGACGTAAAGGGTGGGATCGTCAACACAATCGGCCTTAGACAGAACAATAACTGGCTCAACACCAGACTGGTGAGCAAGAGCCAGATAACGCTCTATACGACTGAGATTAAAATCCTGGTTCAGTGAGCAGACGATAAAAACGGTATCGACATTGCTGGCGATGAGCTGTTCTTCAATTTTGCTACCTGCGGCTTTTCGCCAGAAGCGGGAAAAGCGCTCCAGCAGGCGGGCAAAATGGTCTTCGCCAGACAGTAATATCCAGTCTCCGACAGCGAGTACAGGCATATTAGGCAGAACAGGTATCGACAAATGGCCGTGCTCTGAGAAAACGTCCAGTCGGTTTCTGTGTAAAGCACATACCCGGGCTGGTTTCATCTGATCCCATTCGTCGAGAGACAGCTGCTGTTGAAAATAAGGTTTCCAACCAAGTTTTTGCAAAGAATACGTTGGTGTAGAAATCGTTGTTGTCATGATGTGTTTACCCCTGACGCAGCACAGGCGTCATTAACTGAAATGGTAAAATTCAGGGGCAATATGTCCCCGGTTATTCAGAACCGGGCAATAGAAGAGGAAAGGGCAGAAGCGGAGAGGGTGTCCTGTTATCTTTTTCGCTTACTGGTTTTTTGCCTGTTTCTGTGCCCAGAGAGTTGTTAATACAATCATCTTGTGTCCTCCAAAGTAATAAACAGGTATTAAGTGCATGAAATGTAGCAGGCGGAGTAAAGTGTGTCTAGAAGCGGTTTAAGGTTTCCAGACACATTTGTCAAATTATGCTGCCTGGTAAGCTTCTTTTCTGGCGTTAAAGCGGGCGACCAGATCATCTATGTCGTTCTGGCAGTATGGCTTAAGGCCACTCATCAGCATACGCTTACGACCTTCACCCACGACTTCACCGTGCTCTGTAAAGCTGAATGCCAGCGTTACGCTACCACGCTTACCGTCAGATTCGAGAATGGAATCAGTAAGCTCAACGGTTGGCGCTTCAAGGTCCAGCCGGCTGAATTCCAGTTCCATGCTTTCATAGATAACCAGCGGGCGGGCAGGATTGATCATTACCTGCTTAGATTCCATTAAAGGCACCATGATGTGCGGGAAATTCTTTCCGGAAAATTGCACATAATTTTTGGTAACTGTTTCGATAAGGCTGGCATTGTGGGTGACTTCACCTTCGCGAAGGACGTGAAGGTATTCTTTGCCTTTTTCATCGACGAGTGACAGATCGTTGGATGATTTCGTGTTGATAGCCAGGGCTACGCCATCGGTGATCATACCTGCAAATTCCACACGCATTTTCTGGCTCAATCCTGTTTTTGCCAGCATGACAGAAAAGAGGAGGTCGCCCGGAACACAAAAACGTTTGTTATCGGCATCGTGGATTGGGTTGAAATCGCCAGCGACTTTTTTGGCAAAATGGCTGGCTTGTTCGCGGGTAAATGTATAAGCACCATTATGCTCGGCGAAGTAAGAATCTAAAAACATTGAGTTGGAACTACCTTAGATCATCGTAATCCTGGTAGTTTACCTGATATCAACAGAGTAAATGGTCTAGCCAGCTGAAAATGTGGCAGAACACTGATTTGATTCAGAGGTGAAAACAAAAGTGATGCAACAAATCACATACTAGGGTAATATCCGAGACCTTTGAGCTGTAATCAGCTCTGCTGAATCACCCATCTGTGCGTGTAGAAGAGCCAGATATTATAAGCGGTAGGGAAACTGCATGCTAATGGGTACTCTGTCAGTATTGCTGGCTGAGTACCCAAATTTTATCTCATGTGGTTGATGCTAATTGTCGTCTACAACTGTCAATGCATTCGCTCTCGAACGCCAGTTTGTGCTCAGGCAGTTGACGTTCAGTTGGATGTGCCAGTGAGTAGAGTTTAAAAGAGCATTAATAGCAGTCCTGCCGCTAAGATGAAACCGGCCACACTTGCTGTCCGGCCGATAAGACCAACGGCGCTTGGTACGATCATTTCGTCATGATGCATGAATACTCCCCCGGTGACTGCTCACTGTTGTTATGCTCCTTTCATTATTGCAAGAAAGGCACTTTCTTTATTTTCAGTATAGTTCGTTTTAACAATTAGACTGAGAATTGGTGTATAAGCATAAAAAATTCACATAAAAAATGATGATAAGAATTTCATCCTATGACGAAATATTTGTCTATACTCATAAAAAATAAGATAAAAATATTTATTGTGGTGGATTAATGACAATCGTGTTTTTAGTTGTGGGCGCAATCATTCAGGCCGTTGCTATTTATGTTGCGTTTTTTACACAGCTACCAGGGCATTTGTATATAGCAACTATCCTGATGGTGTTGGCACTGACAAGTTTGATGGCTATTCGTAGCCTGATTGCTCCGGCTTGTTTACTCGCCGGGGTCATTGTCGGCCTGGCAATATCGCATAATCAGTCAGACGTAAAGTTGTTAATTAATATGGGTGAAGTGATGAAGTTAGCCATCCAGCCTGACTGGGAAATTAATCAAGCCTGGCAATTTGTGAATGGCAACGCTCCAGAATAAATGTTATTTGACTGGGATAAGCAAAAGCTGACCTGCATGTATTTTATTGTTCACCAACTGGTTGGCTTGTTTTATATCTCTGATCGATGTGTTGTTTAACGTGGCCAGTTTATATAAAGAATCGCCAGGCTCAATATGTCGAACGCTGTATTTATTCTTGACATAGTGTAATTTCTCAGGCTGCTGATAAAAGTGATTGAGCTGTTTTTTAGGTATGAGTAACTGGCTCTGTTCCTGCCTTAATGTTAGCCCGGCAGAGTATCCTGGGTTAAGCAGATACAGTGCTTTTCCGGTCAGTCCTGCATCACTGGCAATCTGAGCAAGGGGCACTTGCCGTGTTATCGTTACTGACGTCAATACTGGGCTGTTGGGTATGTATACCAAAGGAAGAGAGGTATGATTCTCTTCTTTAATTATCTGGCTTAATGCCAGCAGTTTGGGGACATAATGCTCTGTTTCACGGGGTAATGCTAACGACCAGAAGTCGGTTGATTTCCCCAGCGCTTTGTTGGCTTTGATTGCTTTGCGAACTCTGCTTTCACCGGAATTATATGCGGCAATCGCATGTAGCCAGTTACCATTGAATTTATCATGAAGATATTCCAGTAAATCAAGTGCAGCATGAGTCGAGGCAATAATATCAAGCCTGCCGTCATATCCAGGCCGAAATTGCAATCCGAATGATTTACCTGTTGGTTTCGTGATCTGCCACAGCCCAGCTGCACCTTGATGTGAATGAGCATAGGGGTCAAATGCACTTTCTATGAAAGGTAGTAAAACAAGTTCGATAGGTAGATCACGAGCTTGAGCATTTTGGTAGATGTAATAAAGAAATGGTTGAGCTCGCTTTGATACTGTCTTGAGATGTAATGGCCGGCTCAGATACCATTGTTTATAGTTCCGTACTCTTGCGTTGTTTGGTACCGGAAGATCGCTTTCTTTTGCGAGAATTTGCCAGAGACTCTCTTCTTTGATCATTGATAGCTCAGTTAAGGGAGGTGGCGAATAATCAGAAGGTAAGCCTGTTGCCAGATAGCGACCATCAATAACATCTTCCGGAATAGGGCATCGCTGGCTTTTACTTGCAACAAGCAGCAATGCTTTTTGGAAGGCTTCATTGTGTGCATCATTGGTGACAGACATGGATCCACAGCCTGTCAGAAACTGGAATGACAAAACCAACAACGGGTAAGCGTTTCTCATAATCGGCCTGCTAACCTTAGTCTGATCGAACCCAGCAATAAATTTTTATTGTGTTTTTTTAAGGTATAGCAAGACTGGTTTGTTTAACTTGTCTGTTTTTTGATACAGCTCATGAAAAATTTTTCGGTGATTTCTCGAAAATATTTAACTGAGGTATAAACAATAAAGTGAAATGGGTTGGGACCTGTAGAAACTACAACGCCACATTGCTGCGGCGTTGTATGGGAGGAACTGTCAGAAGTAGAATCTTGTACCAAAAATGAATCGGGTGAAGCTGTCCTCAACGCCGTCTTTTGTGACGCTGATATCGTCGGTCGCGATGTTGTAGTTCACCTCTGCACTAATGGCAACATGTGGGTTGATGAAGTATTTCACACCACCTGCGATTTTAATATTCAAAGCAGTGACATCTTCAATATCAAAATCGACGTCATCATCTGCATCTGCCGAAAGATTGGCTAGCTGAGCAGCGGCGCCAAGATAAGGAACCCAGTTACTGTCGTTGGTAAAGTTGTACTCAGTAAACATACCAAGCTGGAAGGTCTTGGTGCTGTCACTCATGTTTACATCCAAAACCCCCCCGATTTCCCAGTCATCCATCAGGAAATAGCCATAGGAGGTGTTCAACAGGAATAAATAGTCATCCACATAATCAAGATCCAGACTACCTTGTAAGCCGAATTCTTGCGTACCTTCTTCCAGAGTTACGGCAAGTGCAGCCGGGCTAGCCAACAGTGTTGTTACTAATAATGCCAATGCTTTTTGCTTCATTTCCATCACTCCATTGTTTTTGTGTGTGATACAGGTGAAGCATAGACGAGACTATTCAAAGTTGCATAAATACTCCAAAGTTTTCATCGTGTTTCACAAAGATACATAAACTATTTTATTAATCATTCTTATAATAAAACTCAGGAAAAATTCGAATGGCAAAACAACATGTCGTGTAAGCAGAATCATCCGTTAGATTCTTAATTACGAGATTAATGGCTTTGTTTAATGCACTATAACTTTTAATCTGGCAGAGTTTACATTAATCACACCTCAACGATTACTCATACGATATCTACTTACGACTATTGTCTGACAAGGTAAGAGTTATATTGCTGTCCGGTCGATGGTATAACTGTGGTAAACGTTAACAAGGGCAAGGAAAGATGCATTTTCCCTATCGAAATATAGTGATACTCACTGGCGCTGGAATATCAGCCGAGTCGGGGATCAAAACCTTTCGTGACCAGGATGGGCTGTGGGAAAACCACCGTATTGAGGATGTAGCAACACCGGAAGGGTTTAACAGAGACCCTTACCTGGTGCAATCCTTCTACAATCAGCGCCGTCAACAGTTAGAAAGTGGAACTGTTCAACCTAATGCTGCGCATTATGCGCTGTCACGTTTGGAAAAGGAACTCGACGGTACGGTGACAGTGATAACGCAGAACATAGACAATCTGCATGAGAAAGCGGGTAGCCATAATGTCATTCATATGCATGGTGAGTTACTTAAAGCTCAGTGCAGTCAAAGTGGTCAAACTATTGAGTGGAGCGGTGATATTTCACTGGATGACAGCTGCCATTGCTGCCAGATTCCAGCGCCGTTAAGGCCTAATGTTGTCTGGTTCGGAGAAATGCCGCAGTCAATGGATAAGATTTATTCTGCGCTGGTTGCGGCCGATCTCTTTATCGCTATTGGTACATCAGGTTCAGTTTATCCGGCGGCGGGCTTTGTTCATGAGGCTGCAATGCACGGATCACACACCCTTGAACTCAACTTAGAGCCGAGTATTGTGGAAAGTGAATTTGATGAGAAACGCTATGGACCGGCGTCAAGAATTGTCCCTGAGCTCGTCGATGAGTTGCTAGCGCCAACTGACTAGTACATTAATATTCTTGAGTGCAGGCTTGTATAGACAAGTAAAGCTAAAAAATAAGGCGTCTTACGACGCCTTAAAGGTTGTTTACTGGCCAGCTTTTAGTTTTTGGTAATATTCTTCATACAGTGATACCGCATCACCGACACTGTCTTGCCACTCACCGGCATCCATTACAGCTTGTGGCGGGTAGATGCTCGGGTCATCCACAAATGTTTTTGGCAGCTTATCTTTGGCTGTTGCAACTGGGGTTGGATAACCAATTTCCAGTGCAACTTTTGCTGCGTTCTCAGGTTTGAGCAAAAAGTCGATCATCTTATGTGCGGCATCAACGTTTTTCGCGCCGGCTGGGATTGCCAGGCTGTCCATCCAGAAAATGGCACCTTCTTCAGGCCAAACGATATCAATTGGGGCGCCTTCCTGTCGTGCCATGTAGGCAGAACCATTCCAAAGCATACCCAAAGAGGTTTCTCCTGCCATGTAAGGGTTAGCAGGGTAGTCTGAGTTAAAGACCAGTACGTTGGGCATCAGCTTTTTCAGTTCTTCATAAGCGGCTTTAATTTCGTCGGGGTTTTGAGTGTTGGCTGAGTAACCTAACTTACGTAATGCGATGTGGAAGAATTCACGTGCATCGTCCATCATCATTAGCTGGCCTTGCCATTTGCTGTCCCAGAAGTCACTCCAGCCAGTGATCGTTTTGGCATTGATCAGATCTGTATTCACGCCAATACCTGTTGCGCCCCAAATGTAGGGAATCGAGTAGTCATTGCTTGGGTCGAAAGGCTTATTCAGGAAGTTAGGATCCAGGTCTTTAAAATGCGACAGTTTAGACTTTTCGATTTTCTTCAGCATATTCTCGTCACGCATTTTAGAGACGTAATATGTAGAAGGCACGACCAGATCGTAACCTGAACCGTAGGTCTTCAATTTAGCGTACATCGTCTCATTCGACTCATAAGTCGAATAGATGACTTTGATACCGGTTTCTTTGGTGAACGCTTCCAGCACACTGGCTGGGATATACTCAGACCAGTTGTAGAAATACAGTTCTTCGTCTGCAGCCAGCGCTGAATGTGATGTCAGCGACATGGCAAACAGACCGCCGACCATGATTGAAGACCAATTTTTCATTTAGTTACTCCCAACTTCAGAAGCCCTACATAGCATTCTGGTAGCTATACTAATGCCCACCTCTCTTGCGGACAGGGTGTGTCATTTCAGATGACAAAATATGTCAGAATGAGGTATTAACTCATTACTAACGTATGGAATTTATTACAGAATCAGTGGGAGAGTATAGCAGAGGGGATAAGAAAAAAGGCAACCAAATCATTTTGGTTGCCTAAAGAAAGCGCTTATTGACCAGCTTTCAGCTTGAGGAAGTTTTCCTCATACAGAATGTTGGCGTCACCGACAGCATTCTGGAACTCACCGCGCTCTAATTCCTCTTTAGGTGGAAACAGAGTAGGGTTGTCTTTATATTTTGCATTTGATGCTTCCACACCTGTCAGATAACCGGTTTCTTCTGAAATTTTCGCGGCAACATCAGGGCGTAGCAGGAAGTCGATCATCTTATGAGCGGCTTCCGTGTTTTTTGCATTGCTGGTTATCGATAGGTTATCGACCCAGTAAATGCCGCCTTCTTTTGGCCAAACCAGTTCAATGGGCAGGCCTTCACGCTGAGCCGCCGCCGCTGAGCCATTCCACAGCATGCCTAAGCCAACTTCGCCAGCCATATAAGGTGCAGCCGGGTTATCCGAGTTGAACACCAGTACATTAGGCATCAGCTCTTTCAGCTTTTCATAAGCTTCAGCGATTTGTTTCGGATCTGTGGTGTTACCTGAGTAACCCAGAATCTTCAGGGCGATATGGTGAACTTCGCGTGTGTCATCCATCAGCATCAGCTGACCACGATATTTCGGATCCCACAGATCTTCCCAGCTGTCAAAGTCAGCTGGGTCATACATTTCAGTGTTCACGGCAAGGCCAGTGATACCCAAAACGTGAGGTATAGAGTATTCATTGTTCGGATCGAACGGCTTATTCAGATAATTCTGATCAAGGTTTTTGAAGTTGCTCAGTTTCGACTTGTCGATCTTCTGCAGCATGCCTTCATCGCGCATTTTGGCGACAAAATAGGTTGAAGGAACAACCAGATCGTATCCTTCCGGGTGCGCTTTAAGTTTGGCATACATGGTTTCGTTCGACTCATAAGTCGAATAAATGACTTTAATGCCCGTTTCTTTAGTGAACTGTTCACGTAGTTCCGTAGAAATGTACGGACCCCAGTTCATAAAGACTAATTCTTCATCGGCTGCATTGACACTACCAGATACCAGAGTAGCGGCGCATGCGGCGCTGGCCAGAAACGCGGACCATTTTTTCATTGATGTGATAACTCCAAAATCCCTGCTGGGATGGTTAATAAAACAGGAGTCAAACCTTTGTCTCCTGCGTAAACGGCCGAGTTTCCTCGGCCGTATTTCGGTACGATTATCATGCAGATAAAATTAAACGCAACTTATTTCGTCTTGTCCCGCACAATGATTTGCGACAGTACAACCAAGGTCAGCGACACGATCAACATGACAGTGGCCAGTGCATTAACTTCCGGCGAAATACCCACTTTTACCATAGAGTAAATTTTCAGCGGCAGGATCTCATACGTTGGTCCCGTTACGAAAGAGCTTACAATTACATCATCCAGTGACAGGGTGAAACTGAGCAGCCAACCAGCAAAAACTGCGGGTTTAGCCAGTGGCAGGATGATCTGCTTGAGTATGACCCATTCACTGGCGCCCAAATCACGGGCAGCTTCCAGCATTTTCACATCAAAGCCTTTCAAACGGCTATACACTGTCACCACAACGAATGGGAGACAAAAAGTGATATGAGACAGCAGCAGTGTCAGGAATCCCAGTTTCGCGCCCATAAGAATAAAAAGTGCCAGCAGCGAAATTGCCATCACGATATCTGGTGACATCATGACCACAAACAGCATGCCGTTGACAAAACTTTTACCCTTGAACTGGTAACGGAACAGGGCAACGGCAGTCAGACTGCCAATAATGGCCGCTGCCGTTGCAGAGTAAACGGCAATGTTCAGTGAGTGCCAGGCTGCCTGCATTAAGCTGTCATTGTTCACAAGCTGCTCATACCACTTAGTGGTAAAGCCGCCCCATTTCATCCCAAACTTACTGGCGTTGAATGAGTTAACGATAAGAATAATGATGGGAATGTACAGGAATGCGTACACTACCGACATCAGACTGACTTTGAAAAAACGTCCCACAGTTAGTCCAACTCCACTTTACGGTTGAGTAGCTTGCCAGCCCGGTAATAGGCATACAGCAGAATTGCCATTGAAATTGTCAGCGCGATACTTGTTGCTGCGCCAAAAGGCCAGTCACGGGCGTTCAGTACCTGACTCTTAATGACGTTACCGATGAGCAGGTTTTTGGCACCGCCGAGCAGGTCGGAAATGTAGAACATACCCATTGCCGGCAAAAAGACCAGCAGGCAGCCCGCAATCACACCCGGCATTGTTAATGGTGCAATAACACGAATAAACGTCTGAAGCTTGTTCGCGCCCAGATCACGAGCGGCTTCAATATAAGTGTTATCCAGCTTCTCAATGGCGGAATACAAGGGCAGCACCATGAATGGCAGCAAGATATAAACCAGGCCAATCATTACCGCATACTCTGTGTACATAATACGCAGGGGCTTATCAATAATCCCTAAGGCCATCAGGCTGCTATTGAATACGCCCTGGGTGCCCAGCATGATTTTCAGGCCGTAAGTTCGAATCAGTGAATTGGTCCAGAACGGTACGATCACCAGAAACAGCATGAACGGGCGCCACTTTGCCGGCATTTTGGCAATACTGTAGGCAAACGGATAACCCACCAGCAGGCATAAGACTGTTGCCATGCCAGCCATGTAGAACGAATGCAGCATCACCTGACCATATAAAGGGTCAAACAAGCGTGCGTAGTTTTCCAGCGTGAAGGTTAAATCAATCAGATTTGCATCATCACGAGTCAAAAAACTGGTGCCAATAATCATCAGGTTCGGGATGAATACAAAAACCAGTAACCATCCTACAATCACCGAAATGATGATATTTTGCAGATTAAGCTTCTTCGTCATCAGCCAGTACCACTTCCCAACTTTCAACCCAGGTGATAGCTACTTTTTGATCCAGGGAGTGGTCTACATCTGGATCATCTTCGTTAAAGAATTCACTCACCATGACAGACTTGCCCGTTTCGATCTCAACAACTGAATCCAGCGTCATCCCTTTATAGGTACGCTCACGCACATGGCCCATCAGGCCCCAGCTTTCTTCGTTTTCGTTGATTTCTTCCAGACGAATATCTTCAGGGCGAAGCAGCACTTTAAGCGGAGCATGTTGCTGCACATCAAGATCACAATGGATCACAGCCTCACGACCTTCGACAATGGCTTTAATACGTTTTTCGTCAATACGCTCAATCACAGTGGCATCGAACACATTAATTTCACCGATGAAACGGGCAACAAACAGGTTGCTTGGCTCTTCATAAATTTCACGCGGTGTGCCATCTTGCTCAATACGTCCATCACGCATAACGATAATGCGGTCTGACATCGACAGCGCTTCTTCCTGATCATGTGTGACGAAAATGAAAGTAATGCCCAGACGACGCTGCAGCTGTTTCAGCTCCAGTTGCATCTGCTTACGTAGCTTATAATCCAGCGCAGAAAGTGATTCATCCAACAGCAGAACTTTCGGCTTGTTCACCACGGCTCGCGCTATGGCAACGCGTTGCTGCTGACCACCGGATAACTGATGTGGCTGGCGGGGAGCGAACTGCTCCAGCTGAACCATTTGTAAAGCTTCCATCACACGTGGTTTGATCTCTTTTTCTGGCACTTTTTGCATGCGCAGACCAAAGGCAACATTCTCAAACACTGTCATGTGCGGGAATAAGGCATAACTCTGGAATACAGTATTAACATGCCGCTGCTCCGCATGAACGGCAGTCACGTCCTGACCGGCAATAATAATCTGCCCCTGGTCAGCATCTTCAAAACCAGCGATAAGGCGAAGGACAGTGGTTTTACCACAGCCGGAGGGGCCTAAAATGGTTAAAAACTCACCGTCATTCACGTTGAGATCTAACCCGGTGATAATTTGTTTACCGTCAAAGCTCTTGCTCAGCCCTTTGAGCTGAATAACCGGTTCTTTGGATGTGATGTTTGTGTTCAACTCTACCTGGTCTCCACATCGTGCCTGCAATTTTTTTGCCTGCATTTTCTTGGTCAATTTCAGGAGCCGGATGATAGACCCCCATAGGTATAATTCAAAGTATTTTTTATATTGTACAGGCGACTTTTTCGTTCATCTGTTTTGCAAATGATTTCAACGGAGTTCATCGCATTATCTGAGGGGTTTAAAGGCTAATAATGCAGAATTTAGATTGCAAATTGACTACTGATCTTAGATGAAATCTGAACAAAACCCTAAATTGAACGACAAATTTCCACCATTTTGAGGCATTGAAGCATTTTTTAACGATGACGCGATTTGTTTAGCGCAAACGGTAGCGTACAATCGGGCCCATTGTTCTAATTTAATGTGAATCAACTATCTGCATGAGTAATAAAAGTCTTCAGGTTGGCGGCTCAATCGACAAGGCGCTGTCAGGCAAAGCAGACTTAGAGTCTGTCGCGGTACTTCAAGAAGCCTGGAAGGTGACGGCAAAGCATTTTCTGACCTTCTTCCCAGCAATTGCAGGGCTGTTTTTAGCGCAGCTTGCTCTCTTGCTGATAGCGCTGCAAGTGCAACTGGGTAACCCTGCTATTTTCTTTGATGCTATTGTCAGTGGCGAAGGGATCACACCTGATATTGTTGAAGCGGGTTTTATGGCCAATTTCTGGTCGGATGTATTAAGCGCCCCCTTGTATGCCGGTGTCAGCCTGATGGCGCTGAACCATGCGGTTGGCCTGCCAACCAAACCGCGTTATTTGGTGAAAGGGTTTCCATTTGCCGTAGTCTCTGTTGTCACTATGTTGCTGACATCCTCGCTGCAGGGCATAGGTAATGCATTGTTCCCATTAATTGGGTTGTTTTTAACTATGGCTTTCAGCATGACGATCACACTGGTGTGTGAAAAACGTGTCAGCCCATTAAAAGCGATCCAGTACTCTGTCGTGGCCACATTCCGTAAAATTTTGCCTTTATCGGCCATTTTTCTGGCGGTGCTGGTTTTGTTCTTTATCTCCTTTGCTACCGCTGGCATCGGATTGATCTGGACAATTCCTTTCTTCTTTAACGTGAAAGCAATTGTCTACCGCAATTTGTTCGGCATTACCTTGCAAGTTACAACAGTTGATAAAGGCGGTGACGGGGAAGATCAAGGCAATAAAACAGAAGAAGAAAGCAAGGTATTTAACGCGTGATAAAAAATGTCAGACACTTTGCGGTTGCCGGATGCACATTGTTCTTTGTAGGTTGCGCTGAGCCTGAAAAGCAAGCAGTGAATACCCAAGATGAAGCCACCCGGCCAGATTTTAACGTCATGGAAGACGTAAACCATAAGAAGCAATCATTTTTTACGTTCTTACGTCCGTTCGTGCAGCAAGAGAATGCCAGAGTCAGTCAGGAGCGTTCTTTTTTGCTGGCCATTCAAACCCAGCTGAAAGTCGGGCAAGCGATCAGCCCAAACGATCTCAGTGAAGCCCGCCAGCTTGGCGATGCTTATAACCACGAACTCGCTAGTGACGCTGTCACAGAATCCTGGCTGGATGCTATGTTGCTTCGTGTGGATATGATCCCTGAAGAGCTGGTATTGAGTCAGGCGGCCAACGAATCGGGATGGGGGACGTCGCGGTTTGCCGTTGAAGGGCATAATTATTTTGGACAGTGGTGTTATACCCAAGGCTGTGGCTTGGTTCCCAGTGCCAGGGGGGAAGGAGCGAAGCATGAAGTCGCCGTTTTCTCTGATGCTGCTCAGTCGGTTCACGCTTATTTTATGAATGTGAACCGCAATCGCGCTTATGCGGAGCTTCGGGATATCAGAGCTAACGAGCGTGCTGCAGGTCAACCTGTTACCGGGTTAAAGCTTGCGGAAGGACTGCACCGATATTCTGAACGTGGACAAGAGTACGTGGATGAAATTCAGGGTATGATCCGTCATAACAAACAATTTTGGCAACAGGGCTAACCGTTGATGAGCACTTCTTTTATTAAAACCCTTCTTCTTACTTCCGGCCTGCTCACTCTTTCCGGTAATGTATGGGCGCAGAATATTGAGATGCGTTACAGCAATCTTTTCGGCAAACTCAAGCACAATGTTGCTGAATCTCACCCTGATGTGAACATTGCCTTGTATCTGATCAACCAGCAAACCGGTGAAACCTGTACTGTCCGCAAAGGCTGGATGCAAAAAGAAGAGCATTTTGAAGAGCTCGTTATTCCTGCCGATAATGCCCTGGTAGTGCCAATCGACAATAACCTGCGCCAGGCAAATCCTGACGTCACTTTTGTGATAGATGATGGAATCACCTGCGATGTGTCTATGCAGGTTATCGTCAGCAAGCCTTTAGGGTTAGCCATTAACAAAGAAACGTTGGATCGCCTGCTACCGCAAATGGACATACTCTTAAATGACTTAGGGGGAATGTTCTCATCCTGGTTCATGCCAGAGGTCAGCGGTGTTGTGATGCATTTTGCTGCTGAGGAGACGGGTGTTATCACTGTTTCTGACGATGCCGTGATCCCCATCGAAGCGGGGAAAGCGATTGTGAAAGTCAAGCAGCTCCCTGAAAACACTGTGTTGACCTTACCATCTCCAGCGATTCGCATTACACCCTGGCTGGAATCATCCCCGCAATAACTTAACTTCTCGCTATCTAGGGCTGACCACGGCGTTGGTCGGCCCGGTCTCTGTTTTACATTGATAAGTCGCTTGATACCTACAGCCTCAGTATTTTGTTCATTTATAGACTTAATGCTAAACTAAGTCCATAAATGGACAATCTGAGGCGGTGATCATGAACACCCGTACCGTGGCGGCGAATGAGCCGATTGAACATGCAGGCAATAAGGTACTGCCAGTCGTTTTCAACATTCTGGATAAGTGGAGTTGCAGCCAGAATCAGCAGATGGCTCTGCTTGGTTTATCAAGCCGCTCAACACTGAACAAATACCGTGCCAGCCCTGAGTCGGCCAAAGTGTCTAAAGACTTGCTGGAGCGGATGAGCTACATACTGAATATCCATAAATGCCTGCGCATTTTATTTACCCATGAAGACAGTGTTTATCAATGGGTGCAGAAGCCTAATTCACACCCGTTTTTTGCCGGGCGAAGTGCGATGGAGGTGATGGGCCAGGGCAAGGTTGCCGATTTGTACGAAGTGGCTACACGGTTGAATGCCTGGCGCGGAGGAAGGTCCTGACATGCAGAACGCATACACTCTCAAGCCCTTCAGGGAGCAGCCATGCTATCGATTAATTCCCTCCAAGTATCCGCCAATCAATTTGTATGAAGATGTCGCTGAGCCCGATCAGCTTGAAGCTATTTTTGCCGTTGAAGCTCTGACCAACCCTCGTCTGGCTGAAGAAACCGGGCAGTTTGCTCGTGTGCCGGTCGAGGAAAGGCTGGTTGGTATTCCTCACTGCAGCTACGTGATGGCCGCCTTTACCCATGTAAACCCCGATGGGGGCCGTTTTAATACCGCGGACTTTGGCGCGTATTATGCTACAAGAGACATTAATACTGCGATCAAGGAAACGAGTTACCACATGGAGCGGATACTGGGCTATACCCAGGAGCCGTCACAGGATATCCAGATGAGAAGTATACAGGCTTGGTTTTCTGCCGCTTTGGTTGATTTTACAGATAAGACGTATCTGGATTCTGCGCTTTACCACCCTACGAATTATGCGCATTCTCAGGCCGAGGCGATAACGCTGAAGGAAGCAAGACAAGATGGTGTCTTGTATCACTCCGTACGGCACCAGGGCCATGATTGTTTTGCCTTGTACAAGCCAAACCTGGTCAGCAAGGTATGTCAGTCCAATCATTATGTGTACAAATGGAATGGCAGTGCCATCAATACTGTGCTGGAGATCAGCATGGTATAAAAAAGGGCCGGCAGGCCCTTGTTTGTTTACAACCTTGTCACGTTAGTCTGCTCGGTAGTTAGTCTTCGAGGTAGCGACTTTCAAGGTGTGCTTTGAAATGTTCCGGATTCAGGGTTTCGCCGGTCGCTTCTTTCAGCAGGTTATCTGTTGAAAGGAAGCTGGCTTTTTTCCAGACATGTCTGTCTAACCAGTTGAAGATAGGCTGAAGGTTACGTTCACGAATGAGGTTTTCCACATTCATTTCACGGCGCATAGCCGCCATGAACTGGGCCGCATACATAGCCCCCAGAGTGTAAGACGGGAAATAGCCAAAGCTGCCGTCTGTCCAGTGGATATCCTGCATGCATCCGTCAGTAAAGTTACCTTTGGTCGATAACCCCAGATACTCGGTCATCTTCTTGTCCCATAACTCAGGAATATCAGCCACTTCGATTTTGCCTTCAATCAAATCACGCTCAATTTCGTAACGTAAAATGATGTGTGCAGGGTAAGTCACTTCATCGGCATCGACTCGAATATAGCCAGGTTCGACCCGGGTACTGAACAATGCCAAATTGTCTGTGCTCAGCGCCTTATCGTTATTACGGTCAAATGCTTCGCGAGCTAACGGGGCGAGGATTTCAATAAAAGGCTTACTGCGCGAAAGCTGCATTTCAAAAAACAGGCTTTGTGACTCATGAACGCCCATTGAGCGTGCCTGACCTACAGGTAAACCATGCCACTGCTCAGGGAGTCCTTGCTCGTAACGGGCATGGCCAGTTTCATGGATAACCCCCATGAGTGCACTGGTAAAGTCAGCTTCATCATATCGGGTGGTAATGCGGACATCAGTCGGTACACCGCCACAAAACGGGTGCGTACTCACGTCCAACCTGCCGTGTCTGAAATCAAATCCCAATTTGCCCATGATATCCAGACTCAATGCTTTCTGTTGAGCTATCGGGAAGGGACCTTTAGGAGTAATAACCTGATCACTGGCTTGTTTTGCTCTGACTTGTTGAATCAATGCGGGTAGCCATGTTTTCACCTGACCAAATATAGAATCAATTTTCTCGCACGTCATGCCAGGTTCATACAGATCCATCATAGCGTCATAACGGCTTAAGCCTGTTGCTTCAGCTCGAATCTGCGCTTCTTCTCTTGCCAGTTTAACAACGGCTTCAAGGTTCTGGCTGAACTCGTGCCAATTGTTTTCTTTACGTTGCGTCCGCCAGGCATGCTCGCACTTTGAACCGGCGAGCGATTTTTTCTCCACCAGATCAGCCGGCAGGATATTGTCATTCTGCCAGGAGCGCTTCATCTCTTGCAGGCTGATCTTTTGCTCTTTTGATAAAGACTCGGTTTCGGCTCTGGCGAACCATTCAGTCAGAGAAGGGGCCGTTGCGAGTTCATGATGGATAAGAGCCAGTTCAGCCATTGCTTCGGAGCGGGCGGCATTTCCGCCTTCTGGCATTTTTGCAGCCTGATCCCAGCTGCAGATAGCGGATAAGTGAGAAATCTTGGAAAGCTTTTTAGCGTGTTGCTCCAGTTTCTGATAGTAAGTCATTTTTAATCCTTTATCTTGACTTAGTAGCGTGCAGGACGGCTACAGACTTAATTGGACCTCACTCAGTTTCAGGCTCGCTTGTAAAATGCCAGAGTATGGAGATGCAACTCGGAATGAAGCAGCTCGGTAACCTGTAGAAATCATTCGTAGGAATAGCTGGTTATGAGCACGGATCCTATTGCGCAACGTACCACTGAGCAGGGGGGTGCGTTACATATCACGGCGAGTACCTGAACGCATAAGTATCTATAGTATGATACGGATAAAACTTCCATATACCAGACTGTTCTTAGCAATTTTTTTGGTTTTTTGTGAACAAATCTTTATAGGTTGTGATGATTTTTGGCTGGTTTTTAGTGTTTTCAGCTTTATCAGTTCTGTCTGGTGCGTTTGATATGCAATATGTCTATTAGGTATCTTCGCCAGCGAAAATGATAAAAGGATTAAAAAAGCCGCAATGTCTGCGGCTTTGATAGGTGTAAAAGTTAATTAACCTGCAAGATATCTAACTTTTCACCCGGATCAAATTCACTGGCACCTTCGGAAGAGACGGGTGAGTTTGGTAGGTCTTCTTTATCAAAAGCGATATCACCACCGTTAATCGCCCCTGATTCCTTGTCGATTGATTTAAAGTCAAACAGGTTAAAGTCCGCCAGATGCGAGGGCACGACGTTTTGCATAGCGGTGAACATAGTCTCAATACGGCCCGGATACCGTTTATCCCAGTCGCGCAACATTTCTTTGATGACCTGACGCTGAAGGTTTGGTTGCGAGCCACAAAGGTTGCATGGGATGATCGGGAACGCTTTCATTTCGGTGTAGCGTTCAATGTCTTTTTCGCGGCAATAAGCAAGCGGACGAATCACTACGTGCTCGCCATTATCCGAGACCAGCTTAGGTGGCATGCCTTTCATTTTACCGCCGTAGAACATGTTCAGGAAAAGCGTCTCCAGCATGTCATCGCGGTGGTGACCCAGCGCAATTTTAGTTGCACCTATTTCCTTCGCCGTACGATACAAAATGCCGCGACGCAGACGAGAGCAGAGAGAGCAGGTCGTTTTACCTTCCGGTACTTTCTCTTTGACTATTGAATAAGTATCTTCATTCACTATCTTGTACGGAACACCCAGAGATTCAAGATATTCAGGCAAGATATGTTCAGGGAAACCAGGTTGTTTCTGATCAAGGTTAACTGCAATCAATTCAAAGCTGACAGGGGCACTGCGCTGCAGGCTGCTCAACATTTCCAGCATGGTATAGCTGTCTTTACCACCAGACAGACAAACCATAATGCGATCACCATCTTCGATCATATTATAATCAGCAATCGCCTGGCCCGTGTTTCGGCGCAGTTTCTTTTGCAGCTTATCGAAGTTGTATTTCTGTGCCTTTGTAAGCTCTTGATTCTGAGTCATTGCTTCTCTCTTTCGCATCGATTGAATCACTCTGTCAACCGACGGTAAATGCATTGAGCACGATGATATAAGTCGTTATGAATTATCATCGATAAAGGTTACCGTGAGCAGGGTTCGCGATCTGTGCTCACTGGCAAATTTCATGGCGGGTATGATACGGATTCCAGCGTCGGATTCCAGCGTGATTTTCATCTTAATTGATAATTAAGCGGCTAAATGGCAGTTTGAGCGATTGTTGTCGGTGAAAAGCACGCCTGCGGGTTGAAGGCGTGCTTTCAGAGCAAGATTATTGGTTAGGATCCAGAGGGCTGATGTAGCCGTCGGGCTTGAGGGCAAGCAAGTCGCAGTTGAGGCTGTCAATAGTGTGCTCAGCTGTATTGCCGATGAAGACAGCAGAAAGCCCGGTCCGGCCGGTGGTGCCCAGTATTACGAGTTCTGCATCCAACTCTTCTGCCACTTTTGGGATGACGTCTTCAGGCAATCCTTCGACGACATGGGTTTTACCTTCATCAATACCGTGTTTTTGCCTCAGTGCCTTCATTGATGTCAGATGGTGGCCTCGTACCGCATCTGTGTAGGTTGCAGGGTCAAATTCAGGTAATTCAATCGTAATGTTAACCGGGGTGGCAGGGTAGGCATTGACCAGGTTGACTTCGGCAACCAGTACTTCTGCCATGTTCTTAGCTTCGCTGATGATTTTATCGTTCAGTGCTTCGTGCGTATCACTTTCGGCTGCTAAGTTGACACAAGCCAGTACTTTTCCGTTTTCGGGCCAGCTGTGCTCTTTGACCAAAAGCACGGGGCATGGACATTTGCGCAATAAATGCCAGTCGGTAGGGGTAAAAATCACAGAGCCGATTTTGTCGTGTTTATGAGTGGCTTTTATCAGTAGGTCGTGATGATGGCTGTACACCTCGGCTATAACGGCTTCATAGGGGCGATTGTGCCACACAACCAGGATGTCGATATCAACGCCAGCGGTGACATGAGGGCGGATAATGTCTTTTAACCATTCTTCGCGCTGTTGGATAACCCCACGTCGCATGGCCTGACGTTCATCTGACGAGAGCATGGATGTCATTTCGTAAGAAAAATCATAAATGGCAAGGAATACAGTGATGTGAACACCCTCACTCTTTTCAGCGAGGTGCATTGCGCGTGACAAAGCCGGTTGGTTGTCTTGCAGTGGGTCGGCCACTACGAGGATGTTTTTGTATGTGTTCATAACTGCCCCCTGTCTCAACGGATTCGCAATCGACCTGATCTGAAAAACTGTTTGTATTCAGATTAGTATATTCACTGTAACGGATTGCTGCGAGGAAATGGAGGACTTTGGAGAGGAATTACAGTAAAAATTGATGGGCATCAAGCCCATCAATTTTTATAAAACTATTTACAATTAGTCGCACCGGCTAGCAGAGCTAGCTGCTCACGATCAAGAACCGTGATGTACTTGCCTTTCACGCCAATGATCTCGGATTTTTGGAAACGTCCTAACAGACGACTGATTGTTTCAACCGTCAGCCCCAGATAATTTCCAATATCTCCACGGGTCATAGTCAGCCGGAATTCGCGGGCAGAAAACCCACGCTCTGAGAAACGGCATGACAAATCATAGAGAAACGCTGCCAGACGCTCTTCGGCATTTTTCTTAGAGAGCAGCAGAATCATATTCTGATCGCTTTTAATTTCACTGCTCATCAGGCGCATAATTTGCTGTCGGAGCTTAGGCATCTTACCGGCAAGCTCATCCAATGTTTCAAACGGAATCTCGCATACCATAGAGGTTTCGAGAGACTGGGCAAAACTTTGGTGTTTATGGTCGTTGATAGCGTCAAAACCCACCAAATCGCCAGCTAAATGAAAAGCGGTAATTTGTTCGTCGCCTTGCTCGGTGATGGTATAGGTTTTCACTGTGCCTGAACGAATAGCGTACAGCGCTTTCAGCTCGTCCCCGGCTTTAAATAACTCCTGGCCCTTATGGATAGGCTTTTTACGCTCAATAATGCTATCTAGCTGATCTAACTCTGCGTCATTGAGAGTAAAGGGGATACACAACTGACTGATACTGCAATCCTGACAATGGATAGCACATCCACCGGATTGAATGCGTTTTGTGGAGATTTTATCTGAATTCATAAACTGTGGCCTGACCAAGTTCGGATACTCGAGTCACTCTATCACACTCTTATTCATAATGACGAGTATAAAACATTAGGAAAATTGTGTGATTGCGACATAACCTGTGTGGATACCGTATGCCAATAACAATAATGCACTGGTTTTTTTAAATATCTGATTGGAAAGCCATTGTTTAAGCGTTTCTGCAAAGCTGCCTACTAACAGCATGGCTGGCAAAGTTCCCAGACCAAAGGCCAGCATGACGCCGGCACCTGAGCCTGCATTGCCAGCCACAGCCGCCCAACTCAACATTGAGTAAACTAATCCGCAGGGTAACCAGCCCCATACCAGTCCAAACGGAAAGGCCGCTAGGGGAGATTTCAGTGGTAACATCGACTTAGCTAAAGGCGAGATAAAACGCCAGAGTGATTGGCCGAGAGCTTCAATTCTGGTGACCCCTTGCCACCACTGGCCAATATACAGGGCGAGAAGAATCATCATCACTGCGGCGAAAATGCGCAGGAAAAGGAGCGCAGTGCTTAATCCACTTAATGCAGCCATACCTGCCACTGCGCCACCAATAACAGCTCCGGCTGCTGCGTAAGAAATCAGGCGTCCGGCGTTGTAGCAAAGTAAGTAAGGAAAACGGTGGCTTTGCTGTTGCCCTGGCATACCTAAGGTAATAGCGGCAGCGATACCACCACACATCCCCAGGCAATGGCCTGCACCCAGCAGGCCAATAACAAAAGCAGCGAAAAAATCTGTGTTCACTGTTTTTCCTTGCCCGTTTGTTCATCATCCGTTTTTTGCGCGGGTTGCTTTTCTTCATTCTCATCAAACAGGATGTCGTATCCCTGTCTTTCGAGGTCTTCAAATTGTTCTGATTTGACGGCCCAGATAAAAATGGCAACGGCAATGCAGACGAAGATGATTGCAATCGGGATGAGTAAATACAGGCTAGCCATCTTCTTTCAATAACCTCAGTGAATTAGAGACAACAATGATGGAGCTGGCAGACATGCCTAATACTGCAATATAAGGTGCAACCAGTCCGGCAACAGCCAGAGGCAGAATAACAAGGTTATATCCTAATGCCCATGATAGATTTTCCCGAATGATCTTCTTAGTTTTCATCGCCAGGCGTCGTGCTTCCAGCACTCGGTTTAAGTGATCACCAAGTAAAACCATATCTGCAGACGATTTAGCAACATCCGTACCTCCACCCATTGCAAGTGACAGATGAGCGCCAGCCAGCACAGGTGCATCATTAACGCCGTCACCAATCATCAGGGCGACCTGATCTTTGGCGAGACTGTTAAGGTAATCGAGTTTACCTTGTGGGGTCGCGCCGCTAATCAGCTTGTCTACAGAAAGCGTTTTTGCCACGCGAGCGGCATTGTCGGAGTTATCGCCCGTGAGCATTGTGACCTGAATCCCTTCGGCCTGAAAGGCACTGACCAGTGACTGACTGTCATGCCGGATGGGATCATCCAATTGGAAAGCGGCGATAGCTTTACCGTTACAGGTGAGCCAAACCTGAAAGCCCTGGTCTGGAGAAGGGGCGTTTTCACCGTTTAACGCAAAAGCCTGCTTTCCGATTCGCCATTCATTTCCCTCTCTCGTGCCTTTGAGGCCAAAGCCGATTTCATTTTCAACCTCATCAAAGGAAAAGGCTGAATTTCGATAACCAGAAAAAGCCCGGGCGATAGGGTGGTTTGCAAAGCGTTCCAGCTCGGCAGCGATGCTCAGGACCTCTGTTTCATCGTAACTGTCAAAGCAGACTGTTTGGATGACTCTGACATTTCCTTCGGTTAAGGTGCCGGTTTTATCTATAACCAGTTGGTTCACATTGCAGAGTGTTTCCAGAACGTGTCCGCGCCGGAGCAGAATGCCTAGACGGCCAAGACGTGAGGTAGCACAAGTCAGTGCGGTTGGTGTTGCCAGCGACAGGGCGCAAGGGCAGGTGGCAACCAGCACAGCCAGCGTAATCCATAGCGCATCATCGGGTTTTACCTGGTGCCAGTAAAGCCAGGTACCCGCTGCAATGATAAGAATAACAGCGACAAAATAACGGGCTACCACGTCGGCAACTTCTGCAATTTTTGGCTTCGTTGCCTGTGCTTCATCCTGGAGACGAATGATGTTCGAAATAAGGGAGTGCTGGCGGTCCTGAGTCACTTTCACGGTCAGGTTACCGTCACCGTTAATTGTGCCGGCAAATACAGTATCATCCTTGCTTCTGCGTACGGGGAGCGGCTCGCCAGTCAGCATTGACTCGTCGATTACACTGTGACCTGCCACAATAACACCATCGGCAGGTAAGCTTTCTCCGGGCAAAACTGTGACAACGTCACCTGTCTTTAGGCTTTTCGCTGCAATCTGGCGACCATCAACCAGATTTGCCATAGCCGGAATCAATTTAAGCAGATTGGCGCTGGCTGCAGCGGCTTTACGGCGCGCCCTCATCTCAAGATAACGGCCGATTAATAAGAAGAAGGTAAACATCGAAATGGATTCGAAGAACACTTCGCCCTTTGTTGTAACAGTGGCATAAAAGCTGGCCACGTAAGCGAAGATCAGCGCAATAGAAACAGGGACATCCATGCCTAATGTGCGTGCTTTGAGGTTCCGCCAGGCATTCAGATAGAAGGGCAGTGCTGAGTAGAGAAGCACCGGGGTGGCGAAAAGAAGGCTGACCCAGCGGAAATAGTTTCGGAAGCTTTCATCCAGATCACCAAATACCTCAAAGTACAGCGCAACCGCCAGCATCATCACCTGCATGCTGGCTAAGCCAGCGATACCTAAACGGTACAGGTAGCTCTTCATCGTATTGTGGTAATGCTGCTCTTGGTTATCTGCCTCAAAAGGGGCCGCTTTGTAGCCTAAACGGTGAATGGCGGACAAAAGAGTGCTGAGTTTAGTCTGCTCGGGGTTCCAGCTGAGCAGAGCGCGGTGCGTGGTGGTATTGACGCGAATGTTAACTAAGCCTGTTTCGCGTTTGAGTTGTCGTTCAATTAACCATGCGCAGGCGGCACACGATACCCCTTCGAGTGACAGTGTGACTTCGTTGGTGTTGTCGCTGGTTCTGACAAAGTCTTGCTGAATTTCTTCGTTGTCATACAGGGCAAGGGACTGCAATTGCTGAGGAATCAGATCGGCTTTATCTGCTGTTGCAGTCCGATACTCATAATAGGATGTCAAACCACTGTCGACTATAGTGCTTGCCACAGCGTGGCAGCCCGGGCAGCACATACTGCGTGCTGTTCCCAGGATGTCGACTGTTAAATGGGTATCATGTGGTACAGGATCACCACAGTGGTAGCAAGAGGTTGTCATCCTTTGTTTTGTCCATACAGCTTAATCGGATCGGATGAGGGCAGGTTAAGACGGCCATTCAGCATCCATTCTCCCTGAAACGGCTCTACTTCGACAAACCATGGGCCATCAATCGACTCTGGTGCTGTGAATCGGTAGCGGCCTTTTTGGTCCGGGCTGATCATTTGGGTGAAGTCTTTTTCCGCTAAGGTGCGGTGAGTAAAGAGAACTCGCAGCGTTGGAAAGTCAGGCAGCTCACCTTTGTCCAGAGATAGGGTGATATCTTGCTCAGTAACCTTGATATCCGCCTTTATTTTCAGGGCGTCTGCGACACGCAGTCGCGAAAAGTCCTGATTAATGCCTTTTCCTTTCTTGTAATAGTCTTCAGCAACCAGATCCACTTTGTTCTGAGAGAATATATACAGCGCAGTCATGCTGTATGTAATGGATAGGGCTGGAATCGCAATTATGAACCAGGGCCAAAACTGCTTATACCATGGCTTTTGCATTGTGAATCCTTTTAGTATCTATAAAAAGAGCCCCTGATTTTAGCAGGGGCCCTATGACTTAGCTTCAGTGAAATTGTCAGCAAACGTCAACAATTAACTGATTCGTAACAGAAATCAGGATTACTGCTCGCTGTTGCTCAGGCCCCACACATAAGCAGAGATAAGCTGAACTTTTTCTTCGCCCAGAATGTTATCCCAAGCCGGCATAACACCCTGACGACCGTGAGTAATAGTATCAACGACCGCGCGACGTGAACCACCATATAGCCAGATATTATCAGTCAGGTCAGGCGCACCAAATGCTGGGTTACCTTTACCATCCGTACCATGACAGGCAGCACACACCACAAAGCGTTGTTTACCCGCCGCAGCCTCTTTGGCATTCACTTTACGGCCAGACAAACTCAGAGCGTAACTTGTTACTTCTTGTACACCGTCTTCGCCTAAGGTGTCAATCCATGCAGGCATAGCGCCTGTACGGCCATGCATGATGGTGGTTTTGATGGTTTCAGCTTCACCGCCATACAACCAATCGTTATCGGTCAGGTTAGGGAAACCCTGCTGACCACGCGCATCAGAGCCGTGGCACTGAGCACAGTTCTGCAGGAACAAGCGCTGACCTACACGGCGAGCATCTTGATCGGCTGCAATTTCTTCGATTGGACGAAGGTTGTTACCAGACTCGTCATAGGCAAGGGTTTTAAACAGCTCGCCATAAGCTCGTTCTGCATCACCCAATTCTTTGGCATATTGATCAAGCTCTTGCGCTTGCTGAGAGTTAGCAATAGATGCTTTTGACTCAGCTACTGTGCGAATAGTCTGATCTGAACTCTGCCACCCCAAAAGCCCCTTAAAGTTGCCCAGGCCAGGATATAGCGCCAGATATACCAAAGAAAAAACAATGGTTCCCCAGAACATATAAGACCACCACTTAGGTAGTGGGTTATTGATCTCGCGAATACCATCGTATTCGTGGCCCATGTCCTCACCTTCTTCAACACCCATTTTGTCCTTGCTACACCAAGCAAGAATGGCAGCAATTGCAGCCAGGGTGCCAAGCGTGATGACGATGATCCATACACTCCAAAACGTCGACATTCTTATTTGCTCCTGTCTTTTTCACGCGTGGCCACATCCTTCTCCTCGTCTGCAAATATCAAATTAGCAGCTTCGTCGAATTGGGATTTACGGCGTTTACTGTAGGCCCAAAGGACAATACCAATAAAGCTACCGAACAGAATCACAGTCCAGATACTATGAATGGTTCCGATATCCATGGTGCCTCCTTATTTCATCGCGTGACCTAGAGACTGAAGGTAAGCAATAAGTGCGTCCATTTCAGTCTTGCCTTTCACATCATCACCTGCTTTCGCAACTTGTTCGTCAGTGTAAGGTACACCGAACTTATCGCGGAATAAGGCAAGTTTTTTAGAGGTTATTTCGCCATCCAGTACATTTTCTTCCAACCAAGGGAAACCGGGCATGTTAGATTCTGGTACTACATCGCGGGGGTTACGCAAGTGTACACGGTGCCATTCATCGGAATAACGGCCGCCTACACGAGCCAGATCCGGACCTGTACGCTTAGAGCCCCACAGGAATGGATGCTCCCAAACACTTTCACCTGCAACAGAATAATGGCCATAACGTTCAGTTTCTGAACGGAATGGACGAATCATCTGGCTGTGGCAAACGTTACACCCTTCGCGGATATAAATGTCACGGCCTTCCATTTCCAGGGCAGTGTAAGGGCGCAGGTTTTCTACAGGCTCAGTCGTTTGTTCCTGATAAATCAGCGGCGTGATTTCTACCAGCGCACCCAAACTGATTGCAATCACAATCAGGATGGCCAGCAAACCAACATTTTTTTCAACAAGTTCGTGACGAAAGCTCATCAGTTTTACTCCTTATGCTGGTTGCTCTATGGCTTTCAAGCTGTCTTTCGGTGCGGCAATAGTTCTGTAAGCGTTGTAAGCCATCAGGAACATGCCGGTTACGAAGATAAGACCACCACAGAAACGCACGAAGTAGAACGGATAAGACGCTTGCAGAGCTTCAACAAAGCTGTAGGTCAGGGTACCGTCGGTATTCACCGCGCGCCACATCAGACCTTGCATCACACCAGAAATCCACATAGCTACGATGTACAGAACCGTACCAATAGTAGCCAGCCAGAAATGCACGTTTACCAGTTTGATAGAGTACATACGCTCTTGGCCGAACAGTTTTGGAATCAGGTGATATACCGAACCGATAGAAACCATGGCAACCCAGCCTAACGCACCTGAGTGAACGTGGCCGATTGTCCAATCGGTATAGTGAGACAGGGCATTGACTGTCTTAATTGCCATCATCGGACCTTCGAAAGTAGACATGCCGTAGAACGACAGTGACACTACCAGGAAGCGCAGAATCGGGTCATAACGCAGTTTATGCCAGGCGCCGGACAGCGTCATGATACCGTTGATCATGCCGCCCCAGGATGGCGCAAACAGTACCAGAGACATCACCATGCCCAGCGACTGAGTCCAGTCAGGCAATGCGGTGTAGTGCAGGTGGTGCGGGCCAGCCCAGATATACAGAGAAATCAGTGCCCAAAAGTGCACGATAGACAAACGGTAGGAATAAACAGGACGACCGGCTTGTTTCGGGACGAAGTAGTACATCATACCCAGGAAGCCAGCAGTAAGAAGGAAACCTACGGCGTTGTGCCCATACCACCACTGAACCATGGCATCGACTGCACCAGAGTAAACAGAATACGACTTCGTCATTGAGACCGGAATCGCCATGCTGTTCACAATGTGAAGAACGGCTACCGTCAAAATGAATGCACCGAAGAACCAGTTTGCCACATAAATGTGGGAGGTCTTTCGTTTAATCATCGTTCCGAAGAACACGACAGCATAGGAGACCCAGACAACGGCAATCAGTATATCGATTGGCCACTCCAGTTCAGCGTATTCTTTGCTGGATGTATACCCCATCGGCAGCGTAATAACTGCTGATAGAATCACGGCTTGCCAGCCCCAGAAGGTGAACGACGCTAACTTGCCACCAAACAACGTGGTTTGACAGGTACGCTGAACGACATAATAAGATGTCGCGAACAGTGCACTGGTACCGAAGGCGAAGATAACTGCATTAGTATGCAGCGGACGCAGACGGCTGTATGTCAACCAAGGGGTGTCAAAGTTAAGCGCCGGCCAAACCAACTGAGCGGCAATAAATACACCAACGCTCATTCCAACAATACCCCACAGTATGGTAGCTAGGGTGAATTGCCGAACGACCGTATAGTTGTAGTTTTGATCAAGCTGCTTTTCTTGGCTCATGTTGCATGCTTCCACTAAAAAATTTCAACTACACTCTTGTTTTCTTTGCGAACAACTTCATTTCGCAATGCCACCCAAAGCTTAGACAAATCCTGTGTTGTTTTTATAAACAATTCGACACGGAAATTGCTATTTTGTTGTAAAAGTGGCATTTTCAGCACGCATGATACTTGAGATAAGAAATGATTGACAGTGTGAAGGGTGGGCTCATGCCGCGGCTCACTATTTTTATGCAAAAAGTTTGAACTATGTAACATGGGAAATGTATACAATCATGGCCGCACAGAAACTAACTAAAGCTCGGTTGATCCAAATTCTGCTCCTACTAGCTGTTCTGATTGCGGCATTCGTATGGAGAACAATTACATACAAATCTGACAATAAGGCAGAGGAAGCACTAATGTCTTGCGAGGGTTCAGTAGAGGAATGCACTGACAAAGATGCAAAGTAGAAGCTGAAAGCACTCCGGGTTATCAGTTTGGAAAAAGGCAATAAAGGGGTACCAGTAGCTGCTCTCTTTGTATTTAAAGGTGTCAACTTCTGCAGGGCAAGGGGACGATTTATTAATTTGGTATCAGGAGTATGTGTTAGCACTCAAGCTATTGAAATGTGAGTTATTTTAATGCTTTAACGCCATGTTGCTCTGACAAGACAAACTTGCAATTACCAGATAAGGATTCAGAACATTATTTTTCATGTGAAAATAATTAAAGTTCATTAAAAACAATCGCATAGAACATAACTCTCATCTATTCACTAGGTTGAATCTTTTCCTGTGTCGTTATGATGGTTTTTTATCCAAAACTCGGTTCGAAACGTTGAAAACCTGTCCGTTGATGTATGAGGCTTTGTGACTCACCAGAAAACGTACCATAGCTGCCACGTCTTTGAATTGATTTACATCATTTTTTAGCACATCTGTCCGGTTAAGAATGTATCGGGCAGCATGGACAGTAACATCAGGTGATAAGCTATTGGCCAAAGCTTCAGTCAGTCCAACCAGGCCTTGGCTGCATACGGCGAGTAACTCGCTGTTAATGGCAGATTCATGAGGGGTAGGGACAACATGAACAATAGCCCCCTTTGTTGTTTTCAGAAGAGGCAGGCATTGTCTGGCGGTGAACAAGGTTGCTGTTAACTGGTGGTGAAGTGCCTGGTTCCAATCAAATAAATCCATTTCAGTGAAGGGGATGCCCACATCCGGAAGTGATACCGATGGGTTAATAACAAGTGCATCAAGTCGGCCGAATTGAGATTCAATCTCCCGGGCGGCTGCGGCAACGTCTGATTCCTTACTGCAATCTGTATTGCGAAACCGGACTCGTGGATCTTCTGCAACCAAATCATAACCTGCATTTTCGTCATTGCTCAGTGACATGACAATAGACTGAGTTGCAGCAAGCTCTTTACAGATATGTTTGCCTAACTCTGTTGTTCCTTCTGTGACAATGATTACTGGTTGCTTTGTCATACCCAAATCTTCTTTGTCGAATAGTTAAATACTAATAACGGTAAATCGCACACAGACTTAAGAGTTTTTTTTATAAAAATTCAATACTCTGCTGATCCTCAAATTGAAACTGTCTATTATGGTGAAGATACACACCCAGCCGTGAACACTACATGGAAATTGTTACCAGTTACTCAACGATAGAAACGACAGCAGCAGCAGTAGATGAAGCTGTCAGTCAACTCAAAGCCAGATTAGTGCGTCCCAGCCTGTTGTTGGTGTACTTTTCAGGGCATGACAATGCGCAAGTTATCCGAGAGCGGCTTGTTGCGGAATTCCCTGACACTCAAATTTTAGGCTGTTCATCATGCCAGGGTATCCTGACAGAAGAGGGGTATTTCCCTGATCGGGTGATCGGTTTATGGGCTGTTTTTGATTTCAATGGCGCGTATGGCTCTGCGTTAGTGTCTACCCATCAACTTCCTCACCAAATGGCGAAACAGGCATTGCTGAAGGCCATTCAAAATACCGGACGCTCAGGGGAACTACCTTCACTTGTTTTGCTGCACGCAAGTCCTGGCGCTGAAGAGGAGGTGATACAGGCCATATCTCAAGAGTTTGGCACACCAGTGCCTATTTATTGGTGGGAGCGCCGCGGATGCAGGGGTTTTGGGGGAATGGCAACTTTTCACTCAAGATCATTTAGCTTCTGAAGGCGTTGCTGTGAGTGTCTTTTATCCAACATGCGACTTAAGTTTTTCTTTTCACTCAGGTTACGCAAAAACTGAACAATACGCAGTGGCGACTAAGGTTGAGGGAAGGGAACTCATAGAACTTGATCACCGGCCAGCAAAAGAGGTCTATGAAGAATGGATTAAACAGCCTTTAGAGTATGGTCAAAGCATAATGTCTCTCTCTGCTTTACATCCGATTGGTCGTATTGCAGGCACTTTACATGATTTACCCTATTTTAAGCTCGCTCATCCCAATTCTGTTACTGCGCGTGGTGGAATCACATTGTTTGCTTCTATAAAGGAAGGAGAGAAACTCTACCTGATGACAGGGACGGAAGATAACCTGGTCAACCGGACCGGTCGCGCAGTGGATGGATTGCTTCATGATAGCCATCAGCAGATCGAGGCTATTGGTGGAATAAGTATTTATTGTGCTGGCTGTATGCTCCAGGTGAAATCAAAAATGGGTATGGTTGCAGAGAAAATGCAGCAATCTATGCTCAACGCGCCGTTTATTTCTCCGTTCACTTTTGGAGAACAAGGCCAGTTCCTTGGTGGTGAGAATGAGCATGGTAATTTAATGATTTCTAACGTTTTGTTTTACCGGGAATGATGAGCATGCCAGGCAGAGAAACAGAAACCCTACAGGAAACATTGCTTGCGTTACTCAGAAGCCAGGAAAGGGAGAAACAGCTCAGAGATGAGTACTCTGCTATTTTAGCGGGTATGTCAGCGATGGCTGGCGCTAATAGCAAGCGGCAAGTATTCAATAGCCTACTTGCTGTTCTGCGCAAATATATTGGTTTCGAACACGCGCTGGTGCTGACTCGTGAAGATGAAACTTCGCATCTGGAAGAACTTGTCACCACCTGTACTAATTTCGAATCTTGCTCCTGGGAAGTCAATCAAACCTTTATCCGTGCTATCAATGGCGAAAGTATTGCACTTTTCGACCCGCTGCAAGTTGCCGAATTTCGTTATTTGCCCAAGGACCAGATCGGACTGTGTCGCTCAGTGTTGATGACGGGAGTGAAAGTCAGTTCTGGTGACGCGTTACTGCTATTTTTGCATTCTCAACCCGGCCAGTTTGGCGCTTCATGTAAAAGAGTGCTGGCACGGTTTCGCCCATTGCTTGAACGCGCAATTATCGACATTGACTACAGGGAAAGATTGCAAACTCTGGTGACTGTACGAACTCAAGAGTTATTGCACAATCAGCAACGATTTAAAGACTTTGCAAATACTGTTGGTGACTGGTTTTGGGAGATAGATACCGAATACAGGTTCACGTATATCTCTGCGCCAGACTTATCTAACCACGTGATAGATAAAAAAAGTTTGTTAGATCTCTTTGATGATGATAGCGATTTCCAAACCAAGCTACGAAATAAATTGCTCAGTAATGAAGATTTTGAAGACTTGGAATGGCAGTTACCCGGTAATGAGGGTGGGGCATGGATTAGCTTCAGCGGTAGCCCGTACTTTAGTAAACACGGAGAGCTCCGGGGATATCGGGGAACAGCGAAAGACATCACCAGCAAGAAGCAACGTTTAGTCGAATTGCAGCAGGCTCGGCAACAAGCGGAATCTGCAAACGCCGCTAAATCTCAGTTTCTGGCAATGATGAGCCATGAAATTCGCACGCCTCTGAATGCAGTGCTTGGTTTGATGGATACTTTAGCTGATTCAGGACTGAATATGGAGCAGCTTAAATGGGTCAATCAAATGGAGCAGTCTGCTCAACTGCTTCTGACGATCATTAACGATATTCTGGATCTCTCTCGTATAGAATCAGGCAAGTTTGATTTATACATGGAACCCATGTCTGTCGCTGATTGTGCCACGCTGGTCGTTGAACAGCTGCGAGATCAGGCACAGAAGAAAAATATCGATTTGAATATCCGGGTTGATGAAACAGTTCCTGAAAAAACTCAAGGTGATAAGAACCGCGTGACTCAGGTTATGTTTAATCTGATTGGCAACGCTATCAAATTCACGAACAGTGGCTCAGTGAATGTTGCTGTCACAACAGCAAATAATGAGATTGTGATTACAGTTATTGATACCGGAATTGGTATCTCTGATGAAGCACAGAAAAATCTCTTTAATCCGTTTGTTCAGGCAGACGGTAGTATTACCAGAAAATATGGTGGTACTGGTTTGGGTTTGGCCATCAGCCGCCATCTTGTCGGGAAAATGCAAGGGCGTATTTCACTGGTCAGCCATTTAGGCCACGGTAGCTGTTTTTCTGTGTTTTTACCGATCATCGCAGCTGCAGCTGAAATAGAAGAAGAAAAGCTACCTCAAAGAAAAATTCCTCGCCGAGCATTATCAATTTTGTTGGCGGAAGACAGTAAGACAAACCAGATGGTTGCAAAACTCATGCTGGAAAAACGAGGACATCATGTTCAAGTCGCTGACAATGGGCAAATGGCACTGGATATGATTGAAGCGTCACCCGAACAATTTGATTTAATATTAATGGATATCTCTATGCCGGTTATGGATGGTATGGAAGCAACCAGAAAGATCAGAGAAAAGCATGTTGATTTACCCATAGTTGCGCTGACGGCAAATGCCATGCACTCAGATCAGCTTGAATATCAAAAAGCGGGCATGAACGGCTTTCTAGCAAAACCGATACGCGTAGCTGAATTGGATAAATTGCTGAGCGAATATGCCGAGCTAGTCTCGCTGGCATAATTCATTCTTATCGATGAACGCATTGGCGCTTGTCGGCCTTAGGTAATTCCACCTGACATTGAAGAACCAGGCAAACTGACAATTTGCAGCAGGACTTAAATACAAGTGTGAATTACCTATTTTATGGTAAATCACCGTTATGGTTAAATTGCGTGAACCAATCTGGCGAGGCCGTCATACAGAAGGGAGCAGAGAGCCCAACGTGTAGACTCTCACACCCTTAATTTAACATAATGTACATAATGCGTACTTAACTTGGGGGTGATTGAGGGCCAGAATTCCAGTCATACCAAGGGCTAAGCCCTTAATCCCTTGGCTCCTTAACTTTGCCGTGATGTCTTGCCAGATTCGTTGGGCTTTGAAACTTTTGGCTTTGTCTGCCGCTAAAAAGATTAGAGCTTCATGAACATCGATATTTGCACTTTCAGCCAAGAAAATAGCTTCACTATCAGTAAGTTGCCTGACACCACTTCGAATATTGCTAATTTTCTGCTTACTTATCCCTAAGTCATGGGCAATTTGCTTGTCTTGGATATAGTTTTTAGCTTCTTTGTAAGCATCTAGCAGTTGATTTGCATACATATCGAGACTCCTTTTTTTGCCAGTTTAGTCGATTAGTACCCGAAAATCGTGTCTTGAAGTCCTGATTTATTAGGATTACGGTATTCACAAATCGGTACTCATAAGCATCTTGTTACCCATGACTCAGCCCCTGTATTACGAACAAAACGCCGACGGCTCTGGTTTCGCCTTCATCGACGGTGAGCCTGAGTACTTCCGTTCGTCCGCTGAGTTACATCAAATCGGTCTGGAATTTTACCCTCAGGGTTACGAGCTGTATCTCGTTACGCCTGAGAACTGGCAGCAACTCTACGACATGGGAGTCTTCGAACATGAAAACGATTATTGACTTCCTGTCCTTCACTTGGACGCCTGCCGAGCTGGCCCATGTGCTGGAGCTTGCCAAGGCTGGCGCGACCGTCAAGGCCGTCCGCCACTTCGACTTTGTTGAGTCCGGCCAGCGTGTCGATAACTTCGCACTGGATACGGGCAAGATTGATTATGCGGCGGAAGTGCGTCGCCTGCTGAAAAACACCGACTTTGTCATTGGCGGTGATGCTCGCCGCTTTCATGAGGTCAAATCTGACCTGCTTGATCACTTTGGTATGAACACCATGGATTGTCTGTGCCGTGGTGAAATCGACCGCTTTATCAATCGCCTGAACCATGGCCTCGGCAAGTTCGGCAACGAATGGACCTTCACGTTACGTGCTGGCGGTTTCTCCGGGTATCCGCAATCGGCCTCTATCATGGTCAACGGCCAGCAAGCGGGCCTGTGTGCTTGGGGTGCCAAACAACATGGCTGTTATGTGTCGTTTTCCGGTACGGGCTGTGTCGCGTTAGACATGCCTGAAGTGCACAAGATGCTCAATGATTTGCCAGGCGCAAAAATTACCCGCGCCGATGTCGCTTATGACTGTTTCAACGGTGAATTCGGTATCAATCTGGCCCGTCAAATGGCAAAGGAAGGCTGCTTCATTACCCGTGGCCGTCCGTGTTCGTACACCTATATCGAATCCGGTCACATGGCCAAAGTCTATGATTACCAAACCCAGTCCGGCACATCCCAGTCCCTGAAAAAGCGTTACGGCCTTGTCCCTGAGTCCGGCCGCTCGTTCTATGTCGGCAGCCGTGATGCGGGCAAGATGTTGCGCGTGTACGAGAAAGGCAAACAGCTTAAATCAGACCAGCATCCTGAGTGGGTACGCTGGGAGCTGGAACTGCGCTCAAAAGACCGTGTCATTCCGTTCGATATCCTGATTGATGCCGACAAGTATTTTGCAGGTGCATACCCTGCCCTGAGCCGCATTTGTGAGGCTGAGCAATGCGCTATTGCCACACACAAACGCCATTACATGACCTCGGTCGAGAATGCCGTCAAACACGGTGCCACTCAGTGCGGCAAGCTGGTCAATTACATGCGTCAGGTGCTGGAACTGTCACCTGAGCAGGTGGTCAAGCAACTGACCAGCCACCTTGAACCGTTTGAAATCCCAGACCGACTCAATGCACCTGTCACGGGTGATTCGGATGCGTCTGAGAAAGTCCCTCTTGCGGATTTGCTGGCCTTGCGTCAGCGGTCCCAACGTAATGCAATTTATCAGCGCCTAGTGACGGCGTAACTAAACGGAGAATACACAATGTCTGGATTAACTGTACTGGTTTCGGGTGTAACCATGGGTAAAGGGATTTCTAAGAAGTCCGGTCAACCTAAGCCTTATGCCTTTGCGCAGGTGCATTATTTGGTGCCGGCGAAATCTTTCCTCAACGATGACAACAACATCAACAAGCTGGGGCTGGAAGAAAAAACCATTTCCATGTCAGAGAACGCCAGCCTGTTTGCCAAGTTTGGCGAACTGACGTTTCCGACTCAGCTTAAGTTGTCGCTGGATGCTGACCCGGAAAACCCTTCTCGTAACATTGTGGTTGACTACGCCAAGGCGTAACGGAGGCGTTATGAAATTAAGGAACCTGCACAACGCGGTCATTCTGGATACCGAAACCACGGGGCTGGATTCTGATGCTGAGATTGTTGAGGTGTCAGTGATTGATGCCTTTGACGGTACAGTGTTGTTTGATTCGTTGGTTAAACCTCAGCGCCCTATTCCATCGGATGCGATTGCGATTCATGGCATTGGTAATCACATGGTGGCCGATGCCCCTGAATTTGGCGACATCTGGCCGCAATTGGCTCAGGTGTTGAGTGGTCGGAATCTGCTGATTTATAACGCCGATTATGACACCCGCCTGATTGAACAGTCTTTGAAAATCGCAACGGGTGAATCGCACGTGTTACCTGTCCTTGAGACTTTTTGTGTCATGGAGTGGTATGCCGAATTCTGGGGCGATATGAATGAGTTTCACGGCACATATCGCTGGCAAAAACTGACCAATGCTGCCGCTCAGCAGAATATTGATATCTCTGACCTTAGCGCACACCGGGCACTAGCTGATTGTGTGATTACTCGGCGCTTGATTAATGCAGTCAATTATCAATTGGCGATACGGTCGTAAGAATCTCGGGGCGGCATCATGACAGACACATGCGTACAGATAAATGAGCAAGGTTTCTTGTATGCCGTGCCCACCCCTATAACGGATTGTGCGGGTTATGTCCTTATCAGCAAATCCAGTTATGACAGCTATCTGGCTGGCTCTGAACTAACGCCCGAGGATGTAGGTGCGGCGTTTTCATTCGGCTTTGCCGCTATCTTGGTGAGCTGCTATTTCGCGGCCTATCCGGTAGGCATTGCCAAACGTTTAATTAACAAACTTTAGAAGGAAACTTTCTTATGGAAACTATCTTTGCAGCGGTTGATATGGCAGGTGTTGCGACGTCAGTAACCGCGATTGGTGTGGCTATTGTCGGTGTGGCCATGGTGATGAAAGGCATCACGCTGGCGAAACGTGCCGTTAACAAAGCGTAATGCTGCCCCTTCTGCATGACCTGACGCTCACGCTCTGGTCACTCATTGGTGCTATCGCAGCGTATGCGGTTATGCAGGGATGGCGCTAACGTTCTGACTCTTTGGGCGGCTTCGGCTGCCCTTTTTTTTTGGCAAAACCATGAATAGATTCATTTTAATTCTGTTTGTTGCTCTGGTTGGTTTACTTCCCTTTTTACCAATTAAGGCTCACGCGGTGATGTATTACTTTAATAACGGGATTCCATCGTATGGCCCGCAACGCGGAACGTGTTCACCTCCGGGTGAATACTTAGATCATACCTACTTTAGTGAAGTGGCCTCCTGTGTTGAGGGTAAGCCTTCCGTTGGTACGAATAGTTTTTTCACTGGTTGCCGCGCAGGTACTACGGGGGTTAGCTGTGCTAAAGGCGGCCATACAAAGGGGGCGGCAGTGCTTTCGCGTGATAAGCCTGAGAACTACTGTGATTCGGCACATGTTTCTAGTTTGATTAGTCATTATAAACAGCAATGCAGCAGTCAGTTTGACTCAGAAGAGTACGACATTAATCCTAACTATATGTGTGACAGGCAGTTGCAAGGTGTCAGCGGTACCTGTAATGCCGTCAAAAAAGGTGATGGCACAGGTGACGGTGATGGTGGCGGTGATGACGGCGGCTCTCCCGGTGGTGGTGATGATGGTGGCGGTGAAGACGGCGGCGGCGATGGCGATGAAAACAACAGTCCCTGCAACGCCTATCTCGGGATACGTTTTGACGTGGGTTGGAAATCCGTTAACCATGGCACTACCCCCGGTAACTATTGGTGCTCCAGCAAAGGCGGCGGCTGCCAGGCTAAGTATGTATCCGGCTCTAAATTCTGTGGTAGTCCCGGTGCCGGTTTTGACTGTTTCGCTGAATTTGAGGTTATCGGCCCTGAATGTAATCTCTCAGAAAACGCTGACGGCTTCTGTACCGATTCCGGTTGCGTTAACTCTGGCGGTGGCGATAAACCCGGTGATGGTGACAAACCCGGCGACGGCGAAGAACCCGGTGATGGCAGCGGTGAAGAACCCGGTGACGGTGAAGATCCTACTGACTCCATTGAGGGACATCTACGCAACATCGACACCAATGTCGGCAAGCTGAACGTGGATATGAACAAACTGCTGGATACGTCCATAGACAGCAATGCCACCCTTGAAGACCAGCTTTCTCTGATGAATGACTTTAACAACACGGTAAAAAAATCTGACAACACCTTGGAGGCCATGGCGAATTTTTCCGAGCAGGAAATCAAGCTGTTGAGCAACATTCAGGGAGATTTATCTGACTATTTCGATGACCAGTATCAGCAGATGAAAAACCTGTCTAACAAGCTGAGTGATTTGAATGCCGATCTCAACGCTAACTTTGACAACTTAGGCTCTGGTAACGACAGCATCAAGGAAGTGAAGAAAGTCGTTGAGAAAACTGAGCAGGTTGCACAGAACACGGCGGAATCGAATACCCTGCTCAATGACATTAAAAATGAACTGGTCGCCAATCGTATAGCCAGCAATGCAGAGCATTTTGCCTCACTGGAAAAGCTCGACGAAATGAAAGGACTGCAGGAGGAAGGCAACACTCACCTTGAAGGGATTGGTGACAGCCTCACGGGTATCAGCGATTTGCTGTCAGACTTCGGCAATCCTGACCTGACCAATGCCGGGAACGGCACCTGTATTCAGTCGAAAACCTGCTCCAGTTTCTATGCCTCAAGCTATCCCGAAGGGATCACCGGCATTATCAATGACTTTACCAATGATATGACCTCAGGGGGACAATTTGACTTCCTGAACCAGTTTCAGGTTGATGCAGGCGGCTCTGCCCCTGATATGGGTATCGCGGTGGATTTTGGCCGATTCGGTAACTTCGGCCGATTCAGTTTTGACATTGGTTATGGGGTCTGGAGCTTTATCCGGGCCTGTATCTTGTTCTCTGCGGCCCTGCTCTGTCGTCGCTTAGTCTTTGGAGGTTAACGTGTACGTTGGAATGTTTGACTGGATAGTGATTTTGTTCAACATGCTGCTTGAGTTCCTGTACCGCATGTTGCTGTCAGGGCTGGAAATGCTCAAGGACTTGTTTTACTTGCTGTTTGAGCAGATTCTCGCAGGGGCCAAGATGCTGGCTGGCTCCATTGCTAACCTGCTGGCCCCGATTAATCTCAGCCAGTATCTGACCGGGTTGCCCACTGAGATTGGTTGGGTGTTTGGACAGCTCGGCTTGCCTCAGGCCATCGCCATGATCATCACGGCTATCACCATTCGCCTGATACTGCAGCTGATACCGTTCACACGTCTGGGGTCATGACATGATTAACTTGCTTATCGGTCGCCCCGGTGGCGGCAAGTCTTATGAAGCGGTGGTCTATCACATCATCCCGGCAGTCAAAGCAGGCCGCAAGGTGATCACCAACCTGCCCTTGAACCTTGACCACTTTAAGACGGTGTTTGGTGACGGCGTCACTGAGCTGATTAAAATCATTGAAACCGATATGTCAGACCACGGCAACGTAAACCGCCCTTTCTCCAAGCCTGAGGACTATCAAGACAGCTGGCGCAATCACGACGGTCAGGGGCCGCTCATTGTGGTCGATGAGGCACACTTGGTGTTGCCGATTAGTCGTGCATCGGTCGAGGTGCTGGAATTTCTTAGCCTTCACCGACATCACGGTGTCGATATTCTTTTAATTACCCAGTCAGACAGGAAGCTACACAAAGATGTGCGTGACATGGTTCAGGTGCAGTACCGCTGTTCAAAGAATACGGCGCTCGGTAGCGAGAAAACCTATACCCGCAAAGTACAGGACGGTTGTCGCGGTGAAGTCCTCAATGTTAGTCAGCGCAGCTACAAAGCCTCTTACTTTCCGTTTTACCAATCGCACACCGCCTCAAACGGTGCAGTGTCCGAAGCCACGGCGGCGGACATCAAACCCATCTGGCAACATTGGTCTTTTATTGGCGGCGCGCTTTGCCTGGTGTTTGTGGTGGGTATGTTTGCTACTGGTAATGTTAAAAGTCCACTATCCGCCGGGGTGAAAGAACAGCCTGAGCCAGTCAAGCAATTACACATCCAGCCGGACGGCTCCCCGACTCCCGTTCCTGAGGCACCAGTGAAGAAACGCACCCACGGCAAGCACCCTCTGGCAGATTTCGACCTGTACGTAACAGGCGCTGCCCGACAGATAGCACTCCGGCCAGACAAGAGCTTTGATCTTGATTTGTCCTTTGATGTGATTTATCTGGAAGCCTACAAAGACGAAATGAAACAGTTCGCGGTCAACTCTAAGGAGCTGCGCAAGCTGGGCTACAACATTCACGCAATCGGCAAATGTGTCTACTCCCTCGAATACCACGACTTCGATTCTATTGTCGTCTGTAATGAAAGTCGCGGCCTCATTCAAGATGGCCCACTATCCACCGTCACATCATTTTGATGAAAGCTAAGGAGGGGCGCCCCGCATCGCGGGGAGGTGCCTTAGCTTTCAGCTAACCTGATGCCGACAGGCATATAAGGGCCATCTCCGCGCCCTTTTGTAAACTCCCTGCTCACTGGCCCGTAGCCCGCACCTGTGCGGTGCTCCCTAAACTGCATCCATCGAAACCCTTCATCCTGTCAGGCCGGAGCGCAGCGACTCCTGCCCGATAACCTGCCACTTTCTCAAGGGCCGAAAACGAAGTTGCGGGAGCGGAAGCGCACCCCCCGTCTAGTAATACGGGGGGAAAGTCTCACGTTGGGCACTGCCCGGATAGCGCGGTACGATTCTAAAGGTTGCATATTTTTCTGGTTGTGATCTCATAAGCCAACGGCTTTAGATTTCGGGGGGATGCCATGAGCAGAAATGCAGAGTACGAACAGCGCAAAAAAGACGGCGGATTCAAAAAAGTGACGGTGTGGGTTCCGGCGGACAGAGAATCTGACATCAAGAACGCTATCAATGAGCTGTGTGAAAATGAACATCTGACCATCAATGTGCTGCGGGATTTGGTGACTGGCCGACTGGTATCAATGAACCGAAACTAGCGCCTGTCACTGGTGACAATTGCTTGCCTGAATGCACAACATCAGTTGATAGTTTGATCAGCTGCTATAAAAGGCGAATTGGCTATGAAATTAGACATTTTGCCATGCAGCCAGGATACTATTCGTATGATAAACTCCTAAGTGTTTGTATACAGGAGGTTATTTTGAGTATTAGCAAACGTTCTAACAGCGTTGCCGGGTTCATGTTTATCGCTTCACTTCTAGTATTGTCCATCTTACCTGCCTATCTGTTTGTGGGTGATTATATTGAGAAAGGTATTACCTTTCTATCTGGCATTGTGACTATTGGTGTTGTTGTGGCTCTTGCTAGTATCTGGCGGGATGTTGATCTATTTAAACCTGTCGAACTGAAAACGCTCTCTATTGCACTACCTTTGCTAACAGTAGTTCAGTTTATTTACCTAATGTTTGCTTACCCAGAGCAGGATATTTTCAGCGAATTAGTGTCAGACTACGTTCTAGAATTTACGGTTTATTTATTTGTGTCTACTGTTATTTGGAGATCTTCGAAGTCATGAAATCATTAGCTGGAATCGGTGGATTTTCTCAATTTACTGGTTTGTTTAAATTGATGTATAACGAGTTCACAACAAAGGCTAGCTCAGAAAAAACGTATCGTGTCATTGTTCCTGTAGTTAAAGAACGGGTATATCAAGGGTATACATTCAAAGACAAAGAACTACAAGAAATGGTTGAACTGCTTCGTTCCCTTGCTCCATATGGTGCCAAAGAAAGCAATTTCTCTCGTCGCTATTTGGTGGATGAGCGCACTTTACTGGACTTGCCCGATGATCCCGATAGGCTTTCACCTGGCTACTGGTGGTAAGTAAATGTATAAAAAAGCCCCAGTGTGGGGCTTAATTTCATTGTCTCTTTGGTGGTAAATCTTTCAAAAGTCTAGCTGTTTTAATAATCAGAGTATTGTTTTTACTGTCAGTCTCTGCACCAATCTCTAGTAACGCATGCCCAGTTAAGATTCTATCTGGTGTTAAACACCATCCATTTGGGGTGATAAGCCCTTCTTTCGATATTCTCCAGCCATTCCACGCTTCATGAGTTGTGATCTCCCTGTTTGAGTACAGTTTCATTAGTCGCCTGCACTCAGGCGGTATGGTCTGACCGCTATCCCATCGCGTGACGGTTCTCACAGATTTAAAACATAGTTTTGCGGTTTCATCCCTGCTTAAACCGCATACGAATCTTCTGAAAATATAGTTTTCTGTAATTTTTCTTGTCATGGTGTCACTTATTGCAATACCCGAAAACTGAGTTGTTGCATAGTAACCCCTTTCATATAAGCACTTACTAAATTAGATGTTAATAAAATCGTTTAACATAACCTAATCATAATGCGTACTTAATATGATAAACCAAATCTAAAATGTCTCTTTCCTGCAAAGTTAAAGTGAGCTGGTTCAAATCGACGGCTCCCACCGACAAATGCTGCCTCTTGATGTTTATCGACGATACCACCTGGACGACTGGTGAAGAAACTGAGTCGACTTTCGATTATATGGCCGCTACGCGTGATAAGCCATCTGCCTTTTACAGCGGCCGCCATGCGTTTTTTCATGTTGGTAAGCGCGATGCCCACACTGAGCGTTTGACCCATTTTGGCCGGGTGCTGAAGGATCTTAATATCGAGCGGATCTGCACCAACAGTTCGCAACAAAGGCCGCATTGAGTGTGCGAATAAAAATGTTACAGGATCACTAAAAAAAGGGAATGTGTCTCAAAGTATCAATACTATTAAGAAGCCAGCCAGCTCCCCCGACTTCATCGTCATTTCAACTGCTGCTTTGCCAAGCTGGCACATTATACCAAGGACATTTACTGGCCGGTGCACGAACTGGATGATATTTTACCTGGTAGGAACTGCGAAGAGACTCGTTCTGCAGATAGCCTTATCTCTTTCATATTTATAATGACTTGAAATACAGCTAAAGCACAAAATGACAACGTCAACAATGGTTAATATCGACATTTAACCTGAGCAGCTTGTCAAATTTGTTCTCTAAACTGTATATTATTTTGTGTTTTCCTTTGGTAAAAAACGATAGAAATAATAAGTTATAGTGCATTAAAGTTATGTTCTTGAACTCTTTACTGGTATGTCAGTACATTCTTATCTAAGATCAATGAGAGCAAAAACACATAGTAATTAATTGGATGCCAGAACATGAAAAGTATTCTTATCATTGAAGACAACAAAGTGATGGCACAAATTTTAGCTCAGCTGTTAAGAAACAGCATACAGCCCCAAACATTGCTTCATGCCAGTTCCGTTAGCCAGGCTGAGGCCATATTCATGAAATCTCAACTCTTAGGCCATACATTGGATTGTGTCTTTTTAGACTTAAACCTCAACCACCCTTTGGATGGCCTTTCGTTGCTGGGCCAAATAAAGCAGGATCACCCAGACTTGCCTGTTATTGTTGTGACGGCAGAAAATGAAATGGAAACGGTGAAAAAAGTTATCTCACATAAGCCTGATGGCTATATTGTAAAACCCCTTTCGATGCAAAAGCTCAATCAATGCTTGGCTAAGATATCAAATCTTCAGTTAGATATTGAAAAGTAACTAAGGTCTGAATTATATTTTTTTACACTTAAACAAGTTATGGTGCATTAGAGAAGCAATAATAGCCTGCTCTTGGCAGGCCTGAATCTAGGCTTGTCTCCGGCCTGATTTCTTGTTGTTAGAAGAAAACGGAAACACGTTGTGGATCTTTTGCTTCACTTTTGCTGGAACATCTTTCGAGAAAACCAGCTTTGTCGTAAACCTATTCTTATAAACCTTGATTTGCCCAGTAAATGGCTCCCGATGGGCAATATCTTTACACCCATGTAAGAATCCACTGGGGACATTCCCCTTCGTCTGTTTCAACTCACCTTGCTCAAATTTTAACATCATTACTGGGCGATCCTTAAAAACCAGGATCAACACAGCAACTGCCAGCAAAAGAACATATTCCATCGTCTTATTCCTCAAACAAACAGCGCATGATATTAGGTATAGCGAATCAGTCGAGTTGAAGCAATTTACTTAAGTCTTGTTTTATGTCCTGTACCTTTTTATTGGCTTCCAGGGACTTGGTGCTTTCACTCAACAAATACTCGATAGTGTCAGATAAGGTACAGTCCAACTCTTTCGACTTATCGGCCAGCTTCTCCCAGACACGATAATCCAGATCAATAGATTTTTTGCGTGTATGGACCTGCTCAGCATTGAAGTGGCGTTTTCGCTTCGCACGTATCGCCTGCTTCATTTTATTTTCAAGATCGGGAGACATGTGATGACCAATCCAATCCAGCACTTTGGTTGGTTCGTGCTCTATCTCAAGTAATGATGCCACGGCGGCCTCGGCCTCACTGGTATCAATATGACGCGTAACGGCTTCCCCTTCCTTGTACTTCTTTACCAGGTAGCCCCACTTCCAGCCAGCCTCAAGGTTTTCTAATTGCTGATATTTCATAATCGACGCTTATTTGGGTATGTAAAGTCTACAATTAATAGAGAGTGACAGTGTAACTAGATCGATAGTGAAGCACAATAGCACATTGATTTAGAAGCATGTCTCCCTCTTTGAAGGAACGCCTTTTGGCTGATTCTCATCCGAATCGCAGGATAATCCATGCCTGTTCTATTATGCGGACAACGATTCCTTTATACTGCTGTCTTTTTCACAGTAACGGAAATTATATCAAGCCTATGCAAGAAGAATCCTGGCGTACCATGCTCCCAGATTACACTCAGTATGAGTCAATTCTGGACCAGTATGCACAACTCCCCCCTGCACCGACAGGCATTTTACAAGATCGCCTGAGCGATGCCGTACGCCGATTCACAGCAGTTGATATCCAGCCCAGATTATTAAGAATTACTGCACCTGATAACAAGGTTTACCGCGACTATATCATTGATCTGCTGATGCATTGGGATTCAGCAGGTAAAAGCCCGTCAGATGAGTCTCCTATTGTAATAGCCGGTGACAATGTCACAGACATCAACCTGTTTGGAGCCGTGTATCCACCTTTAGAAGATGGCAAATTAACGAAACCTCAGGTTAAGCATGGTCTGCTTCACCAAGCCAACAACGGTTATTTAGTATTGTCTGTCGCCAGTATTCTTGCCAACCCAAGCTTATGGCCAAGGCTCAAAGCGGTACTGATGAATGGCGAACTGGAGTGGCAACCCGTTACTCAGAAGAAATTTTACCCATTGCCACCTGCTGAAGCACTGAATGTAAAATTAGTCGTGGTTGGTGACAGATTCTTAATGGCAGAACTGGAAAATGCTGAGCCCGACATCGCTTCTGGCTTTAGCATGTATGGTGAGTTTGAGCAGGATATGCGCCTTACTCAAGCGAGTCTGCCAAAATATTTAGCCTATCTGAAGTCTCTGATTGAAAAAGCTGGGGTACCAGACATGGCGGACAACGACGCATTGAAACTCTTGATGCGTACCGGTGCTCGCCATGAAGAAGATCAAAACCGTTTACCTCTTTGCCCTATCTGGCATCTAAGCCTGCTATGTGAGGCAGCAATAGAATCCCAGAGCAAACCGATTACAGCCGAACACTTGCAACAGTCACTGAAAGCCAGAGAATACCGCAGTTCATATTTGCCAGAGAGAGCCATCGAGGATATCCATCACGGCCAGGTTATTATTAACTGCCATGGCAAAGAAATCGGTCAGGTTAATGGTTTAACTGTTGTCGAAATGCCTGGCCACCCTGTCGCTTACGGCGAGCCAGCCCGAATTTCCTGCGTGGTTCACTTTGGTGATGGCGACATTTCAGATGTTGAACGCAAGGCTGAACTGGCAGGAAATATTCATGCTAAAGGCATGATGATCATGCAGGCCTTTGTCAGTACCGCCCTTGACCTTGACCAGCCGCTGCCGTATTCGGCATCTATCGTTTTTGAACAGTCTTACAGCGAAGTGGATGGCGACAGCGCGTCTTTAGCAGAACTATGTGCTTTGGTGTCAGCCCTTTCTCAGCAGCCCATCAATCAGCAAATCGCCGTTACAGGGGCTGTCGATCAATTTGGCCGTGTACAAGCAGTCGGTGGTATAAACGAAAAAATCGAGGGATTCTACAAGGTTTGCGCCTATCGGGGCCTAACCGGCCACCAAGGTGTCATCTTGCCGAAAACAAACCTGAGTAACCTGTGTCTTTGTGACGAAGTCCTGAATGCAATTAAAGACGGTAAATTTCATATCTGGGCCGTAAATAGTGTGGATGATGCGCTACCTTTACTGACAGGTAAATCTTTCCGTCGAGACGAAAGTAATCAAGAAAGCGATGAAGATACACTCTTAGACGTCATCGCTATACGTATAGCGCACTTCCATAGCGGTCATAATGACGAAGGCTCAGGTTGGTTAACCAAAATGAAAAACTGGTTGGTCCACCACTGATCCGAGTTGTTAGGCGTACAGGTGTAAGCTAAATTGCCCCAATAATTTCAAAGAGAAAATAGCATCCAATGAAGAAATGCAATTCTTACAACCGTGACGATCTCCTCGCTTCCAGCCAAGGCCAATTATTTGGTCCTGGCCGTCCTCAATTACCAGCACCTAACATGCTGATGATGGATCGTATTGCTGAAATCACTGATGAAGGTGGTGAGTTTAATAAAGGCTTCATCATTGCTGAGCTGGATATCAAACCTGATCTTTGGTTTTTCGACTGCCACTTCCCTGGCGATCCCGTTATGCCTGGCTGCCTGGGTCTGGATGCAATGTGGCAACTTGTTGGCTTCTTCCTTGGCTGGATTGGCGGTGAAGGTAAAGGCCGTGCTCTGGGCGTGGGTGAAGTGAAGTTCACTGGTCAAATCCTGCCTACAGCTAAAAAAGTCACCTATGAGATCCAAATGAAGCGTGTTATCAACCGTAAGCTGATTATGGGTGTTGCTGATGGCCGAGTGCTGGTTGATGGCAAAGAAATCTATGTAGCTAAAGACCTGAAAGTCGGCTTGTTTCAAGACACGTCGAATTTCTGATTCAGTTTAACGCTATATCAATAACAGAAAGGTCGCACACGCGGCCTTTTTTGCGTGTCTGCGGCAGATAAAGTAAAGCCCCTCTCCAAAGGGGCTCTGTATGGTTAGGGATATGAGGGTGAAGGTTTTATTTTGCGCGGCCAGATTGCAATTCTTCTCTCGCGTCTCGCCAGCCACCTAGCCAGTTCATACGGGCGTCCACAGTTTGATATGGACATGCGTCACTGGAACGACCATTAATGCCAGCTTGATAGCCTCGAGATTGGGCGCGTTCCATACGATCCCGCTTTTGTCTCTTCATAGTTCGATCCTCATCCTTATTCATATTAATCATTACCGTTACATAATGATGGAGTTTTTGTGACTCCACCTTAAGGATTGGATATTTAACTGAAGAGATCAACCTTCATAAAAAATCAGGCTCACAACTTGTGAGCCTGATTAAAAATCGAACAATTTTGACAAATTACTTTCGGCGACGTAAGCCCAGCAGCACCATAAGTGACAGTGTCACTATACCAATGGAGCCCCCTTTCCGGCTTACACTACTTTCATCATCGCCTCTTGGCTGCACTTGAGCATCAACGCGAGGAATCAGCTTAACAGCAACTAAACGCTCATCCCCATCACACTCCGCATTCTTGCTGAGCGACTTATACCCCGCATCACACTTCAGTGCTGTCGCAGAAATAACACCCGCATCATTAATGCCTGTAGCCTGAGCGATACGGAACTGGTTTGCGGATCCACTAATGTTGTCATCATTGGTCAGGTCATCCAGCATCCAGGTTGACTTCGCTGGCAGTGCATCAGTGACAGCGTCACTACCTGCAAGATAGGTGAAAGCACGCTGACGACGTTGCCGGCCGTTAACCTGATTAACCGTCTCTGCATCAACCCAACCGACAATCTGATCATTATTGTTGATCGCGCTTGGGTAGCCATTTGCACCAGCAAAGAAGATGCTGCTGATGGATGAATCGAGCCATTTGAATGAATTCGACGTCGCATCATACAAATACATCATTTCCGCATAAGAGCGCTCTGTCGACTTGGCTCGCTTAGCAACCCCAATCACTGTATTTTGGTCATTGATATCCGTCGCTATGGTATAGCGGTAAATACGGTCATTACCCTGTTCAATATTCAGGTTCGGAATGTAAGAAACCGTCCAGCTCTCAGCGGTTGGAGTGCCAGTCACACCCTCTTTCAGCTTAAAGATAGCTGCGCGCACCGCATAATAATCGTTGTCCACTGAGTCGGTGGTGTATCCCACCATCACTGGCTTACCGTCAACCAGAGAAACCGCCCGGGCTGATGCCTGGAAAGAACGATTGTTGTCATCTGGGTCTAACGCCGGGCGATCCGATGCACGGGCTGCAACTAACTGAGCTTCTGAAGTGGCTGAACCATCAACATTCCAGAATGCTGCCTCGTTGGCGAAGACAGTAAACTGACAAGCCCATGAATTAAATATCGTGCCTGGCGTCGCGCCATTGGTGACACAGTTATTCAGGTCGCCACGGTTGATCGGCACGTCATCAGGCAGCTTGATATTGTCATTAAGGTTTGAAGGGGCAAACGCCGCACTACCAACTACCAGCAGATTACCAGCAGGATACTCAACAGCATCCCAGGCTAATGTCTGACCCATGTTTTTAACCAGGTCATTGCCGGCTACCGGCAGTAATGAAACCTTACTGGCGCCAAGATTCACAAAGCCGCGCTTGTTGAACTGGCGGGCATAATGGTTGTTATTGGCAAAATAAGCCGAGCTGGTCACACCCAACGCATAGCCACCCAACGTTGAGGTACCGACAGCACTGACCGCACCATTGGTGGAAACATGATCGCCGCCATCCACCAGCGTACCGAGTGACGGTGTCACGCTTGAATCATAACCTGCCACATCATTGGCAAACGTAGTGGCACGCTCAAAAGCGTCTGCACCGTTATCTAGGATTGGCAACGTGTTAGCATAATAATTGTTCTGCCAGGCAAACTGCTCTCTGCGCAGGCCGCCATAACCTGAACCATCTTCCGGGTTGTCCGAATTATAGCCAACACCAAAAAACCGCGTTTCAGCCCAGGTATCACAGGTATTGAATCCATATGCAGAGCTGCAGTGTCTTTCCAGTGACCACTCATCATTGATCTGCTGGAAATTATCCAGCTGATATGGAATCTCATCGCGGATATCAATACCGTCACTGCCAAAGCGGCTTTCACCGAAAACTTTATAACTGGTTGATGAACAGCTGGTTTCAAAGCAGTTTTCAGTGCCTGTTGACGGACTGATCCCCTGCCCATAAAACTGCACCTGGCTGGCCAAATCACTGTTATTTTTATCGTAATACTGCAGTGCAGATACACCACTGGCATCACCGCTCACTTCAACAACGTCGTAAACCGCCGCTTGTGCCTGCGTGACGCTGGCAACAACAATTGCCAGCGCTGAAAACTTGAACATCTTCTGTCGCATTAGGATTCCTTCTGCATTGCTTCTAGTTCTTCCCAACGTTCAAAGGCGACTTCCAGTGCCTGCTCTGCCTCTGCCAGGCGTGACAGGGTCACTTGAGTGTCATCAGTTGAGCTTTGGAAAAATGCAGGATCATTGATTTTTTCCTGCAACTGGGCAATCTCATTTTCCAAATCTTCCAAACGAGACGGCAATTCTTCAAGTTCTTTCAGAAGTTTATAAGACAACTTCTTACCCGGCTTATCCCGGCTCCCTTGCTGCCGCTGTTGGCTTTCATCTTTTTTATTCTCGGCGGCTTGCTCTTCTGCCTGTGCTTTTGCACGTTGCGCAGCAGAGTTTGCTCGCTGGGCTTGTGCATCATGGTAGCCACCCACGTATTCATTGACGACACCCTGACCTTCAAAAATCCAGCTTGTGGTCACAGTATTATCAACAAACTGACGATCGTGGCTCACTAAGAGCAAAGTGCCCTGATAATTGGCAAGAATATCTTCCAAAAGTTCCAGAGTTTCGATATCCAAATCGTTTGTTGGTTCATCAAGAACCAATAAATTATTGGGTTTCAGGAATAACTTGGCCAACAACAAGCGGTTCTTCTCACCGCCAGACAGCGCCTTCACCGGCGTGCGCGCTCTTTTGGGGTGGAACAAAAAGTCCTGCAGATAACCTAACGCATGGCGGCTGCGGCCGTTGACCGTGACTTCCTGTTTACCTTCTGCCAGGTTATCCAGCACGGTTTTTTCGGGATCAAGTATTTCGCGGTACTGATCAAAGTAAGCCACTTCCAGCTTGGTGCCACAGTGAAAATGCCCTTCCGTCGCCTGTAGCTGGCCCAGCATGAGCTTGAGCAAAGTACTCTTACCGCAGCCGTTTGGCCCAATCAGGGCGATACGGTCACCGCGCATGACGTTAAAGCTGAAATCATTAATGATAGGTTTGTCGTCGTAACGGTAGCTGATATTCTCGGCTTCAAAGACAACCTTGCCTGAACGACGGGCATCCTGAAGCTGCATATCTGCTTTACCCATCACTTCCCGGCGCTCACTGCGCTCGGCTCGAAGCTGCTTCAGCGCTCTTACTCGCCCTTCATTACGGGTACGTCTCGCTTTAATGCCCTGACGTATCCAGGTTTCTTCCTGCGCAAGTTTTTTATCAAACTCAGCGTTCTGCTCGCTTTCGATACGCAATAACTCTTCCTTCGCGTCCAGATACTTATCGTAATCGCCAGGGAATGAGTTCAGCTTGCCTCGATCCAAATCGACAATACGTGTCGACATTGAACGAATAAAAGCCCGGTCGTGAGAAATGAAGATGATAGAGCCACGGAAATCTTTTAAGAAACCTTCCAGCCATTCAATCGTGGCGACATCCAGGTGGTTGGTCGGTTCATCGAGCAAGAGAATATCAGGCTCACTCACCAGAGCACGTGCCAGCGCGGCTTTACGCTGCCAGCCGCCAGACAGATCCGCCAGCAAAGTGCCGGCATCTAACTCGAGGTGTTCTAATACAGAGCTGATTTTGTTATCAAACTGCCAGGCATTAGCATGATCCAGTTTTTCCTGTATCTTAGCTAATTGTGCAAAGTGTATTTCACTGGCATCCGTGGTGATTTTATCGAGTAAGTGGTGATATTCGCGAAGCAAACCACCCACTTCTGATAAACCTTCTGCAACAAAATCAAAGACAGTGCCTTCGGCATTGCGAGGTGGATCTTGTTCCAGCCGTGAAACCTTTAATTCACTCATACGCTGGATACTGCCATCATCCAGCAGTACCTCACCGGCGATGACTTTCATTAACGTGGATTTGCCTGCACCATTACGGCCGACCAAACAAACACGTTCATTAGGTTGCAGCAGAAATTCGGCATGATCCAATAATGGATGATCACCATAAGCAAGCTGCGCGTTACTGATTTTAATTAATGCCATGACTCTTTAACCAAAGTGCCAGCTCAGCGGCATCGAAAGGCCAGCCAAGCTCAGAAACAGATTCATTGTCGTAAAAAGATACGACCGGTATTGTGACGCCGTAACGGGAAAACAGGTTGTCGTCAAAAGCAATATCAACGACATCTACCTGCTCTGAAACTCCAGCCTCCGTAAGCAGTGCATACGCCTGCTCACAGAGGTGGCATCCCTCCGTACTGTAGAGGATGATAGACAAGTAACAATCCTTAGTTTATCGACTTCAGCGACTCAAACATCGCCTTCCTTATGGGTAATAATCCAGCAGTTATGAATTTGCTTATTACGGGCAAAATCCATCGGCAGTGTTTCAGAAGATATGTTCTTCGCCACCAGCCCCAAATCTGCTAATGCCGCTTCATCCATCTTGAAGTGGCGTTTATTGTTTGAAAACACAATCTCTCCCCCCTTGCGCAGCATTCGCTTCAGGTTCTCCATCAGCATGATGTGGTCACGCTGCACATCAAAACTCTGTTTCATGCGCTTAGAGTTAGAGAAAGTCGGCGGATCAATGAAGATCAAATCAAAGGTGTCATCCACTTCCTGCAGCCATTGCAGGCAGTCCGCCTGAACATACTCATGCTGACGGCCGACCTGACCATTCAAGGCCATATTTTCCTGTGCCCAACGCAGATAGGTATTTGACATATCAACCGTTGTGGTGGATTTAGCGCCACCGCAAGCAGCATGCACCGTTGCCGAGCCTGTGTAAGCAAACAGATTGAGGAAATCTTTGCCTTTTGACATCTCGCCAAGACGACGACGGGTAATTTTATGATCCAGAAACAGCCCGGTGTCGAGATAATCAAACAGGTTAACCTGCAGCTTTACACCGTATTCGTTGACCGTCATATAACGCGATGCATTAGACAGCTTCTGATACTGGCTTTTACCTTTCTGGCGCTCTCGCACCTTCAACACCACTTTATCGCTGTCAACCCCGGTCACCTGAATCGTGGCACGCATAATATCCATCAATCGACGGCGGGCCGTTTCCTCAGGTACTGATTTAGGTGCTGCGTACTCCTGAATCACCACATAGTCGGCATACTTGTCGATCGCGGCATTGTAGTCAGGCAAATCGGCATCGTAGACCCGATAGCAATCCAACTCTTCTTTCTTTGCCCATTTATCTAATTTCGACAGGTTTTTCTTCAGGCGATTCGCAAAATCCGGTGCAACCAGCGATTCTTCAAGTTGTCCTTCTTTAGCACCCTCTACCTGCTTAACACCACCAGCAGTGATCTGATATGTCTTGAGCACACAATCTAATGCGCCGTTACGCAGCTTAAACTGCTTATCGGCCCGCATACGCATACAGCTCAGCAATTCATTCGACGATGAGAAGATCGACGCCACTGAACCGGCAAAGGCCAGCTTGAGACGATTTCCTAACTCGGTGTAAAGTGCAATCAGCTCAGGTGTGGTGCCCAAACGCTCACCATAAGGGGGGTTACACAAAATCACACCGGTCTCGAATCCGTTAGGACGAACCAATTGGGTGGCATCACCGTATTCGAAATCAATCAGCTCACTCACACCGGCGCGGCCTGCGTTGTCTCTGGCCACAGTCAGAATACGCCTGTCCATTTCGCGGCCAAAGAAAGGTGTTGTGACGTTAGCCACACCCCGACGGGCTTTCACAGAGGCTTCAGCATGAATCTCTTGCCAGGCATCCTGGTCAAAATCATTTAAGACTTCAAAACCCCAACGCTTACGCTTTAATCCCGGCGCAATTTCCGCTGCTATCATGGCAGCCTCAATCAATAATGTGCCTGAGCCACACATTGGATCTAACAATGGCTTCTCTGGCGTCCAGCCACTTTTCATCACCAAAGCCGCAGCGTGAGTCTCGCGCAATGGTGCTTTACCCGCTTCAGTACGATACCCGCGCTGGTGAAGGCCACTCCCCGCCATATCCAAACCCACAATGGCTTTATCGTTCGACAAACGCACGTGGATGCGTAAATCAGGTCGTTCACGGTCAATTGTCGGACGAGGCTGATTTCCCTTGGTAAACCGGTCAACAATGGCATCCTTAACTTTCATCGCGCCATACTGGCTGTTACGGATTTCACGGTTAGTACCGTTGAAGTCGACCACAATACGGGTACGGGAACTGAAATACTGCTCCCAGCTGATCGCTGTCGCGCCGAGATACAGATCCAGATCGTTCCTGACGTTGAATTCGCTTAATACCTGGACGATACGTGATGCAACACGAGTCCATAAACAGCAACGATAAGCCGTATTCTGATCAGCGGAAAAGCGAACGCCGGCATGCACAACTTTTACTTGTGCAGCACCTAATTGAGTCAGTTCATCGGCCAGAAGATTTTCCAGACCACGGGAAGTAATAGCGAGATATTGATTCATGGGTTTCTTTTCAAACAAATGTTGCCCGCGATTATACCTGAATTCACAGATATGCGCCTGTATCAGCTATGCCGGCCAGTCATTTTTTCTGCACTGTTCGAGTATAAATCAACCTAACCATCGCAGTTTGCCACTTCACAGACGGTTTATCTTTGCAATCCGCCACACGCCAAGATAGCAAAACAGATAAACGCATACTTTTCAGAGCATCTCACCCAGGCAGATAGTTTCCCACAGGAAACGAACTTAGCCTAACTCCTTGAATACAATTCATAATACGGATTTAGCAAGCACTTACCTCTATGCCCACAAATTGTTTCCCCATGGAAACAGTTAAATAAATACCATTAAAATCAATAAATTAACAACAATCAACAATCAACAATCAACAATCAACAATCAGGGTGGCAGCGTGATTACTGAAGAAACAGCGGCCAAACACAAGCAATGTTTGTAAGCATTCGCTATCTCCACACCTATGTATATACAATAATCTCTCACTGCACTGATCGCTCCAAATGCAACTCTTTCCTGTTGGGAAACTTAATATAATGCGTTTGTTCGGGTTTGTAATGGACTTTCACAAATGAGGAAAACAAGGAAATATCCACCCAGATAAACGATAATTTACCGGAAAATAGTGGTGTTTTTTTGTCCAAAAAAAAGACAAGTAACTATAAAAAAGTCCCTATTTTTACTGAATTTTTGCATCAAGATGACGTTATGTCGCTCAATACCCGTATAGATATTCATCAAATGATGCACTGATGACTATTATCCCCACGGCAGCGGATGTATCTGGAGCCGCTAAAAAGACAAAAAGGCGATAGCTGATAGCAAAGCATGACGCCCTCTGTTGAGAACAGGGGCTGAGAAAACACCCTGATTTGGCCAAAGGCCTGTTCAAGGTGCGAGAAGCGACATGAGATAAAATACGTGTGTTTAGATAAGAAGAAAGTGTGGGAATTGGCGCAGAGAAGCGAGCCGTGACACAGAAAGCTAAATCCGGTCACGTATAGCAGCTGATTAACCAGGCACTATAACCAAGTGGCTGATAGCTTATTGGGAATCAGTAGAAATGTGCTTTTAAAGCCTATTGCTGTAAGTCGTTGTTAAATATACTTTTCCAGGCCAACGATTAGCCTACCAGCGCCAGGCCAAGCTCTGTGTCTAAATGGACGGCCTGCATTCTGTCGTTCATTACTTTGATAATGCCGCAGAATTCCATTTCTTTCCCTGACGTCAGAACATGAGATTCCACATCCGCCAGCATGCACAGGCTCGCACAGCCGCTGTTTTCAATAACCAGGTAACGGGCAGAGCCGAAATCGGTATCCAGCCCGATGATCTCGCCGTTATGAGGCGTATACCCCCCCTCTTGCTGAGAAAAAAACCAGCTTTTAGGCATCATGGGTTTATGAAAACGACTGGCAGCGACAGCATTTAAGGCCAGCTCGACCTTACGCGGAGCAGACAAATCCAGCGCAGAAATATTTTCGAGGTATGTTTGATAGGTACTTGCATCGTCAACCGTGAACTCACATCGGTTAAAAGCGCAAGCAATAAGATGTTTACTCGGAATTGAAACGCGGAAAACCATCTCTTCGCCCAGGTCGAGCATTAAAGAGTCATTCTTCTGGTCGTAATACCACGTCCATGAATTATTTGGTTTTAACACGATAGGCTCCAATGTCAGTGTCTTAACTGTGATCAAAGCAAGCAAATTAAGTACGTAAAAGGAATTGTACTAAGTAAGTGGTAAAATAAAAGGGGAAAAAATTTGTAAGATCATAGTGTTAAGCTATGTAATTTTGACAAAATACCGCTTTTTACCGATGTTGGAACAAAAAAACGCCCACATAAAGTGGGCGTTGTTTGTATGACGGCAGATTTACAAACGCTAACGTTTAGTGACAGCGTCACTCATTATCGTAAATCACAATTGAGTACGATATCTTTAACCAGCTTAGGACCATGATAGATAAAGCCTGAATATACCTGGACCAAACTGGCACCGGCTAGCAGCTTCTCTCTTGCAGCAATGGCTGAATCAATGCCACCTACCCCAATAATAGGGATTTGCCCTTTTAGCTCATGATTAAGCATGCGGATGACTTCCGTGCTTCTGTGCTGCAGCGGACGCCCACTCAAGCCGCCAGCCTCATCACAATGCGGCATTCCCTGTACCAGGGTACGATCCAGGGTCGTATTCGTCCCTATCACACCGTCTATCTCATTTCGGATCAATGAATCGGCAATCTGGATCAGCTCGTGATCTTCGAGATCAGGCGCGATCTTCAGCGTAAGCGGCACGTATCGGCCAAACTTCTCAGCCAGCGATGTTTGTCTGCTCTTCAATTGCGTCAGCAAATCATCCAATGCCTCACCGTATTGAAGATTACGCAGTCCAGGCGTATTCGGTGATGAGATATTCACAACGATATAGCCAGCATGCTCGTAGACTTTATCCATACAAATCAGATAGTCGTCTACCCCTTTCTCCAACGGTGTATCTTTGTTTTTACCGATGTTGATACCGATAATTCCGTCAAACGTGGCTTTCTTTACATTTTCTACCAGTTGGTCAACGCCTTTATTGTTGAAACCGAACCGGTTGATAATACCCTCTGCAGGTTTTACCCGAAAAAGTCTGGGTTTGTCATTTCCCGGCTGAGGTTTAGGCGTCACAGTACCGACTTCAACAAATCCGAAGCCCATTGCGCCAAAGGCATCAATACATTCGCCATTTTTATCCAAGCCAGCGGCCAGACCAACAGGGTTTTTAAACTTGAGTCCCATGACTTCAACAGGACGATCAGGGAGGTTTTGGCGGTAAAAAATATCGAGAGGTGTACCGGTGAAGCGAGAAAAGTTCTTGATAGCCAAATCATGCGCTTTTTCAGGATCAAGCTGAAACATGGCCGAACGCGCGAGGCGGTAAATCATTATACCTCCTTAAAAAAAAGCCCCGTATAAACGGGGCTAGATTATTCACTGATTTGGTTTGCAATTCAAATTTAATAGCACCAATTCACGCATTGCAACGGAGAATTTTGCAAATTCATGGGCTGTACCCACCTTGAATTCAGCAAGTACGCTTTCCCAGCGTTGAATGGCGGAGTGATGATGCTCAATCCACATCTCAATCAGCGTTTCAGGTTTTTCACTGCCCTTGCCTGCTCCGATAACTGCAGATGTGAGCTGACGTTGCTGCCAATCCAGATCTTCACGGAAAGAAGCACGAGCCAGTGCCTGCCAATGGTTTTCAACCGGCTGATTATGAACCTGTTGCAGGAACCAGTGCAGTGATAACTGTGCGCCAAGTACAAAGTAGACACGAGCAATAAAGCCAACATCTTTGTTCAGCTCTTTCGCACTCTGCGCAATATCCATGGCAGAGTACAAGCTGCTCAGGCGGGCAATATTGTGCGCAAGCTGTGCCGGGACGCCTTCGTTGATCATGCTGTTCGCCTGATCATCATGCTCCTGCACCTCTTCAGCCACCAGGTATTGCTCCAGGTTATCACGCAGGTTGTTCAGCGTTGGCTGATAGAATGCAATTTGCTCTTCAATGCCCATCTTACGATCGCGGTTACGCAAGAACCAGCGAGTGATGCGACGCAGCATACGACGGCAACGATACATCATTTCGTACTGGATATGCGCAGGCACTTTATTGTCCAGCTCGCGGATTTGCTCGAAGAACTGCTCAAAGCCAAACACATCACGGCCAACAGAGTAAGCAGACGAAATTTCCGCCACTGTCGAACCCGTCTCTTCCTGCAAACGGGTAACAAAGTTACAACCCATCTCGTTAGACATCTGGTTAGCCAGCGATGTGGCAATCAACTCTCCTTTCAGAGGGTGATTTTCCATCTGAGTACGATACTTTTCCTGCAGTGCTTTCGGGAAGTATGCCGGCAGCAGGCGGTTATGATAAGGATCTTCAGTGATCTCTTCAGTAACCAGCTCTTCTTTCAGTACCATCTTGCCGTAAGCAACCAATACAGCCAGCTCCGGACGCGTCAGACCAATGCCGTCTTTCTCGCGCTCTGCCAGTGTATCGTCATCTGGAAGATACTCCAAACCACGGTCCAGCTTGCCTTCTTTTTCCAGATGATGAATGAAGCGGATCTGCTCTTTCAGCAGCTGTACGCTTTGATGCTGAGTCACAGAAATAGACTCACTTTGGGTGTACGCATCGTCCAGTACGATATCGCCTACTTCATCTTCCATCTGCTCAAGCAGAAGGTTGCGTTGCTTGTATGTCAGATCACCCGCCGCAACCAGACCATTGAGCAGGATCTTAATGTTAACTTCGTTATCAGAGCAATCTACACCGCCCACGTTGTCAATGAAGTCTGTGTTAACCCGTCCGCCATTGATCGCAAACTCAACACGACCCAACTGAGTCATACCCAGGTTACCACCTTCGCCAACGATCTTGGCGCGTAACTCACCGCCATTAACACGCAGGCCATCGTTAGCACGGTCGCCAACATCGGCATGTGTTTCACTGGCAGCCTTAACATAAGTACCGATACCGCCGTTCCACAACAGATCCACTTCCATTGTCAGGATCAGTTTGATCACTTCATTTGGCGTCAGGCTTTGTTTACGCGTACCTAAGAGTTTCTGAATTTGTGGTGACAGCTTAATAGACTTGCTGCGACGCGAGAATATACCGCCCCCTTCAGAGATCAGGCTGGCATCGTAATCTTCCCAGCTTGAACGAGGAAGATTGAACAGACGGTTACGCTCTTCCCAGCTTGAGGCTGAATCCGGGTTTGGATCCAGGAAGATGTGCATGTGGTTAAAGGCTGCAACCAAGCGCGTATGTTTAGACAGCAACATACCATTACCGAATACGTCGCCAGCCATGTCACCAACACCAGCACAGGTGAAATCTGTTGTCTGGCAGTCAATACCCAGCTCACGGAAATGACGCTTAACAGATTCCCAGCCACCTTTGGCAGTGATACCCATTTTCTTGTGGTCGTAGCCGTTAGAACCACCAGAAGCAAATGCGTCACCCAGCCAGAAGTTATAATCTGCTGATACCGAGTTAGCCAGATCAGAGAATGTCGCGGTGCCTTTATCGGCAGCAACAACCAGATATGGGTCGTCCTCATCATGACGAACAACATTGCTCGGATAAATAACCTCGCCTTCAATGATGTTATCAGTCACATCCAACAGTGCGCGAATGAAGCGCTTGTAACAACGCTGACCTTCAGCCAGGATTTCCTCACGGGTTGTCATTTGCGGCTGACGCTTACAAACGAATCCGCCTTTTGCACCTACAGGTACGATAACTGTGTTCTTAACCTGCTGTGCTTTAACCAGACCGAGGATCTCGGTACGGAAATCTTCCTGACGGTCTGACCAACGCAAGCCACCACGGGCCACCTTGCCACCACGCAGGTGAACACCTTCAATATCTGGCGCGTAAACAAAGATCTCAAAGAAAGGTACAGGTGCCGGAATTTCCGAAATTTCAGACGGACGCAGTTTCAGCGACAGCCATGGCTTAGGCTGGCCTTGTTCATCAGTCTGATAGTAGTTAGTACGCTGGGTAGCCAGAATCATTTCCATATAACGACGGATAATACGGTCGTCATCCAGACTTTCGACTTCTTCCAGCTTTTCATTCATCTTAGTGATCAGTGCTTCTTCAGCTTTTGCACTGAACTTTCTCGCCGGATCAAAACGCAAGGCGAACAGATCAACCAGATCACGCGCCAAATCAGCATGGTTGGCCAGCGTATCTTCAATATATTGCTGGCTGAATGGAAAACCAACCTGACGCATATAACGGGCATAGCTGCGGACAATAGTGATTTCCCGGCCAGTCAGCTCTGCACAGAACAGAAGACGGTTAAAGCCGTCACTTTCCAGTTCACTGCGCCAGATAGCAGCAAACGCTTCCTGGAAACGATCTCGTGCATCGCTCAGATCAATCTCGTTGCAACCATTGACCAGCATCGCAAAGTCGAGGATCCAAAATACTGTTCCGTTCGCCGTAACGATCTCGTATGGCGACTCTCCGATCACACGTAAGCCAAGGTTTTCCAGCATAGGCATCACATCTGACAGATGGATGGGCTCATCACGATGGTAAAGTTTCAGCTTCACAAAACGGGAATCTGTTGCCACTTCCTGCGGACGGTAGAACAACATACCCAGCTTGTTGTCTTCGCTCAGGCTTTCCAGCAGCTCAATATCTGCAACCGCAGAGCCTGGCAGCATTTGTTCTTTATAAGAACGCGGGAAGGCGCGCGCATAGTTTTTCGCCAGAGGGGTTCCCTGATTCTCACCAAAATTTGAGATCAGTGAATCAATTAAACGATCTTCCCAGGAAGCCGCTGCTTCTACCAGATTACGTTCGATCGCTTTTACATCTACATCAAAGTTGTTGTTATCTACACGCACAATATAATGAGTTCTCGCTAGTGGGCTCTCTGAGAAGAAAGTGGTGAAATCCACGTTCAGTTTAGAGCCAAAATACTCTTGGAAAATTTTCTGAGTCTTGACACGCAATTCGGTGTTATAACGCTCGCGGGTGACATAAACCATGCAAGAGAAGAAGCGACCGAAAGGATCACGGCGAACAAACAGACGCAGAAGATCACGATCTTGCATTCTGACAACACCGCTGGCCACATCCTGCATTTCTTTTTCACTGGCCTGAATCAGCTCATCTCGCGGATACGTTTCCAGAATGTTATTCATCGCCTTCCACGAGTGTGAATCTTCTGAATAACCACTGCTTTGAAGAATGCGTACCACTTTATTGCGGATCAACGGAATATTCATCGCTGTCTGATGATAAGCCGTTGCAGCATACAGGCCGGTGAAACGGTGCTCGCCTATGACATTGCCGTCCTTATCCAGACGTTTAATACCGATGTAATCAATGTACGCTGGGCGGTGAATCGCTGACTTGCCGTTGCTCTTGGTCAGAATCAGCAGATTTGGCTTTCTGGCTTCTACACGTGCTGATTCTGGCAAATCAGACAGCATCAGTGTACGTGCTTTACCCGGCTTGCTCAGCAAACCCAGACCTTTCTCGTCACAGGGACGCAGTTCAAAATCACCTTCAACAGGTACCAGATCGTACTGGTGATAACCCATAAAGGTAAAATTATGGCGTGTCACCCACTCCAGAAACTCAATCGCTTCTTCACGGTGGCTTTTATCTACCGGCAATTTCGCTGATTTAAGTTCTTCTGCAATCTCCAGCATTTTGCTCTGCATTGCCTGCCAGTCATTCACGACCAGCACAATATCTTGCAATACTTGCTCAAGCTCGGTTCTCAAAGCATCCATTTCTTCCTTACTGGATAACCGATCGACTTCAATGTGGAATAAAGTTTGCAGATCTCCGGATTCTCCACATGCTTCAATGATCACCCCTTGATCATCGCGCTTGAAGAAATACGGGCCATTGAACATCAAATGACTGGTGATACCCAGACGGTTTAATGTCATACGGACTGAGTCGACCAGAAATGGATGATCCGGCATCACAATCTCCACTACCGTGTGGGTTGACTGCCAGCCATATCGACTCAATGTCGGGTTATAAACACGAACAGAAATTTGGTCAGGTTTGTTTTGCACTAGATGGTGCCAGAGGCTCAGTACTGCACCATACAAATCAGATTCATTCCGTTGAAGCAGATCATCATCTGCCAGTTGTCCTAACAATCGTTGAGCAAACACTTCGACTAATGACTGCTGAGGGGATTCTATCTTGTCCTGGATTAAGCCATACACTTTTTCAAGCAGTACCGGCACTATTGTGTCAGGTGCGGTCATAGCAGATGCTCCATCGTTATTACTTTTATCAATCTAGTATAGGGTTTTATAACGACGCCCCGAGTTCAGCGCTAAAAAACTTCTCTCTGGCGAGGTATTGTTGACTCGAAAGCTATTGTAGGGGGTTTTGTTGCCAAATGGTTACGTTAATTACTCTGGTTTTTGAAGAAAAAATCGAATATGTGACTAAGGTAGATGTTTTGACTGGTGGCCTACCAGCAGACAAAAATTCCAATGCGATAACTTGCTATTACACACACTTTTTGGTCTAACCATCTAAAAATATAAACTTTTTTCTAGCTGTGAAACTAATCAACATCTCAGGCAACTGATTATGAGATACTTTTTTCGCAACAGATAAAAAAACCAGTTTCGCATAATTATGTAGGATATTTGTTAATATCCGACTAAAGACAGGTTTTAAGCGATTTTCTCCAACTTTTCAAAACGGTTTTCTGCATTCACCACAACCCGAAAGCGCCCTTTTATACCTAACTGGCTGAGGAAAGGACGAAGTCTGACGGCTGGGAGCTGCAGCCGGAGGCCCTCATCGGTGTGAACCAGCACTGAGCTGGCAGCACCTGAGTAATGCTGCAGGTAGGTGTGATAGGGAATGTTGACTGAAAAGGTGTATCTCTTCATGCAAACAAGCCTGTTGGTCGAATAAAAAAGAAAGGCTCCCGGAGGAGCCTTCTGATTAAAACAGACTTGCTTTATTGTTCAAGTGCTTTTTCCACTTTCTCAAACAAATCTCTCGCCAGATTGTCCAAACCGGCCAATTTCTCCAGTTCGGCACGCATCAGTGCCTGGCGTTCCTCATCATACAGACGGTACTTGAGGAAAGGCTCAATCAGGCGTGAAGCCAACTGCGGGTTCGACGTATTCAGGGCGGTCAGTATCTCAGTCAGGAAACGATAACCACTACCGTCTTTTGCGTGGAATCGAACCGGGTTGTTGGCGCAAAAGCTCGCTACCAGACTGCGTGTACGGTTCGGGTTCTTCAGGCTAAACGCTGGGTGTTGCATAGTGTCACGCACATTATCCATAGCATTTGCCGCTGGATTCTTACCCTGAAGAATAAACCATTTGTCCATAACCAGTCCGTCATGGCTCCACTTGTCGCTGAAATCTGCCATCTGCAATTCGCGGCAGGCCAGCTGCGCTTCATTAGCCGCTGACATGGCAGCCATAGTATCTGTCATGTTATCGGCCGTTTCATACTGAGCTGACACCATTTTTTCACCCTGCTCTGTCAATGCCAGATAAGCGAGGCAGCGATTACGTAACGCACGTTTGGCTATCGCACCATGTTCAATACTGTAGCTGGCTTGCTTCAGTGAGTGATAAATGGCAGTCAGCTCATCTTCCAGCTCTGTCGCCAGAAGCTTTTCGAGCTGTCCGAGCACAGCATGTATTGCATCAACATCGACAATGTCATACCAGCCAGCCACTTCATTCTCGCTGGGCAGAGTCAGCATTTCAGCAATAAAGGCAGGATCGAGTTTTTCGTCCAGTAACGCCCCGCGGAATGCATCAACCACGTTTTCAGGGAAAACCACTGTGCCCCCCGTTTGTACCGCGGCCACATTACTTCGAATGTATTTGGCAAGTAACATCTGACCGGCATCCCAGCGCGCAAATTCATTGCGTGCATGAGTCATCAGGAATACTAACTCCTGGTCACTGTAATCGTACTCCAGAGCAACCGGCGCCGAGAATTCACGTAACATGGAAATCACAGGCTGCTCATTCACCCGATCAAATTCAAAAGTCTGCTCAAGCTCTGTGACATCCAGTACATGATGCACTTTTTCTCCGTTACGCTGTAACTCAATAACCTGACCATTGCTGTCGTAGAGTTCAATATCAAACGGAATATGCAGGGGCTGTTTCTCTTTTTGCCCGGCTGTAGGTGCCGTATGTTGTTTTACCGTGACAAGGTAACGTTTGGTGCCGGCATCATATTCGGTGCTGACTTTTACAATCGGTGTGCCCGACTGGCTATACCATAAACGGAACTGACTCAGGTCAACACCCGAAGCCTCTTCCATCGCCAACACAAAGTCGTCACATGTCGCTGCTGTGCCGTCATGACGTTCAACATACAGTTTCATACCCGCCTGAAAACCTGCTTCGCCCAGCAGCGTGTGCATCATCCGAATCACTTCACTGCCCTTCTCATAAACTGTCAGGGTATAGAAGTTATTCATCTCAATGACTTTTTCCGGTCGAATCGGGTGCGACATCGGACCGCGGTCCTCAGCAAACTGTGGCCCACGCATAACACGGACGTTGTTGATTCGGTTTACCGGCCGAGAGCCCAGATCCGATGAAAACTCCTGATCCCGGAATACAGTCAAGCCTTCTTTCAGGCTGAGCTGGAACCAGTCCCGGCATGTAATGCGGTTACCGGTCCAATTGTGGAAGTACTCATGACCAATAACTGACTCAATACCCAAATAATCCGTGTCCGTAGCAGTGGCCGGATTTGCCAGCACGTATTTGGAGTTAAAGATATTCAGACCTTTGTTTTCCATCGCCCCCATGTTGAAGAAATCAACGGCAACGACCATATAGATATCCAGGTCATATTCCAGGCCAAACCGCTCTTCATCCCATTTCATAGAGTTAATAAGCGATTGCATGGCGTGCTCGGCGCGATCCAGATTGCCCTTATCGACAAAGATTTCCAGCGCAACGTCACGACCGCTGACTGTTTTATAATTGTCACGCAGCACATCAAAGTCACCGGCAACCAAGGCAAACAGGTAGCAAGGCTTTGGATACGGATCCTGCCACTGAACCCAATGACGACCATTTTCCAGCTCACCGCTTGCCACTTTATTACCATTACTCAATAAATACGGGAAGCTGGCTTTATCTGCGATCACTTTGGTGGTGAAACGGGCAAGCACATCCGGGCGGTCCTGATAAAACGTAATACGCCGAAAACCTTCCGCCTCGCACTGAGTACAGAAGCCACCACCAGATTTATACAGACCTTCAAGCGCGGTGTTTGCTTCCGGGTTAATCTCCGTTTCAATGGTAAGTTCAAACTCTTCAGGCAATTGACGAATCAGCAGGCCATCTGCCGTTTCTTCATAGTGCTGCCAGGTTTCACCATTGATTTCCAGCCGACGCAGAACCAAATCATCACCGTCTAATTCAAGTGACGTCACACCTGCAGTTTGTTGCTTCACTTTACTGACAGCAACAACGCGGGTCGCCGTGTCTTGCAGATCAAACACCAGATCAATGTCGGTAATCGTAAAATCGGGTGCGGTATAGTCAGCACGATACTTAGCAGTGGGTTGAGCGGCATTCGGTTGATCGGCCATAAAGTCCTTCCTTCATCATCCATATTGGCAGTTACCACAAAACAACGAACAAGATTTGATCTTTTCAATCGATGAAACATTGTTTGCGGAACTGAAAAATTTGCATACCCCAACTTCAGGTTATGATAGCGGGTATGGAGCAGGTAAAGTCAGCGTGAAGCCTATGCCATATACACGCAATTATAGGTAAGACAAGAATTCTTGAAATCGCATCAACTATACTTTATGTGAATACGTATAATTGGTCGCCAATAATCTTTACACTGTGTTAAGGCAAAATGTTAGCAGATAGCACTTGAGGTGAAAATCTTATCTTTATCTATTGTTACCAGCGTCGCGTCGCGTAACAATGACACTGTCGTACAACCTCCTTTACCCCAGTACATTGATTTTAGCCTCTTTAACAGGAATGACTCTGCAATATGAACCACACTATGCAACCTTGGATCATTGATTCACTGCTTGATACCGATGCGTACAAACTCCACATGCAGCAAGCGATTTTTCACCTCTACCCAGATGTGAGCGCTGCCGCCGAGTTTCGCTGTCGCAGTGGCGAAGATCTCAGGCCTTACCTGGCTGAAATCAAAAGACAAGTCGCTCACCTGGGTGAGCTGCAGTTTAGCGCAGAAGAAATTGACTACTTAGCCACACTGCCATTCTTTCAGCAAGACTACCTGGGCTATTTAAACCAGTTTCGCCTCGATCCCACGCAGGTCATCATAGGTGAAAGCGATGAACAGCTCACTATACGTATCGAAGGAAAATGGCTGGATATCATCTTGTGGGAAGTGCCTTTGCTTGCCATTGTCTGCGAGACTCGATGTCGTCATCGCTATGCTGATACCTCACCTGAAGCTGCGATTGATCAACTCAATCATAAGCTGTCCCGTTTTCACGCGCTGGCTGCCAATACGGACATCAGCGAATTTTCTTTGGTCGATTTCGGCACCCGGCGTCGCTTTTCTAAAGATGTACATTACGCCGTTGTCGATCATCTGACAGCACACTTCCCTCAGTTCAGCGGTACTTCAAACTACCATCTGGCCCGAACTCGCCAGCTAACCCCTGTTGGTACCCAGGCACACGAGTGGTTCCAGGCTCACCAACAACTGGCCGGAGAACTGGCTGGTTCTCAGCAGTTAGCATTGAACCGCTGGCTTCAGGAATACCCGGACTCCTTAGGTATCGCCTTAACCGACTGTATTAACATGGATGCATTTTTGCGGGATTTCGATCTGCGTCTTTCCAAACGCTTCAGTGGTCTGCGTCATGACAGCGGTGATCCGATCACATGGGGCGAAAAAGCCATTGCGCACTATCAGTCGCTGGGCATCGATCCAAAAAGCAAAACTCTGGTATTTTCCGACAGCCTGACGTTAGAGCGCGCACTGGAGATATATCAGCACTTCTGTCAACGCGTCCAAATCAGTTTTGGTATAGGGACGAATATGACATGCGACTTGCCGGGCGTAGACACCTTAAACATTGTGCTGAAACTCACCGAATGTGAAGGCCGGCCAGTTGCCAAAATTTCAGATGAACCTGGAAAAAGTATCTGTCAGGATGAAGAGTACCTGGGTCAACTCCGTGAAGCCTTCAAGCTGGTCAATGACTGAGTTGAATGCACAGTAATACTGCAGACAAAAAGAGAGGCGAAAGCCTCTCTTTTTATTACAACACTGCGTTACAAGGTAACATTTTACAGATAGATAAGGTGTTATTGACGCTGCATCACAGCTTCCATGCCAAACTGTTTATTTGTCAGAGTTAACGTATTGTCTCCGCCCAGTTTAAAGTGGCTGTCATGCTGGCCATCTTCGTAAATCAGCACAATCCTGTCATCTTCCAGGTAGTAGATGCCCTTATGCTCTTTACGTGTTCCGTCTTTTCCTATTACCTGAGCGGAGAATAAGAAATCCGGACGTAGCGACAGCTTCAGCTCTGACACTTTGTTATCAACGTCCTTACCGCCTATCGCGGAAGAACGCCATTGACCCGGTAAATTTTCAGGCGCCAGCTTAGTAAAACGCGCGCCATCTAAAAGAAACTGGTTATAACTCAACACATATTCATGCTGCTGGGAGGGCTGATTGATGGAGTTCATGGTAAGCGTCGTTTCATCAATATCATAGTTGCCGCCCCACTCGTCGATCAGTCCGTCAGTACGAAGCAGGCGCACTTTAAAATGATAAGACGAACTGAACTTAATATTCATAGCACGGTAGTTGATTCCCTCACTCTCCACCCCTTCCTCGGTAGTGCTGAACCAGTACCAGTCTCCAAGCAGCAGTGGATAATCGAATTCAGTCAGCTCATCGGCTGCTGCAGTGTTGCTCCATGTAAAAACACTGAGAACAAATGACAAAAGAACGGCTCGCAGCATGATAGTACCCCTAAGAAGTATCAGCCCCTTCTATCAAATTAGCCCTCATTGGAATGTCCCGCGCGCGAATATGATACTTGTCATAAGTATTCAACAGCTTGTTTCAACTATGAGACATGGCCAGCCATGAACTTCAGCCTTGTTATTAACACCACTAACGCACTGTTGTAAAAAGAAAAACGGCGCAGAATGCGCCGTTTTTTATATCATCATTAAACCTTAATCACTTCAGCTTTGCTCTTCCCGAACTAAATCAGCCGTGATTGCAACAGCCTCATCCAGATAAGCATCAGGCGCTTCATAATCTTTAGGGACGTCTTTCAATGCAATGAAAGGTTTCTCACCTAACGATTTCTGACGTGCGTTCAAGCGCTCCAAACGCTCTTTCTCATCCAGATCCTGCTCAGAGCGACGCTTGCTTTCGTTCAGAGACAAGGCATTTTTATCTTTCTCAGCGTTGTACTTGGCTATGTCATCGAAAATAAAACCAAACTCCATATCGCTCTTGATACGTTGTTCGTGTTGAACACGTAACGAAGGCAACAGCGGAGAAAAGTCATACAGCTTCTGGTAACCCGCAGGCTTGATACTGTCCCACGGCAGAGCATTATCTTCTACACTTTCACCCGTATCCGCAGGGTCAATGGCAGTAGGGAAACTGATATCCGGTACAACACCCAGATTCTGCGTACTGCCGCCGTTAATGCGGTAGAACTTCTGAATCGTGTACTGAACGTGACCTAGCGGTTTATCGAACAGATCATAGATATGATTCAGAGAACGGTGCTGCTGAACTGTACCCTTACCGAATGACTGTTCACCGATAATAACGGCACGACCGTAATCTTGCATTGCCGCGGCAAAAATCTCAGACGCAGACGCACTGTAACGGTTGATCAGCACAGTTAAGGGGCTATCAAAGTAAACGCGATCATCGGAATCACCATTCACTTTCACACGTCCGTAACTATCGCGAACCTGAACCACCGGGCCACTGTTAATAAACAGGCCGGTTAATGCTGTGGCTTCCGTTAACGCACCGCCGCCGTTATTACGTAAATCAATAACAATACCATCAACCTGTTGCTGGTTTAATTTCGCCAGCTCTTTCTTGGTATCTTCAGAAAGACCAACATAGAAACTCGGGATCTCAAGAACACCAATTTTGCGGCCTTTGTAAGTTTCTACTGATGACTTGGCAGCCCTGTCTTCAAGACGGATCTTATCCCGGACGATTGTGACACTGTAGCTTTTGGCATTGACTCCCTCCGGAAGAATCTCCAGGCGAACCTTGCTGCCCTTCGGCCCTTTGATCAGCTGTACCACATCATCCAGTCGCCAGCCCACCACATCGACCATTTCTTTACCGTCCTGAGCGACACCAATAATACGGTCTCCTGCAGACAGTTTTTTAGAATTGGATGCCGGGCCACCAGCAACTAAAGAACGAATAACAGTGAATTCATCATCCACTTGAAGCACAGCACCAATCCCTTCCAGAGACAGGTTCATCTCCGACTGGAACTGCTCAGCGCTGCGAGGAGAGAGATAACTGGTATGAGGGTCAACTTCACGCGCGAATGCATTCATATAAAGCTGAAACACATCTTCGCTGTGACTTTGAGTCAGGCGCTTCAACGCGTTGTTGTAACGTTTACCCAAGGTTTCCTGAATGTCTTTCCACTCTTTGCCTGCCAGCTTAAGATTCAGCTCATCCGATTTGACACGTTCACGCCAAATTTCATTCAGCTCTGCCCTGTCTTTCGGCCATGGCATTTCTGAACGATCAACCACAATATCTTCGTTGACATTGAAAGACATAGGTCTGTCCAACAGAGTCAGCGCATATTGGTAACGATCAAACCGACGCTTCAATACCGTATTGAAGATATCGTAAGCTGCTGTTGTTTCGCCTCTTTTTAACTGGTCATCAAGCTGATATTTCCACTGTTCGAACTGTCTGATATCAGATTGAGTGAGGAAGCTTTTGTTGAAGTCCAGCATTTCCAGATAGCGATCGAAAATGTTGGCAGAAAATTGGTCATCAAGTGAGAACTGGCGATAGTGAGATCGGGTAAACCGTGAGGCTACACGCTTACTGGCGGTCGCATGCTGTTTTTCTGGAGACAAAACAGGCAATTCACTTTGTGTATGTGTGGCTTCCAAGGCCTGAGCTGATGCTGCCAGCATGATACCGGCAGCAATCAGTGAGAAACGGAATCGACATTTCATACGTCGAGCATTCTCCTTTATGAACGCAGGTGCTCCGCTTTCACAACCATGGTCAGGCCATTAGTCAGACGGACACGCACATCGTCCTTATTAATTTCTACAATGGTTGCCGGCATGTTGCCATTGCCCATATTGACACTGACATCCTTACCCACTGTCACTTCATCGGAAGACAAAGCGCGTGTTGTTTCTACCGGCTTCTTATCTAGCTTAGACGTTTTTTGCTTAACGTTTCTAGGTCTAGGTGATTTTTCCCTAACTTTCTTTGGCTTAGCATCACCTTCAGCTGCCGCTTTAGCCGCTGCCTGCTCTTTACGACGGGCGCGAACTTTCGCTTTACTTTCTTCCAACGCCTTTTGCGCGTGATCAACATGTTCCTGTTCTAACACACCACACTCATTGCCATCAAGGTCAATACGGCTAGCGCCTGCTTTAACACCATGAAGATAACGCCAAGAAGAAGTGTACTGACGAAGTGCTGCTCGCAGCTGAGTTTTACTGACTTTAGGATCATCACTCAGTCGTTCAGCGAGGTCTTGGAAGATACCAATTTTTAATGGTTTAGCTTCACCTTCAACAGTAAAACAATTCGGGAATTGCTCTGCAATATAGGCAATCACTTCTTTACTGTTCGTTAACTTTTCAGAGTTTTCCATGGACTTTCCTGACAAAGCGAGAGTACCTCGCTGTTAGTGCTTTTAAATAAAACCAATAAGTGCGGGCTATTATAATTACCTGATGTTGAAAAACCACCGAAAGCATGCAATTAGAGCTTAATTTGTAGTTCCTCAATGAATGCAGCCAGCCCATCTTCATCTTCCTGGTCAAATCTTGACAGGCTTGGGCTATCAATATCCAATACGCCGTACAATTCACCTTTAACTGAAAATGGAATCACGATCTCAGAATTACTGGCAGCATCACAGGCAATGTGCCCCTCAAATTGATGGACGTCGCCTACTCGCTGAACTTTGTTTTCTGAGATGGCCGTACCACAAACACCGCGGCCAACAGGTATACGAACACAGGCTGGTTTACCCTGAAATGGACCCAATACCAACTGGTCATCTTTCAGCAAATAAAAACCGACCCAGTTAATATCCTCTAACTCCATGTTCAGTAACGCACTAATATTAGAAATATTAGCAATTACATCGGGTTCACCGTCAACGATTGCCACAGCCTGTTGGGTTAAACGACGGTAGAATGCAGATTTATTTTCCATGGCTTACTCCATATATAGCCGTTAAAATGGCACCTTTGTATCGTAATAGGAATCGTTATCACTGTGAAAGGCTCAACGAATCAAATGATTAACTGGTCATGGTTGATAAAGCAAGCAAAACATCACAAAAAGAGGCTGATTGCTGCCAATATCATCGCCCTGATTGCTACGCTTATCAGCGTTCCTATCCCACTGCTGATGCCGCTGATGGTAGACGAAATTCTGCTTGATCAGCCTGGTAAGGGAATTGCTTTATTAAACCACTTCCTGCCGTTAGCCTGGCAACAACCGACTGCCTATATCATTCTGGTGCTCCTGATGGTCGTCGTCATGCGTGCTGCCAGCCAAGCTTTGAATATCCTGCAAAGCCGCCAGTTTACCTTAGTCGCCAAAGACGTTACTTATCAGATGCGCAAGCACCTGATTGATAAACTTGGCCGGATAAGCATGCGTCAGTATGAAGAGCGCGGCAGCGGCGGAATCACTTCTCATCTGGTTACGGATGTTGAAACCATAGATAAATTTGTGGGCGACACGTTAAGCCGCTTTCTGATTGGTACGCTGACTGTGCTCGGGACAGCCATCGTGCTGCTGTGGCTGAACTGGGAGCTGGGGCTGTTTATTCTTCTGGTCAACCCGGTTGTGATTTATGCATCACGAAAAATGGGAAACCGAGTTAAGCACTTAAAGCGGAAAGAAAACCAAGCCTTCGAGAAATTTCAGCAGCGACTGGTTGAAACGCTGGATGGTATTTATCAGCTAAGAGCGGCAAACCGTGAACGCGATTTCCTGAAAAACCTGAAAGAGCATGCTGATGGCATCCGTGATAATGCCGATAAATACGCCTGGCAGTCAGAAGCCGCCGGACGGATCTCTTTCCTGCTGTTTTTGATTGGATTCGAACTCTTCCGCGCTGGGGCCATGCTCATGGTGCTGTTCAGCGATTTGACCATTGGCCAGATGTTCGCGGTATTTGGCTATCTGTGGTTTATGCTGGGCCCGGTTCAGGAACTGCTGGGTATTCAATTTGCCTGGTACGGTGCTTCGGCCGCTATGCAGCGTCTGAACCAGCTGATTGCACTGGAAGAAGAGGTTCGTCCTCAGGCCAAAGTGGATCCCTTTTCCGGCCATAAGCAGATTGCCATTGATATCAATCATCTCGACTTTTCCTATGATGAAGACAAGAAAGTCCTGAACGGATTGAATATTTCATTACCCGCAGGAAAACGCGTGGCATTAGTGGGTGCGTCAGGCGGCGGAAAGTCCACATTGATCCAGTTACTCCTCGGCATCTATCAAAAAGACAGTGGCGATATACTGATCAATGGCCATCCTGTTGAAGACGTCAGCTATGAGGCACTGCGGGAAAAAATGGCCGTTGTGCTGCAACAACCGGTACTGTTCAATGATACTCTTCGTCATAATCTGTCATTGGGCGCTGAGTATAGCGACGAACAACTTTGGCAAGCAATTGAAATTGCACAGCTTTCAGATGTCACACAGCGGCTGAGTGACGGGCTGGACACTCAGATTGGCCGTCAGGGTATTCGCCTTTCAGGAGGACAACGCCAACGGCTCGCTATCGCCCGAATGATTCTGACTAACCCGGATTTCGTCATTCTGGATGAAGCGACATCTGCACTGGATACGGCCACTGAAGCCGCTTTGCATACTGCCTTGAACCACTTTCTGGCAGACCGGACGACCCTTATCGTGGCTCACAGACTCTCTGCGGTGAAACAGGCTGATATCATTTATGTGCTGGAAGACGGTCAGGTAAGCCAGACTGGGACACACGCGGAGCTGGTGAACACGACTGGTCTGTATCAGACCCTGTACGGTACTGCTCAATCCAGCGAGGCTGAACATCACATTAACAATCAGAACCTGACAGTAGCCAGGTTCAGTTCAAAATAATATAGTGATGCCAGTTCAACAAGTTAACGGTTCCAATAGGATGGACATCAATGTCAACGGTAAGACTCTGCCCTAGTTGTGATTTACTATTGACACCTAAAGTAACCGCCAGGGGACAAAGCGCTTTTTGTCCCCGTTGCGAATCACGCATGTACCGTGGCGGCATGCCATCTATACGTGGCGATCTGGCTCTCGCTGTCGCCGGTTTGATACTAATCATACCGGCGCATCTCTATCCTTTAATTACCATTCGCCTGTTCGGTGTCATGATACCGGCTACCATACCCTCAGGCGCGCTGACGTTGTCGTCCGATTACCCCGCTGTCGCGCTGTTAATACTGTTCTGCAGCACAGTCGCACCTTTACTGGTTTTCCTATCGGTAGTCGGCGCTCAACTAGGCTTGGCGAAGCGCCAGCTCAGCCTCTTTAAGTACTCGATGTGGTGCATAGAACACCTGAAGCATTGGGCGATGTTTGATGTTTTTCTGGTCAGTTTGGGCATTGCGTGCTTCAAAGTTAAAGACTATGCCGATATCTATGTCGGCCCCGGCCTGTTTTGCCTGGTTATGATGGAAATACTGATGGTCATCATGCTCACGCGCTTCCATGTCAAACGGTATTGGGAAGCCTGGCAACCTGAATCCGATCATAAAAGCCCAGCCTTGAAGTTACACTGTGACAATTGCCATCTGAGCCAGGAAGAAGCCGATAAATGTCAGCGCTGCCATAGCCCAACTCACTACCGTAAACCGTTTTCAATACAGAAAACATGGGCTTACCTGATCACGGCGACTATTTTCATCATCCCGGCAAACACCTACCCGATATCAATATTTTTAAACAATGGTAAGCGGATTGAAGACACTATTCTCTCTGGCGTCGCGTCACTCATCAATACCGGCATGGAAGGCATAGCCATTCTGATTTTCTTTGCCAGTATCGTTGTGCCCGTTGCCAAAATACTTGGGCTTGCATTTATTCTTCTGTGCATCCACGGTAAAAGAAAGATCAATCACTTACACAGAATGAGGCTTTACCGTATCATTCAATGGATCGGTAAATGGTCAATGATGGACTTGTTCGTCATTGCTTTAATGGTCACGCTCATTGATCGCGGCCAGATTCTGGATTTTACCCCTGGCCCGGGAGCCATTGCCTTTGCGATCGTTGTCGTGCTCACCATGCTGGCAGCAGAAAGCCTGGACTCTCGCCTGATTTGGGATAACTATGACAAACAGTAAACACCCTCCACAGCCGCCTTTTGGCAACCCCGTCGGCCCGCAACAGCCTCAACCGGTGAATGTCAAAAGGGACAGACAGATATCGCCGCTGTGGATTTTACCTGTACTGGCTTTGGGGCTGGCGGCATGGCTGGTCGTTCAGGCTGTCAGCGAAGCTGGCCAGCGCATCATTATCCATTTTGAGGATGCGGCCGGTCTGGTTGCCGGCAGAACCATGATTCGTTATCAGGGCCTGGAAGTTGGCGTCGTCCGGGACGTTAAATTATCTGATGATCTGCAAAGTATCTATGTAACCGCTGATATCTATCCTGAAGCGGTACAGGTTTTACGTAAAGGCACGCGGTTCTGGCTTGTTAAACCCAAAGCCTCGATTACCGGCATCAGTGGCCTTGATGCACTGGTATCGGGTAACTACATTGCGCTGCTCCCAGGAGAGGGAGAACCGGCCCAGGAGTTTGATGCTTTAGACAGTCAACCCTCCGAAACTCCCGCTGGTGAAGGGCTCACCATTCAGCTTCAGGCGCCCGACCTGGGTTCTGTTTCTATCGGCGCGCAGGTCTACTATAAAAAAATCCCTGTTGGCGAAGTCTATAACTACACCCTCAGCAACAGTAAAAAACGGGTGTTGATTGACGTCCTGATCCAGCCTCAGTACGCCAACCTGGTGACCAATAAAAGCCGCTTCTGGAATGTTAGCGGTGTCAGTGCCAATATCGGATTTAATGGTGTCGATGTTCAGTTTGAAAGTCTCTCTGCATTAATTGCCGGGGCGATTGCTTTCGACTCCCCGGACGAAGGTCTTCCTATCCAGCCGAACCATTTGTTTCGCCTGTACCCCGATCTGAATACCGCTGGACGCGGCATCGCCATTACCGTTGAATTACCAGATAACAATGACATCAGTGCTGGCGGCGCTCCGATCGTGTATCGCGGCCTGCAGATTGGCCAGATCTCTGATTTGCGTTTAGACCATCAGCGCAAACGTATTATTGCCCATGCAGCGATTGAACCTAGCATGAGTGATTTGCTGACATCCGGCACCAGTCTGTTGTTGGAAGAAGCCAACCTCTCCTTACAGGGTGTGAGTAATCTCGGTAACCTGATAAAGGGCAATTATCTGACGTTAATTCCAGGCGAAGGTGAGCCGGCCCGGCACTTCCAGGCATTCACCCAGGAGCAGCTTGAAGAGAAACGTCCCGGGGCTGCCGTCATTCACCTGTACGCCGATAAGAATGTTGGTATCAGCCGAAATACTCAGGTGACACACCGAGGCATGGCCGTGGGAAGTGTCAAAAAAATCAGCCTGGAAAAAGAAAAAGTCCGCTTTGATATCATAATCAAACCCGAATTCACCTCTCTGGTACGAAGCCAAAGCCGCTTCTTTATTGATGGCGGAATTCAGGCCGACATCAGTGCAGACGGTATCAATGTATCAGTACCACCAGCAGAGCAGTTAATCAGTAACAGTATCGCTTTTACCTCTGAAGGCTCAGGGAAAATGCGTAGCCAATATCCGCTGTTTGAAAGTCAGGCACTCGCGAAACTTGCCAGCAGCCAGCAATCCGGCAGTACCACGGTACAACTTTTTGCCGACGCTCTTCCCTCGGTGAGCGAAGGTAGCCCTGTGCTATACCGTAACCTTCCCGTCGGCAAAGTCAGTGGTTATGCCCTAACGCGTGACGGCGTCACAATAAAATTATCGATTCAGAACAAGTACCGCTATTTAGTGACAGCAGACAGCGTTTTCTGGGATCAATCCGGTGTTGAAATCGAAGCTGGTTTGTCTGGGGTCAATATAAAAGCCAGCCCTGTCACTTCATTACTCAAAGGCGGTATTGCTTTCGATAACATGAACGGCATTCCCAACCGTGTCGGTAAACAATTCAAACTGTTCGGCAGCCTGAAAAGCGCGAAGGAATTTGGTTCGCAAATCAGCCTGACGGCAGAGCATGCCAAAGGCATTTCTGTGGGTACTGACATCAAATACCAAGGAGTGACGGTGGGTAAAGTGTTGTCGCTGGTGCCGGATTTTAAAACCGGTCTGGTTCAGATTGATGCGCGTCTTTTTCCCCGGTTTGCTGATGCTCTGACAAAAGATAAAACGCACTTTTGGCTGGTCACACCCAAAGTCGAACTCACTGGAGTCAAAAATCTCGACAGTCTTTTAAGCAGCTACATAGAAGTAGAGCCGGGTGAAGGAAACTATCGGCAAACATTCGCGCTTTCGGAACAGGCAAAAGCAAGGTTCGATGGCCTGACCGTTATTCTGGAAAGTGTCAACCGCGCTTCAATACGTTCAGGTACACCCCTGCTGTTCAGAGACATACAAGTGGGCCAGGTCAGTAAAGTCACGTTAGGCGAATTGGCTGACAGAGTAATGATTGAGGCGCACATTGAGCCTGGCTTCCGGCATCTGGTTCGTTCAGATACCGTATTCTGGAACACATCAGGTCTGGATGTCAGTGTCGGTCTGACAGGCGCCAGCATTCAGGCTGGCACTGTAGACAGCCTGATTCGTGGCGGCATTGCACTCGCCACACCCGAAGGCCAGCCCCTTTCCGCGCCAGCTCAAAGCGGAACGCACTTTCTGCTTCACGAAAAGGCCAATCCGGAATGGAAACAGTGGCGGACTGCTATTCCGGCCGAATAACACCCGGCATCGGCCACCGGGCACGTGGGTCGCCGAAAAAGTCTGGTTGTTCCAGCCTGCAAAACAACAAGGCAAGCCATTGGGCTTGCCTTGTTGTTTTATCCTAACGCCAGTTTGTTATAGACTTGCCGCCTGCATCCCAACCGAGATAAAGCAAGTGCATCAGTCCATCTACATTCCAGACGATTTCATTAACCTCATCCGCCAAATTCTGCCAGACAGTCTGGATATGGACAGTTTCCTCGCCAGTTGCCGTACCCCGCTGCGTCGTAGTATCCGGGTCAATACACTGAAAATTTCCGTCGCCGATTTTTTGGCAAAAGTCAGTGATAAAGACTGGACCCTCACGCCGGTTCCCTGGTGTGAAGAAGGATTCTGGATAGAGTACGATGAGTCAGTCACTGAGTCTTTAGGCAATACCGCAGAACACCTGGCAGGACTGTTTTATATACAGGAAGCCAGCTCCATGCTGCCAGTCACCGCTTTACTCACAAACAACGAGCAAATCGGCTGTGTGCTGGATATGGCCGCCGCCCCCGGTTCAAAAACAACGCAAATCGCGGCCTCAATGCAACATAAAGGCGCACTGGTTGCTAACGAACTGTCAGCCAGCCGCATCAAGGTATTATACGCCAACCTGCAGCGTTGCGGTGTGTCTAATGCCGCAATTACACATTTCGATGGGCAGATATTCGGTAGCTGGACCCCTGAAGCATTTGACAGCATTCTTCTGGATGCCCCTTGTTCAGGCGAAGGTGCAATACGTAAAGACGAAGACGCCATGGCAAACTGGAGCCTGAAGCACGTCCAGGATATTGCAGACATTCAGCGCGGCCTTATTGTCAGTGCTTTTCAGACGCTGAAACCCGGCGGCGTGATGGTGTATTCCACCTGCACGCTTAATCATACTGAAAATCAAGAGGTGTGCTTATTTCTCAAAGAAACCTTTGGCGATGCAGTGCAATTTGAATCCCTTGCAGGTTTATTTAACGGTGCAGAGCAAACCTGTACCGAGGAAGGCTTTTTACACGTCTTCCCGCAGGTTTATGATAGTGAGGGATTTTTTGTCGCCCGCATTCGTAAACTTGCGGCTGTTGAAAGCGAGCCGGCTAAAAAACGAAAAGCCATTTTTCCCTTCTCTCTGGCCTCGCGTAAAGACAGTGAGCAAATCCACCAGCAGCTGTACACAGATCTCAGCCTGACACTACCGCCAGAGCGGGAGGTTTGGCTTCGGGATCAGGAAGTCTGGTTGTTCCCTGCCCGCCTTCGTCCGCTATTAGAAAACATCCGTTTCCAGCGTATTGGCATTAAACTGGCAGAAAAGCATAAAAAAGGGTACCGCTGGCAGCATGAAGCAGTCATGACACTGGCCACAGGCAAAGAGCCAAGCTGTGTTTCTCTAACCACCGATGAAGCCAATGAGTGGATCATGGGCAGAGACATACGCCCGCAAGACCTCACTGGCAAAGGTGAAGTTATTGTTACCTATCAGGATTATCCTCTGGGATTAGGAAAATGGGTTGGGAATCGCATCAAAAATGGCCTGCCAAGGGAATTGGTGAGAGATACAGGTTTATCTGGAAAAATACTTTGAATTTGGAGCAGACGGTTATTGGTATCGATGATGGCAGTAGCCTTGACTGTCTCAGGGCTAAAACTGGCAAAAAATGCTGCTTGAACTAAGCTTGATATTGTAATTGATCTCCATTTATAAACCAGTTAGCGCAAGGCTCTCACGAGCCATTCCCCTAAGCCCGAAACAGGAGTCGTTTCGGGCTATTTTTTATCCTTTTTTAATCCCTTCTGCCCTCAGACCACCCGAATTTTTCCGGGCCGAATCTAGCTTCATTCAAAATACTCGAACAACTTACACAAGTTTTTCAGCTTTTAGTGCTGCAGCCCGGCATTTATAGTTAGCCCAAGTTCATTAAAGAATCACTATAGAAGGGACAGCATTATGTCTAAAGTTCTTGTTCTGAAATCCAGCATCCTTGGCGGTTACTCTCAATCAAACGCTCTGATTGATCATCTTGTCAACGTTAAAGCAGATAGCATCTCCACCATCATTGAACGTGACCTGGTTGCTCATCCGCTCCCTGTTCTAGACGGCGAGCTGGCAGGTGGGTTACGTGGTGGTGACAATCTGACCCAACGTCAGAAAGAAACGATTGCACTGTCTGATCAGCTGATCAACGAAATCAAAACCAGTGACACTATTATCATTGGCGCACCTATGTATAACTTCAGCATTCCGACTCAACTGAAAAACTGGTTTGACCTGATTGCCCGTGCAGGTGTGACTTTCTCTTACACTGAAAATGGGCCTGTTGGTCTGCTGACAGGTAAAAAAGTGATTGTTGTTTCTTCTCGTGGCGGCATGCATAAAGGTAACGCCACTGACACTATGGTTCCTTACCTGACCACTATCCTTGGCTTTGTCGGCATGACAGAGGTTGAGTTTGTTTATGCAGAAGCATTAAACATGGGTGATGAATTGGCCGATAAAGGCCGTGGGGAAGCGAAAGCACAGATTGAAGAGCTGGCAATCTAACAGCGCCTCATCTCTGCCGACATGTCATACGAAAAAAGCCGCTTACGCGGCTTTTTTATTATCAGATACAAACGGTTATTGTTACTTATCCGCTTATTTAGCCGGGCGGTTCGCCAGCTCAGTACGCTTATGTTCTTTCAATTGCTTACTGGCTTCACGACGCTCTTTTGATAGCTCAGCAGTGATGATGATGTGATCATCAACGCGGTCTTCATAATCCGCTTTCATGTTTTCAATAATGCTGACAATCTCTTCATGTGTCATATTCGGCTGAATGTAATCAATCAGGTTTTCCAGCAACTCAACGCGCTTGCGGTTGTCTCTGATCTTGCGGTCATTATCAAGAATTTCACGCTTAAGTTTATTTTTACGCCTTGCAAGACGCACCAATTCCAGGATATTGCTCATGTTTTGTCCTTACTTTGAAACTAGAAAACCTGCATTACTTGGGTTATAACAGAAACTTGTCTTTCTTCACAAGTAAGATCACTCTTAATTCACTACACCCTGCATTTCATTGATCTTGCTCAGCGCCTCAAAAATCAAGTTCAATTTTTAACCGATTAATTATACTGTTGATTTTCATTATTCTGATGACAGTTGCTTTTCATTAATGCGACAAGCAATAAAAAACAAATATGCACACTGTTTCTTGTTATGTGACTCACAATATACTGCGGAATTATTTGCTTTTGGAATACAAGAGCCTACTCTTTCTTAATACCAGTATTGATTTAGCTTAATACGATTGCGTGCGACACTTTTCGTCAGGACTCTTTCGGATGACTGTGGATGTAGAGTTAGCAATTCTTTGGTGTTTCGTTAAGCCTTATTGGTTAGCTACGTAAAGAGTAAGAGATTCAGGAGACAACATGTCCAAAGCAACAGGTACCGTTAAGTGGTTTAACGAGGAAAAGGGTTTCGGTTTTATCACTCAGGATAACGGTGGTGCCGACGTATTTGTTCACTTCCGCGCAATTGCCGGTGATGGATTCAAAACACTGCAAGAAGGTCAAAAAGTACAGTACGAGGTTGAGCAAGGTCAAAAAGGCTTGCAAGCAGCTAACGTAGAAAGACTAAGCTAACATCACATTAGCGTAAAAGGGGCTGCGAAGCCCTTTTTTTGTGAGACTGTCCTGAATTCTGTGTAATTGTCTAAGCTTCAGCCTTAAAGGCTTAAGGATAGACAATATGGACAAGAAAGCACTTGAAGCGTTTGCTCGTGAAGCCGCGAAATCCATCAAGTCCCAATCTGATCTTGAGGACTTTCGTAAAATGTTAACCAAGGTGACCGTTGAAACTGCGCTTAATGTCGAGTTAGACGAGCACCTTGGCTACGAAAAACATGCCCCTAAGCCAAGCACTAACAGTCGCAACGGTTATTCGTCTAAAACCATTATCACTGATGACGGTGAGTTGCCAATCGATGTTCCGAGAGACAG